>CAMCNE010000015.1 GCA_945875935.1 Bordetella parapertussis
GGTGACCAGTGGCACCGTGGTCGAGCGGCGACCGCCGAAGATGAAGGCATCGATGGCCACGCCGTTGGCGCTGTCCCACTCGGGGTCGAGCACCGGGTTGTTGGTGGCGGCCACGGTGAAGCGGGCGTTCGGGTGCGCGGCCTTGGCGCCGGTTTCCTTGGCGATGGCCGGGGTCCAGTCCTTGCCTTGCCAGTCGATCAGGTGCGCCGGCGGGGTGTCGGTCATGCCTTCCCACCACACGTCGCCGTCATCGGTGAGCGCCACGTTGGTGAACACCACGTCGTGCTTGAGCGAATCCATGCAGTTCGGGTTGGTCTTGTAGTTGGTGCCCGGAGCCACGCCGAAATAGCCAGCTTCGGGGTTGATGGCGTACATGCGGCCATCGGTGCCCGGCTTGATCCAGGCGATGTCGTCACCGATGGTGGTGACCTTCCAGCCTGCGTAGCCGGCGGGTGGCACCAGCATCGAGAAGTTGGTCTTGCCGCACGCGCTCGGGAAGGCGCCGGCCACGTGGTACTTCTTGCCGGCGGGCGAGGTCACGCCCAGCACCAGCATGTGCTCGGCCAACCAGCCCTGATCGCGGCCCATGGTCGAGGCGATGCGCAGCGCGAAGCACTTCTTGCCCAGCAGCGCGTTGCCGCCGTAGCCCGAACCGTAGCTCCAGATCTCGTGGGTCTCGGGGTAGTGCACGATGTACTTGGTGCTGTTGCAAGGCCACGAGACATCCTTCTGGCCGGCTTCGAGCGGTGCGCCCACGGTGTGCACGCAGGGCACGAAGTCACCGTTGTCGCCCAGCACTTCAATGGCAGCGCGACCCATGCGGGTCATGGTGCGCATGCTGATCGCCACATACGGGCTGTCAGACAGTTCCACGCCAATGTGCGAGATGTGCGAGCCGATCGGGCCCATCGAGAACGGCACCACATAAAGAGTACGGCCCTTCATCGCACCGCGGAACAAGGCCTTGTCGCCCGTTTGCAGCAGCGCGCGCATTTCGGCGGGCGCCATCCAGTTGTTGGTGGGGCCGGCTTCTTCCTTGCGCTCGCTGCAGATGTAGGTGCGGTCTTCGACGCGTGCCACGTCGCTGGGGTCGCTGATGGCGAGAAAGCTGTTGGGGCGCAGTTGAGCGTTGAGCTTTTTCATGGTGCCGTTGGCCACCAGCAGGTCGCACAGCCGCTCGTATTCGGCTTGCGAGCCGTCGCACCAGTACACGTCGGCCGCTTCGGTGAGCGCTGCAACGTCTGCCACCCAGGCCACGAGGCGCTGGTGCTTCAGGTAAGCGGGCACGTTCAAGCGTGGCCCTTCCATCACGGGACGGTTCATGGGAACTCCAATCAAAGGTAAAGACAAAAACGGGATTGGGCGAACCCCGCCTCGCACCGAGGCTCGCCCAATACCACACGCTTTACCGCCGACCTGTCCGGGGGAACGAGATTGTGACGTCGAAATCGACCTTTGCGGCACGGCCGCGATCAATGCGATGGATCTTCGATCGCGCTTAGCGTGTGTTTGCCTCGCGGAGGTCAGGCTTTGACGGCCCCTGGGCGTTTGGCTTCCACCACAAAACGGGCCGCCGTGTCGACGGCGCTTTGTGCATCGGCCGGATCGGCCACTGCCCGCAGATCGGCTCGCAACTGCTTGCGGTCAAGGGTGAACACGATGCTGCCGCGCTGGTCTGGCCGGCTGTAGTGGATGTTCGGGTTGAAAGGCAAGGCGGCTGCCACGCGGCTCGGCGGCAGGCCGTGGCTGCTGATCGAGGTGCCGCAGAACTCGGTGGCCACCACGCGCGCGCCGGGCCGGTCGAAGTCGGTCTTCAGGTCGGCCACCACGCTGGAGTGCACGTCGCCGCCGAGCACCACCACGCCGGGCACGCGCTTTTTGTCGACGACGCCGAGCAGCCGCGCGCGGGCAGCGGGGTAGCCGTCCCAGCCGTCGGTCCAGTAGGTGCCGCCGCCGTTGGCGGTGTCGCTCCAGCTGTGGCGGGTCATCAGGGTCTGCTGCGCCACCAGGTTCCAGGGGCGCTCCAGGCTCCAGCCCTGCGCCAGCCAGCGTTCCTGATCTGCGCCCAGCAGGCTGCGTGCGGGATCACCCAGCTGCGGGCAATCCTTGGCGGCCACGGTGTTGGAGCCGCCGCGGTCTGGCCGCGGGCAGGCCTGGGGATCGCGGTACTGCCGGTCGTCAAGCAGGTGGATGCGCGCCAGCGTGCCCCAGTCGAGCCGGCCCGTGATGCGCATCGAGGCGCCCGGCACATCGAGCTTCGGCCGTGCCGACATCGGAAACGGCATGTGCTCCCAGTAGGCCTGATAGGCCGCGGCACGCTGCTCGGCGAAGTCGCTCTGCAACTGCTGTCCCTGCAGATTGGCGTAGTCGTTGTCGACCTCGTGGTCGTCCCACACCATCAGCCACGGCGCGCTGGCGTGGGCGGCCTGCAGCAAGGGGTCGCGCTTGTAGGTGGCGTAGCGCTCGCGGTAGGCCGGCAGCGTCTTCACGTAGCCGCCTTCATGGCGGCGCACGGCGTCAGCAGGCGAGCCGGTTTCATAGATGTAGTCGCCCAGAAACATCACCAGATCGAGCGACTGCCCGGCGATGTCGCGCCACGCGGCGTAGTGGCCGGCATCAAACCGCTGGCAGCTGGCAATCGCAAAGCGCAGCGGCGCGGCGGCGTTGGGCGCGGGCGCGGTGCGGGTGCGTCCGGTGGCGCTGCGGTCGCCCAGGGCCGTGAAGCGGTACCAGTACCAGCGAGCCGGCGCGAGCCCGAGCGGCTCGGCGTGCACGCTGTGCGCCCAGTCGGCATCGGCCGTGTGCGTGCCACGCGCGGCGATCTGCTTGAAGCCTTCGTCGTGCGCCAGCTCCCACTGCACCTCCACCTGCGCGGGCAGGTCGCCGCCGGTCAGCCGCGTCCACAGCACCACGCTGCTGGGCGTGGGGTGGCCTGAGGCGATGCCCAGATCGAAGCGGGGCTGCTCGCCTTGCGCGGCCATCGCCACCGGTGTGGCGGCACCGCAGACCTGCAAAAACCGTCGTCGGGTCAGGCTCATGGTCGCGCTGTCTCCTGATTCCGTGTTCAGTGCCGATGCGTGGCCTGCCGCCAGCCGGCTTGCACATCGAGCGATTCGGCCGCCCTGACTGCCGGGTCGTAGGCCATGTCGCCGAAGTCGGCGGCGTCGATGCGGGCGTAGCCGGCGCTGCGATGGCCCGGCAGATCCCAATCGGCCGGTGCGCCCGGTCGGGATTCGAGCAAGTCGAAGCGAACCAGCGTGCGGCCGTTGATGAGCTGCGTGAGCCGCGCGGGCAGGTTCAGGCGGTCGTCCCAGTCGACCCCCGCGGCACCTCGCGCGCTGCCGAAGCGAGACAGCTCGGACCAGTCCGGCTCGATGCCCAAGGTGGCCAATTCGCCGGCGCTGTAATCGACCACCGTGCGCTGTGCGTGCAACACCCGCTGCAGCGAAATGCGGCCGTGCACATCGCGCTGCCAGATCTCTTCGGTGCCGCCCTTGTGGATCGCCACCGTGTCGGCTTGGCGCCAAAACACCCATTCCTGCTGCCGCACCGTGCTGCCGCTGGCGTCGACTCCGGCGACCACCACCACCCGGTACCGGGCTGCGAGCGGTGCGTCAGCGGCAGCCCCAGCCTCGGTCACGCCCCTCGGCGTTTGTGCCAGCGCGCCGCCACAGGCCAAGGCCAAAGCCGCTAGCGCGATCGCCCTGCGCAGTCCGTCAGAAGCCGAATGCATCGCGCATCACGTGAAAGATCCAGTTCTGCTCCATCGAGCCGCGCACCAGATGGGCCTTGGGGCCGCGCGCGTAGATGGCCACGTCCTCGCCAGCGTGCGTCTCCGAGCCCAGCGGCACGGCAGCTTCCTGCAGGAAGTCCAGCCCGGCGGTGTCCACGCGGGTCAGGTCGGGGCGGCCCAAGGCGCGGTGGCCCGGGCCGTTGGCATAGCCGAGTGTGGTGAAGGGCAGGCCGTTGGCGTCCTTGCTGGGCGCCAGCGGCGCGCCATCGGTGG
This sequence comes from Bordetella parapertussis, assembly GCA_945875935.1. GTDB lineage: Bacteria > Pseudomonadota > Gammaproteobacteria > Burkholderiales > Burkholderiaceae_C > PBB1. The sequence goes on from CAMCNE010000015.1 coordinate 4,007, forward strand.
CCGGCACTTCACGCACCAGACCCAGGATGTCGTTGCCCCGGCTGGGGTAGCCGGCGATGGTGAGTGTGTGGCTGTGATCGGCGGTGACGATGATCAGCGTGTCCTTCGGGTCGGTGTGGTCCATCGCGTAGCGGACTGCGCGTGCGAACTCGATGGTCTCGAGCAGCGCGCGCTTGGCATTGCCGGCATGGTGGGCGTGGTCGATGCGTCCGGCTTCGACGTGCAAGAAGTAGCCCTTGCGATCTTTTTGCAGCATCTGCAGCGACTTGGCCGTCATCTCGCTCAGGCTGGGCTCACCCGCGCCGTCTTTGGCCCTGTCGGCTTCGTACTGCATGTGCGAAGGCTCGAACAGCCCCAGCACATGCGTGGCGCGGGTGGCGTCCAGAGCGTCGAACTGCTGGCGGTTCCACACATAAGCCGCGCCAGCCCCGCGAGTGGTCAGCCATTCGGCGGTCAGGTCACGGCCATCGGCGCGGCGGCCTTTGCCCTTGGGGTGTTCGGGGTCTGCCGCATTCACGCCATCGTGGCTGGCCGGCATGAAATTCATGCGCCCGCCGCCCATGGCCACCTTCAGGCTGCGGCGCACCGCGGGCGAGACCTCGATCAACTGCCGCGCGATGTCCTTGACGCTGCCTTCAGCACCGCGACAGGGCGCGCCGTGGCTGAGCTCGGGCTGGTTCGAATCGGCCTCCCAGTCGCGATAGGCGATGTGGGCGTACAGCGCTGCGGGCGTGGCGTGGGTCAGCCGTGCGGTGGTCACGATGCCGGTGGATTTGCCCGACTCAGCCGCGTATTCAAGGATGGTCTTGAGCGCATGGGCGCGGTTGACCTCGGCGCTGCATTCGCCACGCGGCGTCAGGTGGTCGACCGACAGCATGCCCTCGCGCGCCTTGTAGCCGGTGGCCATGGCGGTCATGGTCGGCGCCGAGTCCGAGGTTTGCTGGTCCCACGAATACGTCTTGGACAGCGCGGCGTAAGGCATGTTCTCGAACGACAGCCGATTTTCCTCGCCGGGACGGCCGGCCAGCTGGCCTTCAAGAATGCGTGCGGCCGTCACGGTCGAAATGCCCATGCCGTCGCCCACGAAGAGGATCACGTTTTTCGCCCGCGCGTTGTGGGGGCTCAGTCGCTTGCCGGCTTCGATGAAGACTTGGCCCGCGCGGTTCCAGTCGGCCACCGACTCCGGGCCCTTGACCACCGGTTGGGCCGCTTGCAACGGCGCAGCCAGCCAAAGGCCGCAACACAGCACTGCCGTCGCCGAGCACGCGGCGATGGGGCGGTTTGCGAACGGTGGACTGCGGCGCGAGAACATGGCGGCGGGCTCCTGAATCGGTGGGTGCGCGTCACTGATTTTGCTCGCCGGGCGGCTCAGCCCCGGCCGCCGTGGCGATCAGGCCGCAACGATGGCAAACACGCGTTCTACTGCCCAGTATGCCGCCATGGTGCCGATCGCATACAGCGCGGCCAGCCGCGCCTGCGGCACCACCGGAAGCTGCCGCACCGCGCGGTACACCAGCCACGCCGCGCCCACGGTCAGCAACTGGCCGATCTCGACGCCCACATTGAAGGTCAGCAGCGCCAGCATGAAATGGCTGTCCGGCAGGCCGATCTCCTGCAAGGCGCCGGCAAAGCCCAGGCCGTGCACCAGACCGAACCCGAATGCCACCAGCGCCGGCCAGCGCCGAGCCAGCGTCTCGCGATCGCGCAGCGCCTCGCTGGCCACCAGCATGATCGACAGCGCGATGGTGGCTTCCACCGGCGGCGAGCGCAGCACCAGCCAGCCCAGCGCGCTGCTGGCCAGCGTGAGGCTGTGCGCCACGGTGAAGGCGGTGATGGTGAGGATCAGCCGCTTGTGAAAGCCCACCAGGAACAGCAGCCCGATCACGAACAGCAGGTGGTCGAAGCCGCTCAGGATGTGCTCGATGCCCAGCACCGTGTAGGCCGAGGCCACCTCGCTCATGCCGCGCTGGTCGTCAGCGGTGCCGTACAGGTGCACCTTGGGTTGCCCTTCGGTCAGGGTGTAGGCGCGCAGCTGGCCGTCGAGCCAGGTGATCTTGACGATGGCCGCCGAGAACTTCTGGCCCACGCCGTCGACCGACAGCTCGCCCTTGAGACCGCCTTCGCCGCAGCGCACCTCACGCGCGTCGCCCTGACAGCCCTCGGGCCACACGGGCGTCAGCGAGTTTTCAGCCACGCGTTCGCTCGCGGCCCATTGCCAGGTGAACTGGCCGGGTGCGTGCTCGCGCATTTCCAGCTCGGCCATGCTCATCTCGTGCGCCGAGGCGGCCACGCCGATCAGCGCCAGCGCAGCCAGCACCAGCCATCGCCAGCTGCGGCTCATTTCGCGGTGCCCTCAACCTGCAGGGTGTACTTCTTGGCCATCTCGCGAACGGCACTGGTTCGCAGCTCGGCCATCGTCGTGTCGACCCAGTCTTGGCGCACGACGTTGCGAACCACGTCGAAATCGGCGGGCTGCTTGGCGGTCACGGCGTCCAGCCGCATCGCTCGCGGGCCGCTGGTCGTCGGCAGGACGCGCCAGATGCCCGGTTCACCGGCGGCCAGCGCCGTGCTGAACTCGTCGCCGTAGCTGGCGCGCAGGTTTTCCAGCGGGCGACCCTTGAACACCCGCAGGCTGGCTTCTGTTTGCGCTTGCGTCGATCCCGACGGGCCGGCGTTCAGCGTTTGAACCAGGGCATTGAGTTCGGCTTCGGTGGGCGTGCCGGGCAGCACGGCCTCTTCGAAGTCGTAGCGTGGGGGTTGGTCGTACTTCGCGCGACGGGCTTCGAACCACTCGCGCAGCTTTGGCTCGTCGATGGGCGGCAGCCGCAGCGTGGGCTCGATCGCCATCAGGGACTTGAAGATGACCCGCTCGCGGATGGTGGGGTCACCCCTGTCGAGCCGCAACGCCAAGCCTTCGCGGTAGAGCACCTCGTTGTCGAGCCAGGTTTGGCGTAAAGCGGCCAGTTCCTTGTCGTTGGGCGCGTGGCCCCGGGCGTCGCTGAAGACCTTTCGGGCCTCGGCATCGACCGCAGCGCCCATCACGATCGTCTTGGTGTCCTTGGTCTTGTCGAGCAGCACATGGTCGGCTGCAAACACCAGGCCGCCGAGCAGCACGAAATGCAGCAGCGGCTCGCGCAGCCAGTGGGGTCTTGAGGGGGTTGCGGCTTGCGTGGCGGCAGGCGATGCGGACGGGTGAGGCAGCGATTCAGACATCGGCGTGGACATGGTCAGATTCAGCGTGAGAAGAGCCACAAATCGTAGGCGGCGTCAGCGACAGGCGTAAGACGAAACCCGATTGACAGCACCCTTTGGAGAGGCAAAAAAACGCCGCGCGGTTTTGCCGCGCGGCGTTTCAGGGGGTCAAGCCGCGTTCTGGATTACTGAACGCCGGCCACAGCCGTCGAACCCGTCACCTGGATGTAGATCGGGTTGCTGTAGAACCACAGGTCAGCCCAGGCAGCCACGTCATACGACACAGCCTTCTGGCCCGCGATGGGCGATTCGCCGGTGGCCGTTTCCATGTGCGCCGGGCAGCCGTCGATCGTGGTGCCCACAGGTGCTGGCGTGGCGTTGGCCGGAACGTTGATGCCGATCACCGTGCAAGGGATTTTCAGCTTGGTCGGATTGCTTGCGTTGGTGAACAGATCAGCCAGTGGGTTGCCGCTGGCATCGGTCTCGTAAGGCACCGAGGCAGGCAGGTTGGTACCACGCAGGCGCACATACTGCGAAGCGTTGACGGCCGAGATGCGGAACGTCATGGCCTTGTACTCGGTGTTGCCCGAGACCGAGGTCCATGCACTGCCGCCCGTGGCGGCGAACGTCTTGATCACCGCCGCGCTGGTGTTCTTGGCTGCAGCAGGCACCGCAGACAGACCGGCCGTGACGCCATCGGTGCTGAGCCAGTCGGTGTTGGAAGGCCACGCACCGGAGTAGTCAGCCGCACCCGGCGTCTTGTAGCCAGTGACCATGCCACGGATCACGTCCACGTGGTCCAGCACCGGGGCGTTCAGGGGCTGGCTCATGCTGATCTGGGCCAGCGATGGGTTGTTGAAGGTGTATGGCGAGTAGTTCGTGCCCGATGGGTCACGCACCACGATCGACACCACGACTTCGCCACCGGCCTTGGGCATGACCAGCTTTTCGCCCATGGTGGCGCAGCCAGCCTTGTCGATGTCGGTGTTGCCCGTGGCTGCAGCGACGGCCAGAGCCTGAACCGCAGCGTTGGAACGGGCACCGACGCCAGGGTAGGAAGAGCAGGCGATGAAGGCCATGCGGTCGATCAGCTGGCCAGCGGCAACCCACTTGTTGCCCGTGCGCATGCCGTCAACGATCATCTGCGGCGTCACCTTGGCGTTGGCGCTGCCGTTGCGCGCCATCACGTACATGCGCTGGTATTCGCCAGGGTAGAAGTCTTGCGTCGAGCGCACGTCATCGCCGCCGAAGCTGCCGCGGTTGTGCCAGTCGGAGCTGGCCGAGAACCAGAAGTTGCGGCCTTCACCCAGCAGCGCATCCCACACGCCGCCAATTTGCGCGCCATACACACCCGTACCGCCGTAGGTCGTTCCGCCCACTGTGTCGACGTTCACCTTGACGCCACCGCCGGTGTCGAAGTTGCCGGAACCGAAGTTGTTGCGCACCGGGAGGTACTCACCACGGTCGCTGGATGCGCCATGGCCAGGCTGGGTTTCCATGGCGAACGCAATCCTTGGCGCTGCGTTGTTCATGTTGCGCAGGTGCTCGACGTTGAAGCCGTTGTTGCCGTTGGGATTGAATGGGCCGGCGCGCTCCAGGTGAGCAGGGATGTAGTAGCTGCCGTCGGGTGCGTTCACGTTCATCCACCTCAAGGCCTCGAGGGTCTTGTTGTGGCCCCTGGTGCCGGTGCCGGTGCCGCTGGCCGGGACCAGCTTCTTGGAGGTGTCGTTCCAGTCGGCGCTGGTGGAGTTCAGACCGCCGGTGAACGAGCAATCCCAGTTGTTGCCGGTGCCGCTGGTGGTGGTGGTGTTGCCACGGCTGGTGTCGGTGTCGTTGCGGTCGAAGCAGTACGACCACTTGGCCAGCAGGTTGGCGTTACCGACCGCCGTGTAGCGGCTGGCGCCAGCGGTGGTGTTGGGGCCGCTGGGCAGGCCGGCGGCGCTCAGCGAAGAAGGCAGCTGGCCGTTGATGATGCTCATCGACGAGTGCTCGTGACCGGCAACCACCGATTCCAGGCCCAGGAACAGCGGCTTGTTACGCAGCGTGGCCAGGTACTCCATGACGGGGTACTGGAATTCCTGCAGCGCTTGCCAACGCCACATTACTTGAGCTGGCGATGAGCCAGAGACCCGGCCCTTCGGGTTGACCGCGCCAGCGGCACCAGCGGGAGTGCTCTGCCAGGTGGTGGTCGGCGAGGTGCCGGCCACAAACGGGTAAGCCGGCGTGTCGAGCGTGGCGTCTTCGGTCAGCGTGCAGTTCCTGGTGCCCGAGCCGCCGTGGCCGGCTTGCACGAACCAATCAAGGCCCCAGCCGTCGCCGCTGGCCACGGTGCTGGTGGACTTCTTCACCAGCTTTTGCATCGAGGTCGAGCCGTCCGAGCAGGTGGTGTGGTTGTGGATGTCGCCGGTCACGTAGGTGCCTGCGGCCTTGGCGGCGCTGGCCGTGGTGGGGGCGGTGGCCAGGGCGGTCATGCCGATGGCCGCGATGGCCGCGAGAGCGATCTGGCTCTTGTTGAACGCGAATTTCATTGAAGCTGCTCCTGAGTGTGATGTGAGTATTGCCAAACTGCTGCCGAATCTAATATGGGGAGGTTCGGAATCAAGTTTCGACAGGTGACGTTAGTCGCCTCAGGTGACTTGTGAATGACGATGATTCGGGGGTTAATGATCCGTTTGGATGGCTATTTTCGGCCAGGCCCGAAAGGGCTGGCTATATTGTTATTCAAGGGCCGGCTCGAACGGGATGGCTATAACAGGCCGGCTATAAAGGGCCGGCTATTACGGGCTGACTATAGCGGGGGTGGCTTCATTGGGCTGGCTACATTGGACTGGCCAGATCGGGCTGGCTATAACGGGCTGGCTAGTTTTGGTTAGCGCTGAGTAACTGATTTGTCACAAATATGTGGATCTGATTCCCGTGTCTTTTTTTCTTCATGAAAAATGATCCTTTCGGGGGCTTGTTGCGGGGTTTTCAAAAATTGACACTGCTTGGGAGATTTCTCAATGACCGGAATACTCCGGCACTCTCATAAACCCAGGAGTTTTCAATGAAACTGATCCCTACCCTTGCCGCTGCGGCAAGTATCTTTGCTGCCTCGTCGGCTTCGGCCGCTTATGTGACCGCCAATTTCGACGGCGTGGCCAGCTTTTCGGCTGTTGGCTCGGCCTACGCGGCTTCCGGTCTGGTGTTTGACGCCGAAGCGATCGCCGTTGACGGCACCGACGCGACGCTAGAGACGCCCTTCACAGCGCACTCTGGCACCAACGCCATGTTCTCGCCCTTCAGCGCCACCGTCATGAACGTGGCCGACGGCTTCGTGGGCGATGTGTCGTTTTGGTACTCGTCCATCACCGGTTCGACCACGGTCAGCGTGTTTGACGGCCTGAACGCCACCGGCACCGTGCTGAGCACCTTCACGCTGGTTTCCAACTCGACCGCGTACGAGCTGTTCTCGCTGGCGTCGCAAAGCTTCAGCGGCGTGGGCTACTCGATCTCGTTCGGCGGCAACGGCGGCCAGATCGCCTATGACGACGTGACGGTCAACGCCGTGCCGCTGCCAGCGGCTGCTCTGCTGTTCCCGCTGGGTGCTGCCGCTTTGGGCCTGTCGGCCCGCCGCAAGCGCAAGCAGGCCTGATCGGGTCAGCCGAAACGGGGGAAGTCCACGGAAAATCTGGTTTCCGTGGTCCCCGACTTCTCGAAGACAAGGGTGAGGGGGAAACTCCTCCCCGCCTCGAGCGGGAACTTCAGGCCGACCAGCTTCAAGTAGGTGCCCGCTTCGCTCAGGGCCGAGCTTTGGCCCTTGGCGATCCTGAACTTCACGGCCTTGTTTTGGCCTTCTCCGCCCATCTCGGCCGACTCGGCCACGGGGGACGAAGCGCCGATCAGCCAGTCTTCAGCCTCCACTTCTTCAAAGCCCATGCACACCGATGCCTCGGTAGCATCAGGCGCCGTCGCCCGTGCCCAGGGGTGTACCAGGACGAAATTGCCCATGGGGAGCTGGCAACTGCGTGCCGATGGCAACGCCATCGACAGGCCGCAGGCCAGCCCGGTTTGGATGAGGTGACGCCGGGTTAGCAGGTTTTTCATGGGGCGAGTTCGGTGAGAAACAGGACAGAAGGTGCTTTGGAGCGCGGGGCGCATCAAGGCGCTGGTTGCGTGTCGGTGGGCGCGGTGGGTGACTGGTGGTCTTCGACCTGGGGCAAGGTCGGCTGGTAGGGCTCGAAGGCTCGGGAGTAGGCCAGGCGCTGCGACAGCGCCTCGGGTGTGGTCGAAGCCCCCGCGCTGGTCAGCTCGAGCATGAGGCGGTTGTTGCCTGGCTGCATGACCACGATGCGAGCGCCCACCAGCGTGAGTGCTGAGTTGACCTGACCGACCAGCGCATCGGCGCTCAAGATGGCTTCAACACGCGGCTTGGCCAGCCCGGTGGATGCGCTCGATGCCGGCGCCGTGTAGTCGCGCAGCGCGGCCATTGCCTTCATGCCGGCAGCGCCTTCGAGCAGCACGCCAGCCGTGGCTGCGGCGGCAGGCGTCGAGCCGCTCGCAGCGCCCGGCGCGGTCAAGCCAGCACCGCGCGGTGCGGCCAGCGCGCTCACCGTGCCTGCAGCCGTGGGTGAGCGCTCCATGGTTTGCGCAAAGCCGCTTGCGCTGCGCGACGCCGCTTCATTCGTGGGGTCCACAGGCACCGGCTCTCCGCCGCCGCAGCCGCTCAGCATCGCCAGCACGATGGCGTTGACAAGGATGGCGAGGCGGCTTCGAAAGGGTGTGGGGATCATGACTGCGGTGCTGGCGAACGCGGCTCGAAACCCATTTCGAGCGCGGCCTTGGCTTGCCGACCAGTGTGCGCGCCAGCCGTTAAACCTTCGCGACCACGAATGCATCCGAACGGGCCATGCGCACCACCGCGAACAGCCTGTGAAGGCCGGCGAAATCAGGGCCCGGATGCCTGGATACGGGCGGCCAGATCGGCGGCTTCGGCCCGTGCCGGCTGCAGTTGCTGCAGCTCACCCAGCAACTCGAGTGCGGCCGCCGGATCGCTTTGCGCGAGCGCGCCGGCCATGCGCAGCAGCGGGTCGTAGGCCGGGCGGAAGTCGGGGCTGATGCGCAGCACCGACAGCAGCGGCTCGCGCACCTGAGAGAGCATTTGCTGCAGATCGGGCGAGGGCCGAATGTGCTGGCCGGCGACGATGAAGCGATCGCGTGCCGACGCATAGGCCGCCAGGCGCTTTGCTGTGGCGGCGTCGGCGCGTGGGCCGATGATCTCGGCGGGGTTCACCTGCAGTTGCGCCAGCAGCGCGAGCAGGCGATCGGCTGGCAGTGAGTCGCTCGCGTAGGTGATGCGCGGCGCGCGGTAGGCCACCACAGGGTGGTCGTCGGTGTTCACCGGCGCGTCGCCCGCAAACCGTGCCAACGCACTCGGGCCGGCCACGAAGCCGCCGAGCACCGACCACTCGTCGGTGATGCCGTAATCGGCCAGCCGCTGCGGCAGCGTGTTGACGGCCAGCCGCGCGCGCAGCTGATCGACATCGAAGCGGCCCTCGCCGGCACGGCCGGCGCGCGCCACCAGCCCGAGGGTGGGCGTTTGCAGGCTGTTGGTGGCCAGCATGGCCATGCTGTCGGGGTACACCGTAATGAAGGCGCGCACGATGCTGCGCAAGGTCTCCAGATCGAGCTGGTGCAGCGGCAGCCACTGGCAAAACACGCCGCCGTCGGCCAGCCGTTGCTGCACCGCTCGAAAGTGCTCGACGGTGTAGAGCGATCCCGAACCGCTGCGCGCCGGATGAAAGTTGTCGGCCACGATGACGTCGTACTGACGATCGCTGGTGCGCACGAAGCGCCTGGCGTCGGCGGCGATCAGGTGCAGCCGCGCGTTGGGCTGGCCGCCTTGAAACACGCGGGTGAAATGCGCCGAGGCGTCGATGACCTCGGGCAGCAGTTCGACCGCATCGACTTCAAGTGCCGGGTCCTCAGCCGCCGAATACGACGTGAACCCGGTGCCCAGCCCGAGAAACAGCGCGTGGTGCGGTGCCGGGTGCAGCAGCACCGGCAGCAGGCCCTGACGCGCATCGAACAGCAGCGACGAGCTGCTGCCTTCTTGCTGTCGGTTGTTGATGCGCAAGCGCGACACGCCCTCGGCGTCTTCGACCACGCTGACCGCAGCCATCGCGCCTTCGCGGTAGCTCACCACGCGAGCGCCCTCGGGCAGTTCGATGAAAGCCAGCGGCGGTGCCAGCGCAGCCAGGGCGAGCGCAGCGGCACATGGTGCCCAGAAGACCGGCCGCTTCCATCCGCGCCACGCCAGCGCCAGGTAGCCCGCGGCCACCAGCAGCAGCGAGAGCTTTGGCCCCAGTTGCGGCACCAGCACCACGCCAAACAGCAGCGGCGCGGCGGCCGCGCCCAGGGTGTTAGCGCCCAGCGATCGGCCAAAGCCGATGCCCGCATCACGCGCTTGCGTGCTGAGCTGGCTGAACAGCGCGCCCATCACCAGCGTGGGCAGGCCAAAGGCGGTCAGTGCGAGCAAGCCCTCGGCAGCGATGGCCGCGCTCATGCCTGCGGGCAAGGTGTCGAGCGCCCAGGCCTTGATCTGCTCAGCGCCCCACAGGCTGATCGTGCCCAGCAAGCAGGCTGCGGCCAGCGCGCACAGCAGCCGATCGCGCATGGCCGCGCCGTCGTCGCTGCGCGCCAGCCAGCGCTGCCAGGCCGCCGCGCCCAGCGCTGTGCCCACCAGATACACCGCCAGCAGCATCGCAAAGGTGTAGACCGTGTCTTCGGCCACCTGGCTGATCACCCGCACCACCAGCACCTCGTAGCCGATGCCCAGCAGCCCGGTGAGCGCCAGCGTGGTGAGCGCGCCTGAAGCCTGTGCGGTGCGGGTCTCAGATGATGGGGCGATGTCGTCGTTGGCGAGCTTCAAGGCCGCGGCTGCACACAGCAAGTTGAGCGCGGCGCAGGCGGCGGCGGTGCGCAGCAGGCCCCACTCGGGGATCAGCCAGAAGGCGGTGGCGAGCACGCCAATCACCGCACCCAGCGTGTTGCAGGCGTACAGCGGCGCGATCGATCGACCCGCCTGGCCCAGCCGCGCGGTGACGCGCTCCATCGCCGGCAGTGTGGCGCCCATGGCGGCGGTGGCCGGCAGCAGCAGCAAGAAGCTGCCGAAAAACGCCACCGACCACTGCCACAGGGCGCCCGGCTGCGTGCCGGTCAGCGCCAGCATCCAGCTGCTGATGGGCGCCATCAGCAGCGCCAGCGCCAGGCTCCACAAGGCAATGAGCAACTCGCAGCCGGCGTACCAGCGCTCGGGCCGTGCGCTGGCTTCGATGCGCCGCCCCAGCACCAGCGCGCCCACGCCCAGACCGGCAAAAAACGCGGTGACCACGGCCAGCACTGCGGCGGCTTCATGGCCCAGCCACAGCGCGAACTGCTGCGTCCACACGATCTGATAGCCCAGCCCGGCAAAGCCGGAGGCGACCATCACGACGAGTGCGGCTCGGGGCGTCGCCGATGACGCAGGGGAGGGGTGAAGGAAGGACAAGCCGCGCTCAGCCGGCGAACGAGATGCCATAGCCCCAGGATTCAAGCCGGCTCGGGATGGCGTTGAAGGCCATGGTGATGCGCCGCTCGCCCGGATTGGGCGGCACCGCGTGCATCAGGTAGCTGGGAAACAGCACCAGATCACCGGGCTCGGGCTGCGGGCTGATCCACTTGTCGGCGTTGTAGGGGCCCGGCGTCATGCGGGCATGGTCGTTCTTGAAGGCGAAGTCAGAACCGCCGGGCGACTTCATGAACACCGTGCGCGAATCGGGGTGCGTGGGCGTGAGGTAGACCACGCCCGAGGCGAAGCTGTTGGCGTGGTTGTGCATGGCCTGGCGACCGCCGGTGTCAAGAAAGTTGACCCACATTTCCTTGACCGACCAGCCCATGCGCTCGCCGAAGATCAGCGCGCCGAAATCGACCAGCTTGGGCGTGATGAAGCCTGCAGCCTCAATGAACAGCGCGCTATCGGAAGGCTTGAGCACGGCGGTGTGCGACAGCTTGGCCGACGAGTTGTTCTCGTTGATGTCCATGCTGCTGAAGTGCGCCACCAGGGCGTCAACCAGCAGTCGCGGCAGCGCGCCGCGGGCGCGCAAAAAGGGCGTGGGAAACAGCCCGGTGACTTCGTCCACGGTGGGTGCTCATGTTGGAGTGGGTGCTAGGTGCGGGCTATACAGCCCACGGCACGAATCCGCTATGTCACCACGGCTTTGTTACCGCTTGGCGTCGGGCGTGGCCGCAGGCTCGCCAAAGCAGTCGGCGAAGGTGAAATAAAGCGACGCGTAGAACACCGTTGAAAACAACAGCGTGACCGGCAGCGCGGCCATCGGAACGAGTTGCGGCGAGTCGAGCAGCAGCGCGAAGACGGTGTTGAGCAACACCCCGAAAGCCAGGATCACGGCCACCCAGGTCAGGCCGAACACGGCAAACGCGCCCTTGTTGCGCCAGCAGCCCACGGTGCTCGAAAACAGCGATTGCGCCACGCTCTGGCCGTCCCAGTGCACCAGCGCTGGCGCATGCCAGAACGGCACCGACAGCAGCGACGCCAGGACCACGCGCAGCAGCACGCCACTGAGGAGCATCGGGTCTTGCAGCAAGAACGAGATGCGGGCGGCATCGGGCGATTCTTCAGACATGGCGTCGAGCAGCGTCTCAAAGCGCCCACCATCGACCACCGAGCAGATCCACATGATCAAGAAGCTGCACGCGGCATAGATGAGCCCGATCTTCAGCAGATCGATGGTGCGCGATCGCGACACCCGCAAGGGCAGCGCGAACAGCTCAGGCATCGGCATGCGCCCGGCCAGCGCTTGCTGCGTGCCGATCATGAAGCCCTGCGAGATCAGCGGCAGCGCGATCAACAGCAGCATGCCGCCGATGCCCGGCACCAGCAACAGCAACATGGCCGAGAGCATGAAGGTGGCAAACAGCCCGGCAAAGCCCAGCGGCTTGCTGGCAAAGATGCGAAAGCCGTTGCGCACCCAAAGCACGCCACGGCTGGCTGGAACGTTCAACAGTTTCATGGGATGTGGGGCGGCTGGGCACCCAGGTCAGTGAGCGGGGGGTGCCAGGGGAATTCCACGCGCTGGCGCAGCACGCGTTCGAAATGGCCGGGGTCGTGGGGGGTCAGCATGGTGGCGTCGCGGGGCAGGTGCAAGTCCCACAGCCGCGAGATCCAAAAACGCAGCGCGCCAGCGCGCAGCATGGCGGGCAGCAGCCGGTGTTCGTCGGCACTGAGCGCTCGCACCGCGTGGTACGCGCCGACCAGCGCCATCGCGCGGTCTTCTTCGAGCCGGCCCGAGGCCAGGTCGATGCACCAGTCGTTGATGCACACCGCGATGTCGAATAAAAAGGTGTCGATGCCGGCGAAGTAAAAGTCGAACAGCCCGCTCAGGCGATCGCCGTCGGGTCCGTCATCGAACATCACGTTGTCGCGAAACAAGTCGGCATGCACCGGCCCACGCGGCAATCCGGCGTAAGCCGGCGATGCGGCCACGTGCTGCGCAAAGGCCAGCTCGTCTTCGATCAGCACGCGCTGCGTCTGCGACAGAAACGGCGCGACCACCGGCACTGTCTCGGTCCACCAGGCCAGACCGCGCAGGTTGGGCTGATGCATCGTGAAGTCGCGCCCGGCGATGTGCATGTGCGCGAGCATGTCGCCGAGTTGAGCGCAGTGATGGGCGTCGGGTGCCAGACGGCTGCCACCGCGCAGCCGGTTGACCACGGTGGCGGGCTTGCCGCACAGCGTGTGCAGGATGTCGCCGCGGGCATCGGCCTGCGGATCGGGCACCGGGATGCCGCGCGCTGCCAGATGCTGCATCAGCCGCAGATAAAACGGCAGCTGCTCGGCGCCCAGCCGCTCGAACAGCGTGAGCACGAAGCGGCCCTGGCTGGTGTCAGCGAAGTAGTTGGTGTTTTCGATGCCGCCCTTGCAGCCCTCGAGCGATTGCAAGCTGCCGATGTTCAGGCGTGACACCAGAGCGGCAGCCGCCTCAAAGGGCACTTCGGTGTAGACGGCCACGGCTTCAGCCTGCGATAACGCGCGTGACGGTCAAAACGACAGCACCGGCCACACCCGCTTGCCCACCGCGCCGTTGAAGCCGTTGGGGCCTTCGGTCAGGTCGCGAGAGCCGTTGTCGGTGATGATCTCGTAGGGCTTGTTGCCGTTCTTGGGCGTGACCACGATGCGCTGCGAGCGCCCGCGCACCTTCAACTCTTCGATGCGCACGTTGTCATCATCGATGATCGTGAGGCGAACCACCGGCTCGCCGGGTTCGGGCTTGGCAGACCCGGCCGCGCTGGGCGGCACCGACGAGGCGGCCGGCGCAGGGGCCGAGGCCGCGGCTGGAGCGGGGTCGGTGGCGCTTTGTGCCGACGCGCTGCCGATCAGGCCCGCCGCAATGCAAAGACCGCACAGGACGCGAATGAGGCAGGCGCTGGAGTTCATGCGGTCGATTTTAGGCGCGGTGGCTGCGGTTGCGCCGCGCACAATGCGCCGATGAATGCCACGCCCCTGCCCGTGATGCTGCTGGTTGACGGCTCCAGCTACCTTTACCGTGCTTATCACGCGCTGCCCGATTTGCGCAGCCCCGACGGCGCGCCGACTGGAGCCTTGCACGGCATGGTGGCGATGCTGCAGCGCGCGCTCAAGGACGTGAAGCCCGAGCACGCGGTGTGCGTGTTCGACGCGCACGGCCCGACGTTTCGCGACGAGTGGTACGCCGACTACAAGGCCAACCGCAGCCCGATGCCCGAGCCGCTGGTGCAGCAGATCGAGCCCATCCACGAGGTTGTCAAGCTGCTGGGCTGGCCGGTACTGATGGTGCCGGGCATCGAGGCCGACGACGCCATTGGCACGCTGGCGCGGGTGGCCGCCGAGGCCGGTCACCAGGTGATTATTTCCACCGGCGACAAGGACCTGGCGCAACTGGTCAACGACCGCGTCACGCTGATCAACACCATGAGCAACGAGCGGCTCGATGGGCCCGCCGTGGTCGCCAAGTTCGGCGTGCCGCCCGAGCGCATCGTCGATTACCTCACGCTGGTGGGCGACGTGGTCGACAACGTGCCCGGCGTCGAAAAAGTGGGCCCGAAGACTGCTGCCAAGTGGATCGCCGAGCACGGTTCGCTGCAAGGCGTGATCGCCGCGGCCGACAGCATCAAGGGCACCGCCGGCGAGAACCTGCGCCGCGCGCTCGACTGGCTGCCGCAGGCGCAGCGGCTGGTCACGGTGCGGCTGGACTGCGATCTGGCCGATCACGTTCCCGGTTGGCCGAATCTGGATGCGCTGGCGCTGCGCGCGGCCGACCTGTCGGCGCTGCATGGTTTTTATGCGCGCTACGGCTTCAAGACCTGGCTGCGCGAGGTGGACGCAGCGCTCAAGCCGGCCGCGCCACCGCCTGCGCCCAAGCCCCTCTCGGACGGCCCGCTGTTTGATGTGCCCGATGACACGCCGCCCCACGTCGATGACGCCAACCTGCAATGTGAGACCGTGCTCGGTCGCGAGTCGCTGGCCGCCTGGGTGGCGAAGATCGAAGCTGCGGCGAAGGCTGGCCAGGTGGTGGCCATCGACACCGAAACCGATTCGCTCGACGACATGGTTGCGCGCCTGGTCGGCATCTCGCTCAGCGTGGTGGTCGGCGCGGCCGCCTACATTCCACTGCGCCACGACTACGCCGGCGCGCCCGAGCAGTTGCCTGTCGACGAGGTGCTGGCCGCGCTGCGCCCGTGGCTGGAAGATGCCGCCGCGCCCAAGCTCGGCCAGAACATCAAGTACGACACCCACGTGCTGCAAAACGCCGGCATCACCGTGCGCGGCTATGTGCACGACACCATGCTGCAAAGCTATGTGCTCGAAGCCCACAAGCCGCACAGCCTGGAGAGCCTGGCGCAGCGCCATCTGGGCCGCAGCGGTCTGAGCTACGAAGACCTGTGCGGCAAGGGCGTGCACCAGATTCCGTTCGGTCAGGTCGATCTGGAACGCGCCACGCGCTACTCGTGCGAAGACACCGACATGACGCTGGCCGTGCACCGCGTGCTGTGGCCGCAGATCGAATCCGAGAGCGGGCTGCTCGATGTGTACCGCCGCATCGAGATGCCCACGGCGCTGCTGCTGCAGCGCATCGAGCGCACCGGTGTGCTGATCGCGCCGGCCATCCTGGCCGCGCAAAGCCAGCAGCTGGGTGAACGCATGGTGGCGCTTGAGCGCGAGGCCTATGAACTCGCCGGCCAGCCCTTCAACATGGGCAGCCCCAAGCAGGTCGGCGAGATCCTGTTCGAGAAGCTCGGCCTGCCGGTCAAGAAAAAGACCGCCTCGGGCGCACCGAGCACCGACGAAGAGGTGCTGACCGAGCTGGCCGCCGACTTTCCGCTGCCCGCGCGGCTGCTCGAGCACCGGTCGCTGGCCAAGCTCAAGGGCACCTACACCGACAAGCTGCCGCAGATGATCAATCCGGCCACCGGCCGCGTGCACACGCACTACGCGCAGGCGGTGGCGGTGACGGGGCGGCTGGCCAGCAACGAGCCCAATTTGCAGAACATTCCGATTCGCACCGCCGAGGGCCGCAAGGTGCGCGAGGCCTTCATCGCGCCGCCGGGACACCTGATCCTGAGCGCCGACTACTCGCAAATCGAGCTGCGCATCATGGCCCACATCAGCGAGGACCCGGGCTTGCTCAAGGCGTTTTCCGAGGGCATGGACGTGCACCGCGCGACCGCCAGCGAGGTGTTCGGCATCGAGCCTGCGGCAGTCACCACCGAGCAGCGGCGCTACGCCAAGACCATCAACTTCGGGCTGATCTACGGCATGGGCGCGTTCGGGCTGTCGCAAAGCCTGGGCATCGAGCGCAGCGCGGCGGTGGCCTACATCGAGCGCTACTTCGAGCGCTTTGCCGGCGTCAAGCGCTACATGGACACCACGCGAGAGTCAGCACGCGACAAGGGCTATGTCGAAACGCTGTTCGGCCGTCGCATCTACTTGCCCGAGATCAACGGCGGCAACGGCCCACGCAAGGCCGGCGCCGAGCGTCAGGCCATCAACGCGCCGATGCAGGGCACCGCCGCCGACCTCATCAAGCTGGCGATGCTGGCGGTCCAGCGCGTCCTCGACGAGCAGCACCGCGCCAGCCGCATCGTGATGCAGGTGCACGACGAACTGGTGCTTGAGGTGCCCGAGGCCGAACTGGAATGGGCGCGAGTCGAAGTGCCTGCGGCGATGGCCTCGGTGGCCGCGCTGAAGGTGCCGCTGCTTGCCGAGGTGGGCGTGGGCCACAACTGGGACGAGGCGCACTGATTCGGTGGTGTCAGCGTGAGGTCGGCGGATACAGCGCCGCCCACGCCTGCACCGCGCTCGCCAGCCAGTCGGCCACGGTCGTGCCGCTGACGCTCACCCCGAGCACCGCGCCGGCTTCGCGCAGGGCGGCCAGCGGCTGACTCACGTCGATGGCTTCGGCGCCGTTTTGCTTGGACAGCTTCTGGCCATCGGCGGCCATCACCACCGGCGTGTGCAGGTAGTGCGGCGTGGAAAAGCCGAGCGCGCGCTGCAGGTGGATCTGGCGTGGCGTGCTTTCGGTCATGTCGCCGCCGCGCACCACGTGGGTCACGCCTTGGTCGGCGTCATCGACCACCACCGCCATTTGATAAGCCCACAGGCCGTCGCTGCGCTGCAGCACGATGTCGCCGATGGACTGCGTCACGTTTTGAGATTGCGCACCGAGCCGCCGGTCGAACCAGTCGATGTGCAGATCGCTGTCGTCATCGTGGGTGCAGCGAAGCCGCCAGGCCCGTGCGTGCTTGCCCTTGATCCCGTGGCGGCAGGTGCCGGGGTAGACCAGCTCGCCGTGGCGCACGCGCACCTGGCCGGTGGCTTCCCAGGCCAGTTCGATGTCACGCCGAGAGCAGCCGCAGGCGTACACGCGCAACTGATCGCGCAGCGACTGCAGGGCACGGGCGTAAATGTCACCGCGCCGCGACTGCCAAACCGGCGCCTCGTCGGGAATCAGCCCGCAGTTGATCAACTGCGCAAGGATGATCCGGTCGGTTCCCACCACGCTGCGCGGCACGTCGACGTCTTCGATGCGCACCAGCCAGCGCCCGCCGTGGGCCCGCGCATCCAGCCAGCTGGCCAGTGCGGCCACCAGCGAGCCCGCATGCAGCGGCCCGGTGGGCGAGGGCGCAAAACGGCCGGTGGGGCCAAGGGACGAGGAAGAACTCAAGGGAAAAACTGCAACCAGACTGCAACCAGCAGGGGAAATCGAGTCTACAAAGGCTTGAGCCTGCTTCATGCCGGATCGGTTGTCCGGCGATAGAGTCGACCCAGGAGCTCCACCATGATCACCTTGCGCAAGAGCGAAGACCGCGGCCATGCCGATCACGGCTGGCTGCAAAGCTGGCACAGCTTTTCATTTGCAGATTACCGCGATGCCGCGCACATGAACTGCGGCAACCTGCGCGTCATCAACGAAGACCGCATCGCACCGGGCGCCGGCTTCGGCACCCACGGACACCGCGACATGGAGATCGTCACCTACGTGCTCTCGGGCGCACTGATGCATCGCGACAGCCTGGGCAACGGCGAGGTGATCGCCCCTGGCGAGGTGCAGCGCATGAGCGCCGGACGCGGCGTGCAGCACAGCGAGTTCAACCACGTCGCCGATGCCTGGACGCACCTGCTGCAGATCTGGATCGAGCCGAACGCGCTGGGCATCTCCCCGGGCTACGAGCAAAAGCACTTTGCAGATGCCGACAAGCGCGGCCGGCTGTGCCTGATCGCCAGCACCGACGGCCGCGAGGGCTCGGTGACCATCCACGCCGATGCGGCCGTGCGCGCCGGCCTGTTCGATGCCGACGAACGGTTCGAGCTGGCGCTCGATGCGTCGAGGCTGACCTATGTGCACCTGGTGCGTGGCCGCCTCGGCGTCAATGGTCTGACGCTCAGCGCGGGCGATGCCGCCACGCTGAGTGGCGAGTCCGGCCTGCTGCTGGACGACGCGCAGGGCGCCGAGGTGCTGGTGTTCGATCTGGCCGCCTGAGCACCCGTCGGCGCCCGTCACCCGATTGCTACATTCGCCCATGGACACTGCACACAGCGTGATGCGACTGCTGCCCTGGCTGGACTGGGCAGCGCTGCTGTTGTTCTTCGCGGGCTGGGGCGGCTATGTGTGGTTCGCACGCCATCTGGCAGACCAGCGGCCTTCTCTGCTGGCTTCAACCAACCGCATCCGCCGCGACTGGATGCTGCAGGTCACCCACCGCGAGGTGCGCGTGGTCGATGGCGTGTTGCTGCAGAACATGTCGAGCAGCCCGTCGTTCTTCGCGTCGACCACCATCCTGATCATTGGTGGCTTGCTGGCGGTGCTGGGATCGAACAGCGCCAGTCAGGTGGTCAGCGAGATTCCGTTTGCGGTGCGCACCTCGTCGCTGGTGTTCGACATGAAGGTGGCGCTGATGCTGGCCATCTTTGTCTACGCCTTCTTTCGCTTCACCTGGTCGATGCGCCAGTACACCTTCGGCGCGCTGATGGTGGCATCGGCGCCCGAGGCGTCGCAGTTCGCCGAGCACCAACTGTCGCGCGAAGCATTCGCCGAGCGCGCCGGACGCGTCGTCGGCCTGGCCGCCGAGACCTTCAACGACGGCCTGCGCGCGTGCTACTTCGCCTTTGCCGCCCTGGGCTGGTTCGTGTCGCCCGTGCTGTTCGCCGTGGCCACCGGCGGCGTCATCTACGTGCTCTACCAGCGCGAGTTCAACTCGGACGTGCTGGCGGTGCTGGACGCCTGAATGAGCGCCGTCAGGCGGCTCGGATCAGTCGCGTCTTGCGAGCGATCACGAGTCGCTGGTGTCGCCGTGCCTGTGGCAAGCTTGCGGCTCATGCACATTTTGTCGAGGAGCCTTCCGTGACCAACGCCCTTGAAGTCCTGGAAGCCCAGGCGCTGAAACTGTCTGCGGCAGATCGTTCCCGATTGCTGGAGCGCTTGCTCGCCAGCCTTGATGTGGACCCCGACGTCGAGGCCGCGTGGGATGAGGTGGCCGACGCCCGCGAAGCGGCTCTTGAAGGCGGCCAAGTGACGGCCGTTCGTCTTGACGAAGCCATCGCACGTCTGGAGACGCGGTTTCCCGGATGAGGCTCACGCTGCATCCCGGCGCCGAGGCGGACCTCGCCGAGACAGCCTGTTTCTACGAAACCCGGGTCTCACCCGTGCTGGCCGCGCGGTTCATCGCCGAATTCAAGCGGGTTACCAGGCTCTTGCTTGACAACCCGGGGCTGGGGTCTTTGAGCGCTAGGGGCCGCCGGTCGTATCCATTGCGACTTTTTCCTCATGCGGTGATTTACCGTGAGATCGACGATGGAATCGTGATCTTGGTCGTGCGCCATCACCGTCGCCACCCGGGACACGGCGAGCGGCGCAGCTAGATCAGCAAGCGCCTAAGCGGTCAGCCCGCGGGCCAGTCGCAGCCCGCTGAACTGCCACTGCGCGTCGGGTGGAAAGAAATTGCGGTAGCTCGCGCGGATGTGGCCGGTGGGCGTGGCGCTTGAGCCGCCGCGCAGCACGAACTGGTTGCACATGAACTTGCCGTTGTATTCGCCGACGGCGCCGCTGGCAGGCTGGTAGCCGGGGTGGGCGTTGTAGTTCGACTGCGTCCATTCCCACACCTCGCCCGGCACCTGCGGCGCTGCGGATTGGCGCGCCGCATGCTCCCATTCGGCCTCGGTGGGCAGCCGCGCGCCGGCCCATGGACAGCCACAGCTCGGGCCGCCGATAGCCGCCGTCGTTCATGAAGACCAGGAACTCGCCCTGGTTGACCGGCCGCGAGGCGATCTCGAAGCCATCAAGCCACACCCGATGGCGAGGTGTTTCGTTGTCGAAGAAAAACTCGCCGTCAAGCGCGGAGTCATGGCCCAGATCGACCAGGCCGCCCGCATGGGCTGACCAGTGCATCGGCTGCGCCTGCGCCATGGTCGATGGCGCCCGGCGGATGTAGGCACCTGCTTCGGCATCCAGCGCACCGCGCGATCCCATCCACAGCGCGTGCTGGATGTCGGTCAGCAGCAGTTCCTGATGCTGCTGCTCGTGGTGCAGACCCAGGGTGATCAGCGCGTGCAGGTCGGCATCGAACCGTGTGTCGGCAGCGGCATTGGCCATCAGCGCTTGCATGCGTTGGTCGACTTGCGCTCGGTAGGTCTTGACGGTGGCCAGACCCGGGCGCGTGACCAGCCCTCGCCGGGCTCGTGGGTGCTGCTCGCCGACGCCCTCGTAGTAGCTGTTGAACAGCACCCGAAAGCGCGCATCGAACGGCTGGAAGTCGCGCTCATGGCGCTCGAGCACGAAGGTCTCGAAGAACCAGCTCACGTGCGCCAGATGCCACTTGGTGGGACTGGCATCGGGCATGGACTGCACCTGGCAGTCCTCGTCGCTGAGTGGCGCGGCCAGTTGCATCGTGGCCTGGCGGACCTGGGTGTAACGGGCCGACAGCTGCTGCCAGCGCAGTGCCGAGGGCGAGTCGCCGGCGCGCTGCGATGGCTGCGACATGGTCAAGGTCATGGCACGGGGCTGTCGGCAGCCTGTGACGCACTGGCCGCATCGGGACCGGCCGGACACAGGTCGGCGCCCACGGTGCGTCGCTCGTCGAAAACGAAGCAGCGCCCGTCGAAGTGCGCGCCGCCGGTTTCCTCGAAGTACTTGAGGATGCCGCCATCGAGTTGCATGACGCGCTCGATGCCCGCATCGGCCATGAACAGTGCGGCCTTTTCGCAGCGGATGCCGCCGGTGCAGTAGCTCACCACGGTCTTGCCGCGCAGCTCGTCGCGGTGGGCCAGGGCGGCGGCGGGAAAGTCGCTGAACTTGTCGATGCGCCAGTCGATCGCGTTGTGAAAGCGGCCCTCGTCGACCTCAAAGGCGTTGCGTGTGTCGAGCGTGACCACCTCGCGGCCTTCGTCGTCGTGGCCCTGCGCCAGCCAGCGCGCCAGCGTGGCCGGGCTGACCGCCGGCGCGCGCTCGGCCTGCGGGCGGATCGCCGGGTGGTTCATGCGGATGATCTCGTGCTTGACCTTGACCAGCAGTTTGCCAAAGGGCACGGTATCCGACGGGCTTTCCTTGACCTCGAGCGTGGCGAAGCGCGCATCGCCGCGCAGCCATTCGACAAAGCCACGCACGCTGACAGGGCGGCCGGCCAGAAACAGGTTGATACCTTCTTGCGCCAGCAGCACCGTGCCCTTGAGCGCGCGCGCAGCAGCGTGCTGCTGGATCTGCGCGCGCAATGCGTCGGCGTCATCGAGCACGACGAAGCGGTAGGCGGAGATGTTCAGGATCGACGGCACGGGCGGCAGTGTAAGGACGGGCCGTGAGCCCGGGTGAAGGTCGGCCGACGCGGGGGGCGTCCGTAAAATGGATCGAATGCCCTTTGTCCACCTCCGCACGCACACCGAGTACTCCGTCGTCGACGGCACGCTGCGAATCGACGAGGCGGTGGCGGCCGCCGCAGCCGACCGGCAGGTGGCCATGGCCATCACCGATCTGAGCAATCTGTTTGGTGCGATCAAGTTCTACAGCGCCACGCTCAAGGCCGGCGTCAAGCCGGTGATCGGCGCCGATGTCTGGCTGGAGCCCGAAGCCGCAGACCGCCAGCCCACCCGCTTGCTGCTGCTGGTGCAAAACCACACCGGCTACCTCCATCTGTGCGAGATCCTCACGCGGTGCTGGTCGGGTCCGCCATCGCAGTCTCAGCCCTGGACCACCTGGGCTGCATTGAGCGAGTTCAACGAAGGCTTGATGGCGTTGTCGGGTGCCGATCTGGGCGCGGTGGGTCAGGCGCTGCTGGCGCGCGACACATCCCGCGCTCGGGATCTCGCGCAGCGCTTTTCCAGCGTGTTTGCCGGGCGCTTTTACATCGAGCTGCAGCGTGGCGGGCTACCGTCCCACGAGGCGCACGTGCAAGCCGCGGTGCCGCTGGCTGCCGAGCTGGGATTGCCGGTCGTGGCCACGCATCCGGTGCAGTTCCTGAAGACTGACGACTTCGAGGCCCATGAGGCGCGCGTGTGCGTGGCCGAGGGTGACACGCTGACCAATCCGCGTCGCGTCAAGCGATTCAACGCCGAGCAATACCTCAAGTCGCAAGCCGAGATGGAAGCGCTGTTCGACGATGTGCCCAGCGCGCTGGCCAACTCGGTCGAGATCGCCCGCCGCTGCAGCCTGAAACTGGTGCTGGGCAAACCGCAACTGCCGCTGTTTCCGACCCCCGAGGTCGACGGCGTGCGCATGGCGCCCGAGGCCTACTTTCGACACACCTCGCACGAGGGGCTGAACGCGCGGCTGTTGCAGCTCTACCCCGACGATGCCGAGCGCGAACGCGAGCGCGCGCGCTATGTCGAGCGGCTCGACTTCGAGATCGCCACCATCTTGAAGATGGGCTTTCCGGGTTACTTCTTGATCGTGGCGGACTTCATCAACTGGGCCAAGTCGCACGGCTGTCCGGTGGGGCCGGGGCGCGGCTCGGGTGCGGGCTCGCTGGTGGCCTATTCGCTGAAGATCACCGACCTCGATCCGCTTCGCTACAAGCTGCTGTTCGAGCGGTTCTTGAACCCCGACCGCGTGTCGATGCCCGACTTCGACATCGACTTCTGCCAGGCCAACCGCGACCGCGTCATCGACTACGTCAAGGACAAGTACGGCCGCGATGCGGTCAGCCAGATCGTCACCTTCGGCACCATGGCCGCCAAGGCCGCACTGCGCGACGTGGGCCGCGTGCTGGGCATGGGCTACGGCCACGTCGACGCCATCGCCAAGCTGGTGCCCGCGCCGCCGGGCAAGGTGGTCACGCTGCGCCGCCCACCGCCAGACGTGGACGGCAAGCCCGACACCAGCATGATCTACGCGCGGCGCGAAGCGCCCGAGATCGAGGAGCGCGAAGGCAAGGAAGAAGAGGTCGCCGAACTGCTGGCGCTGGCCGAGCGCGTCGAGGGCATCGTGCGCAATGTCGGCATGCACGCCGGTGGCGTGCTGATCGCGCCGGGCAAGATCACCGATTTCTGCCCGCTGTACATGCAGCCGGGCAGCGACAGCGCGGTCAGCCAGTTCGACAAGGACGACGTCGAGGCCATCGGCCTGGTCAAGTTTGACTTTCTGGGGCTGGCCACGCTGACCGTGCTCGAGCTGGCCAAGGACTTCATCCGCGCGCGCCACGCCGACCAGCGCAATTTTTCGTTCGAGGCGCTGGCGCTCAACGACCCCGGCGCTTACCGGCTGATGAGCGAGGGCAAGACGGTCGCGGTGTTCCAGCTGGAAAGCTCGGGCATGCAGCGCATGCTGCGCGACGCCAAGCCCAGCGTGTTCGAAGACGTGATCGCGCTGGTGGCGCTGTACCGCCCCGGCCCTATGGACCTGATTCCCAGCTTTTGCGCCCGCAAGCACGGCCGCGAGGAAGTCGAGTACCCGCACGCCCTGATGCGCGAGGTGCTCGAGGAGACCTACGGGATCATGGTCTACCAGGAGCAGGTGATGCAGGTGGCCCAGATCGTGGGCGGCTACACGCTGGGTGGCGCCGACCTGCTGCGCCGCGCCATGGGCAAGAAAAAGCTCGAAGAGATGATGAAGCACCGCGCCATCTTTGCCGAGGGTGCGGCGAAAAAGGGCATCGGCGAGCCCAAGGCCAACGAGATCTTCGACCTGATGGAGAAGTTCGCGGGCTACGGCTTCAACAAGTCGCATGCCGCGGCCTACGCGCTGCTGGCGTATCACACGGCCTGGGCCAAGGTGCACTTCCTGGCCGAGTTCACCGCCGCCAACATGAGCGTGGCGATCGACGACACCGACAAGCTCAAGGTCTTTCACGACGATGCGGTGGCGCTGGGCATCGTGTTTGAGCCGCCCGATGTCAACGCGGGTGGCTACCGCTTCGAGCCCGTCACGCCGGCCGATGCCGATCGGCGCAAGGTCGAGCGCGGCCGCGTGCGCTACGGACTGGGCGCCATCAAGGGCACCGGGCAAGCCGCGATCGAGGCCATCGTGACCGCGCGCACGGAGGGCGGCGCGTTCACGAGCCTCTTCGACTTTTGCGCGCGGGTCGACCGTGCCCGCATCAACAAGCGCACCGTCGAGGCGCTGATCAAGGCCGGCGCCTTCGACCGCTGGGGCGCCGAGCGCTCCCGGCTGCTGGCCAGCGTGGGCCTGGCGTTCGAATTTGCCGATTCGCAAGCCGCGCATGCCGACCAGGGCGGGCTGTTCGACTTCGACGATGCGCATGGCTCGTCGACGCAGGAGCCGGCCCTTATCGAAGCCGAGCCGTGGAGCATTCGCGAGCGCCTGATGCTCGAGAAGACGGCGCTGGGCTTTTACCTGTCAGGGCATCTGTTCGACCAGAGCGTCGACGAGGTGCGGCAGTTCGCACGCCGCAGCAACGCCGATGTGCTCGACAGCCGCGAGCCGCAGATGCTGGCCGGCATCGTGGGCGATCTGCGCGTGGTCAACGGGCAGCGCGGCCGGGTGGCGATCTTCAAGCTCGACGACAAGACCGAGGTCATCGAGGCGGTGGCCAACGAAGAACTGCTCAACGCCAACCGCGAGCTGCTCAAGGACGACGAACTGGTGATCGTTCAGGGCAAGGTGCAGCCGGATCGCTTCTCAGGCGGGCTGCGGTTGAACGTGCAGCAGGTGTGGGACCTGGCTTCAGCGCGCTGTCGCTTCGGCCACTACCTGAGCGTGCAGGTCAACGGCAGCGTGCCGCCGATCGACGAGCTGCTGCGCGACTTTCCGCCGCGTCGGGTGGACAGCGAGCACGGCGAGCTGCTGCAAGGCCTGCCGGTGCGGCTGCACATCCACCGCCAGAGCGCACAGGGTCAGGTTCGCGGCGACCTCGATCTGGGCGAGCAGGCGCGCTTTTATCCGTGCGACGAGGCACTCGAGCGCTGGCGGCTGGCTGCCGACGGCCACAGTGCCCGTGTGGTCTACGAGCACCCCACCGCCGACGACTACTGACGCCGGCTGGCCGTGGCTAGAACTGCATCAGCCGCTGGCCCATCTTGATGCGCGTGCCCGGTGGCAGCCCCTCGCACATCGAGTAGCCCTTGGGCGCGAAGACGATGATGGTCGAGCCATGCTGGAACCAGCCCATCTCGGCGCCCTTGTCGAAGTCGGCGTCGCAGCTCAGCTCGTTGGGGCCGCGGTACTTCACATGCAGCAGCACATCGAGAAAGTGCAGCCGGATGCTGGCCACCAGAATGGCCGCCACCGGAACCAGCGTGATCTCGTCGCCCGTGGCCCGCATGCGGGTGCGGATCACAGCACGCTCGTTCTTGCAATAAAGCCGCTCGACGCGCTTGAGCGCGACCGGGTTCACGTTCCAGGTGTCGCCCGAGATGTAGTTGACGCGGTCGACGTGGCAGTCGGCCGGCGCGTGGAAGCGGTGGTACATCGTTGAGGTCAGCCGCAAGGTGGCGTAGCAACCATCGCGGTAGCGTTCGGCGGTGGCTTCGTCACCGAGCAGGTCGAGCAGCGTGTACGGAAAGCCCTTGGCCTGAAACACCGTGACGCCGTCGATCGGTCCGCTTTCGCCGACGATGGCATCGCACGGGCTGCTCAGCACCTGCGCTTCGGTGTCGATCGGGCGCAGGCCGGGCTTCAACTCGCGGATGAAGCAGTCGTGCATGCTCTTGAAGTGCGTCTTGCGCGCTTCGCTCAGATCGAGGTCGGAAAACGCGCGCCAGATGGCGATCGACACATCGCGAACCCACGGGATCTCGATCTGGCTGAACCAGCCGATGAAGCGCGTGAGCGCGATGCGCGGCACGCGGTTGGTCAGCAGGAAGTTGAGGTCTTCCTGCTGCAGCAGGCGGTCTTTCAGGGAGCGTGTGGAGGCTGGTTTCATGGGGGTGTCATGCTGGTGGGATATCAACGGAACTTCGCAACTCTCGAGTGACCATGGACGAAAACTTGTGGATGTATGTTTTGGGAGCTGCGGTGGTCACGCCGCTGGTGCCCGCGTTGAAACGCCGGCTCGAATTGTCGAGGGCCAAACACCGATCTCTCAGCGGTCACTCCCGCATGGCCAAGCGGGTCGCCAAGCTGATCCCCTTTTACGCCTACGGCGAAGACCGATTCTTCAACTCGGACGGTGCTCCGACCGAAGTCGCCGAACGCCGTCGCGCAGGTCTGAAGCGTCTGGGCGATACCTTGCGCGAGCGTGCGCCCAAGTCCATCGCGATGACAGCCGAGGCGCAGGTGGGTGTGTCCGACATGCAGTTCACCAGCACCTACCGCGTGCCGTATCAGTACTCGGGGCTGCTGCGCCAGTATGTGAAGACGGGCAGCTTCGTTGAGTCGTCTTCGGGCGTGACCATCACCGACCTCGACGGCAACGACTACTACGACCTCACCGGCTCGTACGGCGTGAACGTGTTCGGCTACGACTTCTACAAAGAGTGCATGTCCGAGGGCAGCGCCCGTGCGCACAAGCTCGGCCCGGTGCTCGGCGCCTACCACCCCAGCGTGGCCTACAACGTGGCTCGACTGCGCGAGATCTCGGGTCTGGACGAGGTGTCGTTCCACATGTCGGGCACCGAGGCGGTGATGCAGGCTGTCAGGCTGGCCCGCTATCACACGCGTCGCTCGCATCTGGTTCGTTTTTGCGGCGCGTATCACGGCTGGTGGGAAGACGTGCAACCCGGCATCGGCAACCCGTCTGCGCCCAACAAGACCTACACGCTGGCCGACATGTCCGAGCGCTCGCTGCAGGTGCTGCGCGGGCGCAAGGACATCGCCTGCGTGCTGATCAATCCGCTGCAGGCGCTGCATCCCAACGCCAGCGCACCGGGAGACTCCTCTTTGGTCGACAGCGGCCGCGGCGCCCGCTTCGACCGCGAGGCCTACACGCGCTGGTTGCAGCAACTGCGTGAGGTCTGCACCGAACGCGGCATCGTGCTGATCTTCGACGAGGTGTTCGTGGGCTTTCGGCTCGCACCGGGCGGCGCGCAAGAGTACTTTGGCGTCAAGGCCGACATGGTCACCTACGGCAAGACGCTGGGCGGTGGTTTCCCGGTCGGCGTGGTGTGCGGCCGCAAGGACCTCATGAAGCGTTTTCGTGATGACCGGCCGGCCGACATCTGCTTTGCCCGCGGCACCTTCAATTCGCATCCTTACGTGATGGGCGCGATGCAGGTGTTTCTCGAGCGGTTGCAGACCCCGGAAGTCCAGGCGATCTACACGGATCTTGAAGCCACCTGGAACCGCCGAGCCAACCGAATGAACCAGCGCTTGGCCGAGGTGGGCCTGCCGGTTCAGGTGGTCAATCTGTCGACCATCTGGACGGTGCGCTACACGCAACCCTCGCGCTACAACTGGATGCTGCAGTACTACCTGCGAGAAGCTGGTTTGGCCTTGAGCTGGGTGGGCACCGGCCGCTTCATCTTCAGCCTCAACTACACCGAGGCCGACTTTGACGCCGTGGTTCAGCGCTTTGTCGCTGCGTGCCAGGCCATGCAGGCCGATGGCTGGTGGTGGGAGGTGCCCGGGCTGACCAACAAGGCCATCAAGCGCGGCATCCTCAAGGAAATGCTGGCGATCCGCTTCTAGTAAAACTGCCCGGCCGTCGCGATGCGTCGGCCGGGCAGCGTCTTGCCAAACAGGTATCAAGCCTGGCGGTGGCTGATCATCGGATCGATGAGTTCTCCGCGCAGCAGGTGGAACGGTGCCTTGTAGTACAGCTTGATGTCGTGGAACGGGTCCGTCAGGATCTTGGTCATCCAAGCCAGACCGGCCATGACGCCTTGCAGGAAGAACAGGTGGATGGTGCGAAACAGCAGTCCGCCCACGCCGACCACCAGCCACATCGCGCCCACGTGGCGGATGAATTCGGTGGTGGAAGTGGCTGGCTCGAAGACGCCCATCAGGGTCGGATCGATCCACAGCAGCACCGGTGAGGCTGCCCACACGACCATCAACACCACCTTGCGGCGCAGGTTGTAGCCCACCTTGATGGCTTCCTTGTATTCGTGGGTGGCCTTGTTCACTTCGTCATAGTCTTTCGGCTCGAAGAAGAAGTGCCCAGCCTGACGGCTGGTCATGGACACCAGCCATGCCACCAGCGCAGCGGCCACCGGGTCGGTGAACATCAACGCATAGGCGCAAACGAAGCTGGTGGCGCTCAGCAGATGCAGCGACTGGTTGATCCGGCTGTGGTGGTAGTAGCGATGATCGTCATATCGCTGAACTTCAAGGGTACGAAAGAATTCGCGCACGCTGGCTCCTCATTGGTAGGCGGTTTGACAACGCTTTGCGGGCGCTGCAGATTCGAAATATGACGCCCTCGAGTGAAAAATTCGTGACGCAGGCGCCAAGGTGACGTATTCGTGTCAAAGGAGTTAAATCCCGATGGCCCTGAAGATTCGGGATGACAGAGGTTTTGCGTCATCTGTTTGTTGCACTTCGTACCCAAAATCGGCTTCAAGCTTCCGGGGGTGCCGATGACATTGACCAAAGAGCCGCACAGCCGCGGTGGTGCGCTGCACATTGCGTTCGTCACCGAGACCTATCCACCAGAAGTCAACGGCGTGGCCATGACCGTGGCCCGAGTGGTCGAAGGCATGCGAGCGCGTCAGCACCGGGTGCAACTGATTCGCCCCAGACAGAGCAAGACCGACGTGCCGCTGGGGCTGGATGGATATCAGGAAGTGCTGGTTCCCGGTCTGCCCATCCCGCGCTATCCCGACTTGAAGATGGGGCTGCCCAAGGTGGCGGTACTGGTTCGGCTGTGGTCGGCTCATCGGCCTGATCTGGTTCACATTGCCACCGAAGGGCCGCTGGGCTGGGCTGCTTTGCGCGCAGCTCAAAAACTCGGCCTGCCGGTGACATCAGATTTCCGCACCAACTTTCATGCCTACGCATCGCATTACGGCCTGAGCCTGTTCACGCGCCCAGTTTTGGCGTATTTGCGCTGGTTCCATCAGCGCACCGCTTGCACGATGGTGCCCACCGAGTCGCTGCGTCGGGAGCTGAGCGCACTGGGCTTTGGCAAGCTCAGCGTGGTGGCGCGCGGCGTTGATGTCACTCGCTTCAATCCGAACAAGCGCAGCGAAGCACTGCGCAGGCAGTGGGGCGTGGCGAGCGACGACATGGTCGTGATGTGCGTGGGTCGCCTGGCGGCCGAGAAAAATCTGGACGCACTCGTGTCGGCCTATCGGGCAATGCAACGCGTCAACCCCAAGGTCAGGCTGGTGCTGGTCGGCGACGGCCCGGCGCGCGCGCAACTGCAGAGCACCTGCCCCGAAGCGCTGCTGGTCGGCTCGAAGACTGGGGACGAGCTGGCCGTGCACTACGCGTCGGCTGATGTTTTCGTATTCCCCAGCCTGACCGAGACCTTTGGCAACGTCACGCCCGAAGCCATGGCCAGCGGCCTGCCGGTGCTCGCCTATGACTACGCCGCTGCAGCGCAGCTGATCCGCAGTGGCGAAAGTGGTCTGCTCGCGCCGTGCAAGGACGCGCGGCGCTTTGACCAGTTGGCCGA
>CAMCNE010000016.1 GCA_945875935.1 Bordetella parapertussis
GGCAGGTGAAGCACGTCTTGGGTGAGCTGTCCGTGCAGGAAACTGGCCGCATCGGCTCCGCGTGCGCGGATCACGCCCCAATGAGAGAGCTCGACTGAAATGGGTGCGGCAGTGGGCATCGTCATGCGCGGATTATGATTTGGCGACCCCATCCAGGAAGACCCGATGAAGGTTTGGAAGTCCGCGTTGATCGCGAGCCTGGCGGGGCTTGCGCTGGCAGCAGGGTCGGTTTACGTCTGGCTGAATCAGCCATTGAGCCTGGCTGCCGAATCGGTCGAGTTGTCGATCGAGTCTGGCACCCCGCCAAGGCGCATCGCCGAAGGCTGGGTCCAGGCCGGGGTGCGCACCTCTTCCTTCTTGCTCTACGAGTGGTTCAGGTGGTCGGGCCAGGCCAAGCGCATTCGCGCCGGCAGCTACCAGATCGAAGGTGCTGTCACGCCGGTGCAGCTGCTTGAAATGATGGTCAGCGGCAATGAAAGCACGGCCTTCGTGCGTTTCAACGAGGGCTGGACGATGCGTCAGGTGCGCGCCGAGCTGGCCCGTGCCGAAGCGCTCAAGCCCATCGCAGCCACGATGAGTGACAAGGAGTTGATGTCGGCCTTGGGCGATGGGGGCACGCCAGCCGAAGGCCGGTTTTTTCCGGACACCTACTCCTACAGCAAGGGCAGCACCGATCTCGCCGTGCTGCGCCGTGCGCACCGTGCGATGACCAGGCAGTTGCAGTCCGCGTGGGCTGAACGTGCGAGCGGCACGCCGCTCAAGAGCGACACCGAACTGCTCACGCTGGCGTCGATCGTGGAAAAGGAAACCGGCAGCGCCGCCGATCGCGGCAAGGTGGCTGCGGTGTTCATCAACCGGCTGCGCATCAACATGCCGCTGCAAACAGATCCGACCGTCATCTACGGCCTGGGCGAGTCGTTCGACGGCAATCTGCGCCGTCGAGACCTTCTGGCCGACACCCCCTTCAACACCTACACGCGCAACGGTCTGCCCCCGACACCGATCGCGATGCCAGGCAAGGCCTCGTTGCTGGCGGCGGCCCGCCCAGCTCCGGACAAGTCGCTTTATTTCGTGGCCCGCGGTGATGGCTCGAGCGAATTCAGCAACGATCTCGCCGCCCATAATCGCGCGGTCAACAAGTACCAGCGCGGCCGCTAGCGCAGCGCGGCCTGGCTCGAATCTCACCTTGTCAGGACCGGCATGCGCGGGCTGTTCATCACTTTCGAAGGCATCGACGGCGCGGGCAAGAGCAGCCACATCGACGCGGTGGCGCAACGTCTGCGATCGGCAGGGCGCACCGTTCATGTCAGCCGCGAGCCCGGTGGCACCGTCTTGGCCGAACGGCTGCGCCAGGAAATTCTGAACACACCGATGGACGCGCTGACCGAGGTGCTGCTGATGTTCGCAGCGCGCCGCGACCACATTGCGAACTGCATAGCGCCAGCGCTGTCACGCGGCGACACCGTGCTGTGTGACCGCTTCACCGACTCGACCTTTGCCTATCAGGGCGCCGGTCGGGGATTTGACGCCGAGGTGTTGCGCACGCTGGAGACGTGGGTTCAAGCGCCATTGCAGCCTGACCTGACGCTGTGGTTTGACCTCAGCGCACAGCAGGCGGCCGAGCGTCTTGTGGCAGCGCGCGTGCCCGACCGCTTCGAACAGCTTGACGCCACGTTTTTCAACCGTGTGCGCGATGGCTACCGGGCAAGGGCCGAGGCCCATCCGCAGCGCTTTGCTCGCATTGATGCCTCGCTCGATCGCGAGTCGGTCGCCGCGCAGGTGGCTGATGTGCTGGGAGCGCGCGGATGGTGACTGACGGCTCGCCTTCGGCGGCATTGCCCTTGTTGCCCTGGCTGGAAAAGCCGCTGCGCGAAGCACTGGCCTCGCAACAGGCACACGCGATCTGGTTGCACGGGCCGAGCGGCGTCGGGCAGTTTGATCTGGCGCTGTCGCTGGCCCAGGCCTGGCTGTGCGACGCACGAGCGGTGGGCCGCGAGCCCGTGCCCGCCTGCGGCGCGTGCGCGAGTTGCCGTCTGGTGCTGGCGCGCTCGCATCCCGATCTGATGGTGCTGGTGCCCGAAGTCCTGCGCGAATCGCTGGGCTGGAACGCCGGTGACGAAGAGGAGGCCGGTGGCGCATCTGAGGGCAGCTCCAAGCGCAAGCCCAGCAAGGACATCCGGGTCGAGGAGGTGCGGCGCGTGGTCCACTTTGCGCAAAGCACCTGTGCCAGAGGGCGTGGAAAGGTCGTGGTCATCTTTCCGGCCGAGCGCATGAACACCGTGTCGGCCAATGCCTTGCTGAAGACGCTCGAGGAGCCCGCGGGTGATCTGCGTGTGGTGCTTGCCGGCTCGACGACGGACGCCTTGCTGCCGACCCTGCGCAGCCGCTGTCAGTCCTTGCGGCTGGCCTTGCCAGACGAGCCGTTGACGGTGGCCTGGCTGGCATCGCAAGGCGTCAAGCAACCCGAAGTGCTGCTGGCTGCCGCTGGCGGCCAACCTGAAGAGGCGCTGAGATGGTCTCGTGAAGGCATCGACGCATCGCTGTGGCTGGACTTGCCCCGGCAACTGATGCGTGGCGAGGTGGGGGGCCTGGCCTCATGGCCGATTGCTCGGGTGGTGGACATGATGTTCAAGGTGTGCCACGACGCCATGCGCGTGGCTTGCGGTTCCTCCCCGGTTTACTTTGCGCTGGCGCCGACGAAGTTCGATGCGTCACCCATGGCCTTGGCTCGCTGGCATGAGGAACTCGCTCGTCTGGCTCGCCACGCTGAGCACCCTTGGCAGGCCGCACTGACCATCGAGTGGCTGGTGGGGCAAGCCCGCGTGGCGCTGACGCAAGCCGCGCCGGCTCGAGCCCCGCTAAACTGATTCCATGAGCGATCGCGACTCCACCTCACCGGCCCCGCTGACTTTGCTGTCGGTGCCACAGGCGATCAGCCGCCCGGCGGTGATTCAGCTCGTGTTCAGGGAGAAGGGCGCGCTCTATGCGGCCTACATTCCATCGTTGCGCGAAGGCGGCGTGTTTGTTCCGACCTCTCGCGATTACCGGCTCGGTGAAGACATCTACCTCTTGTTGACGCTGCCCGATGACCCTCAGCGCTATCCCGTGGCAGGCAAGGTGGCCTGGCTGACGCCAGCCAATGCCTCGGGCGGGCGCACGCAGGGCGTGGGTGTGTGCTTTCCCGCCGACGAAAAGTCGCGTGTGCTTCGAATGCGCATCGAGCAGGCGCTGGGCACGGCAATTTCATCGTCCAAGCCCACGCAGACCATCTGATTCGTGTTCGTCGATTCGCATTGCCATTTGAGTTTTCCTGGGCTGGCCGAGCAGTTGCCCGTCATTCGCGAGGACATGCGAGCGGCCAATGTGGGTGCGGCCTTGTGCATTTGCACCACGCTTGAAGAATTTGAAGACGTGCACGCGCTGGCCTGCTCGGACGACCACTTCTGGGCCAGCGCCGGCGTTCACCCCGACAACGAAGGCGTGCGCGAACCATCGCTCGACGACCTTCTTCAGTTGGCCGCCCGCCCCAAGGTGGTCGCGATCGGCGAAACCGGCCTGGACTACTACCGCCTGAACGGGCGCAGCGTGGCCGAGATGGAATGGCAGCGAGAGCGTTTTCGCGTCCACATTCAGGCAGCCCAGCACACGGGTTTGCCGCTGGTGATTCACACCCGCAGCGCGTCCCAAGACACGCTCGACGTCCTGAGCGCCGAAGGCAAGGGCGAGGTGAGGGGCGTGTTTCATTGCTTCACCGAAACGCTGGCGGTGGCGCGTGCGGCGCTGGATCTGGGGTTTTACATCTCGTTTTCCGGCATCCTGACTTTCAAGAACGCTCAGGATCTTCGCGAGGTGGCCAGCTTCGTGCCGCTGGATCGCTGCCTGATTGAAACCGACAGCCCCTACCTGGCGCCGGCACCGTTTCGCGGCAAGACCAACACGCCGGCGCTGTTGCCGTGGGTGGCCAAGCAGGTGGCCGAGCTCAAAGGGCTGCCGGTGGAAGACATCGCGCGCATCACCACACACAACTTCGAGACGCTGTTTGCCGTGTCGACCACTGAAGACGCCGCGTGAAATACCTCATAAAACACTTTAGGTGTGTTCTCTACCTCATTGTTTTTGCTGGATTTGTTTCAGCTCACGCAGGTTCTTACGATGAGTTTTTCGCAGCCATCAAGCGCGACCATCCAGCCATGATGAAGGGCTTGCTGGCCCAGGGTGTTGACCCCAACACCGTCGATGAACTGGGCAGCCCGGGGCTGGTCTTCGCGCTGCGAATCGAGTCCTATGAGGTCGCCGCCGTGCTGATCGACAGCCCAAAGTTGCTCGTCAACGCTGCCAACCCGCAGGGTGAAACCGCGCTCATGATGGCTTGCCTTCGAGGCCAGCAGGCGCTGGCCCATCGGTTGGTGCAACGCGGTGCGGAGATCAATCGCGACGGCTGGTCGCCGCTGCACTACGCGGCTGCGGGCGAAGACGAACGCATGGTGGCGTGGTTGCTGCAACGCGGTGCGGCCGTCAATGCCACGGCACCCAACGGGAACACGTCGCTCATGATGGCGGCGCAGACAGGCGCTTCTGCCAGCGTGGAAATGCTCTTGGCCAAAGGCGCCGACGTCAACCGACTCAATCTCATGAACCTGTCGGCCGCGGACATCGCCGAGCAGGCCGGTCGCGACAATCTGGCGCAGCGCTTGCGCAGACTCATGCGCTGATCCAGGCCGGAGGTTTGCCTGACAACCGTGTCAGCGTGTTTCTGACGTTTCAAATGGGCACACGCCGACTGTAGAAACTGGCGCGGCTTTTTAGAGTGAGGTCACCGACACCAAGGAGATCTTCATGCAAACCAACCTCATCGAATCCGCCGGCAATCCTTTCGTTCTGATGACCGATCCCGATGCGGTGCTCAGTGCCGTGGCGCGTTCTGAATCGCTGGCTCGCTTGCGCACCCAGGTTTTCCATCCACTCGACAAGCCTTTGCTGGGCTCGGTGTCGGACGATGTGGCCGACTACGACCGCCGGATCGATCGCGAACTCAACGATTGATCGGCGAGCGACCAGACGCAGGCACGTGGCCTGCTTTGGACGTCACTCTTAAGGGTGACTATTTGTATTATGTTTACTCAATTTTTGAGTGAGCAAAGAATGGGGCCTCCTGAACCCCGCCCGAGACATGGCCCTCCACCGCCAAGTTCTCGGGCGCTCCGCCTGTAGCTCAAAAAGCCAGCGCCCGGCGTTGGGTCAGGAACTCGCTGGCCTGCTTCTCGCCGTCTTTCATCAACAGCTCGATGTGCTCGACGCTGCGGTCGATCTTGCTCTCGTAGTCCAGCGAACGCGAAAGTTTGGTGCTCATCTCGATGAACGGGATGTGATAGTCGCGCGCCTCGTCGTCCTCGAACGATTTGGGTATGCAAATCGGGCCGTCGATCCTCATGCCCTTTGAGAACTCGCTGGTGAATGCACCCTGCAGGTACAGCTCGTTCATCACCCGGATCGCATCGAGCTGTTGAAACAGCGACACGTTGCCGACCAGTTCATTGCGGCGGTCGACGATCTGGTCAGCGGCTTCAGGAACATGTTCAAGCCCCGTGGCGTTGATCTTGATGACCCAGATTTCCTGCGGCACGTGCTGCATGCCAACGAAACGCGGCTGAAGCAGCTCGCTGATCGGCGGGTTGTCCGAAAACAATCCATCCCAATAGGCGCCACCATCAAATTCCACCGCCGGGAAGATGCTGGGCACTGCGCAGGAAGCCAGAATGTGCTCGACCCTGATGGGCTCGAGCGCGCTGCAGAACTTGGCCAGCTTGCCGGTCAGCACATTGACCGCACCGATCATCAGCGCCACATCGTCAGGGCGAGCGCCCCACTTCTTGAGCTTGGCGAAATCGATGTGCTTTTTGAGAAGGCCTTCAAAGTCGGTGAACAGCGGACGCAGCCCGATCGTCGACGCATCCAGCATCATCTTGGCGATCGGGTTGGTGGGGCTGAGCGACAAGCTGGGAATCCGACCCGCATTGGCCAGGCGCATCGACTGAAGCACCATGCGGTTGAAGAGCTTTTCACCCTCTGAGGACGCCGAGTTCTCGCGCCAGAAGTCGTACATGCGCTCCCACGGCTTTTCGTCGCCATGCATCAGCGCGTACCAGGTCAAGGTCGCGCAGATCGAGCCGCCCGAAGTGCCGGAGATGCTGACCAGCTCGTACTCGTCAAGGATGCCACCCTCGAAGAGCCCGCGCAGCGCACCGGCGGTGAAAGCCGTCTGACTGCCTCCGCCTTGACAGGCAATGGCGATGCGTCGCTTGGCCTTGGCCGGCTTGCTCACCGCTGGCACCGAGGTGGTTTTTCTGGCGACGCGCTTGGCCGCACCGACCGGCTTGGAAGGCGCCGTGCTCATGATGTCACCTGCATGACTTTGGTCACCGAGCTCGGGGTCGGAGCGGGCCAGCCGGCTTCACGTCCCACTCGGAGCATGGCCTCGTTGGTATCGAAGTAAACCTGCCAGTAGTGGTCGTTGTGGCAGTAAGGGCGCACCGCGATGACCGTGCCGAGCAAGTTGATATCGAGCAGGTTGACCTCAGGCGCTGGCGAAGTCACCACGTTGGGAATCTTCGATACGGCTTCTTTCAGACGCGCGATGGCATCGAGATGGTCCACCCCACCAGCGAGTTGCGCGGTTCTGTCCACCCGACGTGCGGGCATGGCGGAGAAGTTCTGCACAGAGTCTCCGAACACCTTGCTGTTGCCCACCAGGGTCATGACGTTTTCAGGCGTCAGGATGGTGGTGCCGAACAGTCCGAGTTCGTGCACCGTACCGACCACACCACCGGCGCTGATGAAGTCACCCACCTTGAAGGGGCGCAGCACCAGCATGAACGCGCCGGCGGCGAAGTTGCCCAGCATGCCGCTCCAGGCCGCGCCGATCGCCACACCCGCGCCTGCCAGCATGGCCGCAAACGAGGTGGTCTGTATGCCGAAGTAGCCCAGGATGCCCAGAACCAGCGCGATGTTGAGCGCCACGGCAATGATGGAGCCCAGGTATTTGGTGAGCGTGGCGTCGACGCTGTTGCGGTTCATGGCCGTTTGCACGAGTGCGATCACGCGCCCGATCAGCCAGCGCCCGACGATCCAGAACGCGATGGCAGCCAGCACCTTGATGCCCAGTTCGGTGACTGTGGTGCTTAGAAAATTCATGATTGCAGCGGTATCCATAGGGTCCTCCGGGTCAGTTGCTTGGATGGGGTTGAACGTGATCTTCAGGGCGCGGGCTTGCCGCCTGGCCGGCATTTTGTCTGGCGGGCGGCATGAACCACTGGTCGGGCGGCACCACCTTGTTCGTCGCGGGGTCCATCATGTAATGAGGCGACATGATCTGCACACCGTGTTCGTTGAACACGTCCTGGATGTTGCCGTGCAGTGCATCGAGCACCTCGGCGCGCACACGCGGCATCTCGGGAACGGCTTGGCAAACCAGCCGGTACACCGGATAAAAGTCAGACAGCGAGGTCTGGAAGACTTGCGGACGCGGCGTCGTCAGGATGCCATCGGTGCGCCGAGCCGCCTCGATCAACATCGCATCGACCTGACGCCACGGCGTGTCGTAACCGATGCTCACCGTGGTGTCCACGATGTAGCCCTCGCCTTGCACCGCTCGCGAGTAGTTCTTGGTTGGCGAGCCCAGGATCATCGCGTTGGGAAGGCACACCTCTTCGCCCAGACCCGTGCGGATCTTGGTCATGAAAAGCCCGACCTCGGTGACGGTGCCTTCTTGTTCGCCGATGCGCACGTATTCACCACGGCGCACAGAGCGCGAATACATCAGGATCAAACCACTGGCACCCTGCCCCACCACACTCGAAGAACCCAGCGAAATCATCAGGCCGAGCAGCACCGACACGCCCTTGAAGGCCGCAGTGTCGGCCCCGGGCAGGTAGGGATAGGCCATCACCAGCGCAAAGATCCAGATCAAGGCCGAGGCGATGCGCCGTGTGGGCACCACCGTGTCGCGGTCCAGCCAGCCGGCGCTGCCGCGACCCCCTTCGATGTTGTCGAAGACCGGGCGCAACATCGCAATGACCGCACGCGCGATGAGAAAGATGCACACGGCCACGGCCAGATTCGGAATCGCCTGCAAGGTGGCACTGCCGATGTGCACCAGCACGCCCATCATGTAGCCGTGCAGCTGCTCACCCCAGGCTCGCGTGTACGGAAACACGCGCAGTGAAAAGCTCAGCCACTCATTGGCCAGCGCGAGCCCCAAAGTCCAGTGCAAGGCCAGCATGCCCAGACGCACGCCAGCGACGAGTTGATCGCGACGAATCAATTGCGCGCCTGCCAGGCGAAGTCGGTTGGCACGCCGGTCCACCATGCGCAGCAACAGCAACTGCGCATAACGCCTCGCGCGCGACAGCAACCAAAGACCCAGCACGAAGACCAGGAGCGCCGCCGCTGCCTTGAACACACCGCGCAGCAGCGAAGACAGATCGCGGCTTTCGCGTGTTTCTTCGATCACCAGATGCAAACGCTCCATGACGGCTGTTGTCAGTTGCGCAAGCGTCTGACCTTGCAGCGCATCGACATCGCCCCGAGTCACGATCACCGCCAGGGTTCCATCGAGCATCACCAGGTTGCCCAGGCTCTCGGACTGCACCGTCAGCTTGCCCTCGCCTGCGCGGTCCAGCAGGCGCTCGAGGTTGGCTTTTGTGCGACGGGCTCTGTCCTCGGCCGTCACACCCAGCAAGCTGGAGCGGAAAACCACGATCTCTCGGTTGAAGATGACGACGGTCTCTGCCGCCTCGAGGGTGGCTGCTGAGGCAGCCTTGGATGGAGGACTGACCGCCGACACGGACGACTCGATCAGGCCTTCTGCTGTCGGTGCAGCGTGGCTGCTGCCAAAGGCGACCAGCAGCAATGCCGCGCACAAGCAGCGCAGCCAATGGGCC
Source organism: Bordetella parapertussis (assembly GCA_945875935.1). GTDB lineage: Bacteria > Pseudomonadota > Gammaproteobacteria > Burkholderiales > Burkholderiaceae_C > PBB1. The sequence continues at coordinate 8,940 of CAMCNE010000016.1, forward strand.
AGACCGTGAACGGCGTGTCGGTCAGGCTGAATGTTCATGAGACCGTTTGCTGCAAGGGCGTGTAGCCCTCGTCGCGGATTGCCTGAGCGAAAGCCTCTGCGCTGATCGACGCGTCACGGATCTCCACGCGGTGGGTCGACAGGTCCACCGTCACGCTCGCCTTGGGGTCCACGCCTTGCAGCGCCTTGGTGATGCCACCGACACAATGGCCGCAGGTCATATCTGACACGTTGAAAACAATCATCGCCTGCGCATGGGTCGGAGCTACACCTGAAGTGCGATGGAGGATAAGCCATGCGCTTGATTCGTCTACCCGAGACATTACCCCCCATGAACACCCCAGCCGACGGATCCGAAGTCACTCAGGAACTGATGCTGCAGTTGCAGGGCATGACCTGCAGCTCATGCTCAGCGCGCGTCGAGAAAGCACTGCTCAAGGTGGCTGGCGTTTCCAGCGCCACGGTCAATCTGGCCACGCAGCAAGCTTTCGTGCGCGGGCTCGATTCGCTGGAGCGAAGTTCACTGGTGGCCGCCGTGGACACAGCCGGCTACAGCGTCGTCGAAAGCGACTCGAGCGGGCCAAGGAAAGCGCCCGGATTGCCCGACAACTGGATGGTGGCCGCAAGCGCCCTGCTCACGGCGCCCTTGCTGGTGCCAATGCTGCTGGGCGCAGCCGGCGTGCACTGGATGCTGGACGGCTGGGTGCAATGGGCGCTGGCCACGCCGGTCCAGTTCGTCTTTGGCGCGCGGTTCTACCGCGATGCGTACAAGGCGCTGCGCGCTCGAGTCGGCAACATGGACACGCTGGTGGCGCTGGGCACCACGGCCGCGTACGGCTTGTCGGTTTACCTGTTGCTGCGTCAGGCCGAGTCAGGCCCGATGCATCTTTACTTTGAAGCCTCGGCGGCAGTGATCACGCTGGTGCGTCTGGGCAAATGGCTGGAAGAAAGAGCCAAGCGGCAAACGACCGAAGCCATACGCGCCTTGCAGGCCTTGCGCCCCGAAGCCGCACACGTGATTCGCAACGGCGTGGAACGCGATGTGCCCGTCGACTGGCTGTTGGTCGGTGATGTGGTGCTGGTGCGCCCAGGCGAGCGGCTGGCCGTTGACGGGCTGGTCAGCAGCGGATCGAGCGAGGTCGACGAATCTCTGATCAGCGGAGAAAGCCTGCCCGTCGCCAAGGCCGCCGGTGATCGGGTCGCGGCAGGCTCCATCAACGGCCCAGGGGTCTTGACTGTGCAAACCCTGGCCGTGGGTGCCGAGACCACCCTGGCTCGAATTGTTCGACTCGTCGAATCCGCGCAGGCCGCCAAGGCCCCGATCCAGCACACCGTGGACCGCGTCAGTGCGGTGTTTGTGCCCGTGGTGCTGGTCATCGCGCTGTTGACGATGCTGGCGTGGGCTGCCTACCTGGGCGACTGGGAACAGGCCATCGTCAATGCGGTGTCGGTGCTGGTGATCGCTTGCCCTTGCGCGCTGGGGCTGGCCACGCCCACCGCGATCATGGTCGGCACCGGCGTGGCCGCCCGCCACGGCATCCTGATCAAGGACGCGCTGGCGCTCGAGGTGGCCCATCGGGTCGACACCATCGTGTTCGACAAGACAGGAACCCTGACCCTGGGTCGCCCCGAACTCGTGTGCGTCGAGGCCGCGGCAGGCACAGCCGTTGACGAGGTGTTGAGACTTTCCGCATCGCTTCAGCGCGCCAGCGAACATCCGCTGGCTCGTGCCGTTTGCCAACTGGCAGAGCAGAAGAACTTGATCTCGCTGGCGGCCATCGACGTGCAGGCGCTGCCAGGACGCGGGATCGAAGGACGCGTCGGCGACAAACCGTTCACGCTGGGCAGCTCTCGCCTGATCAGGGAAATGAATCTGGACCCGGGTGAACTGCTCGACTCGGCGAGCCGGTTCGAGCCCGAGGGGCGCACGGTGTCGTGGCTCATTGGCAGCAGCCCCGCGCCTGCCCAGGTGCTGGGTTTGCTGGTCTTTGGTGATCCCATCAAGCCGGCCGCGCACGCTGCCATCGCCCGATTGAAGGCCCTGGGTGCGCGCGTGGTGATGCTCACCGGAGACAACGCCGGAAGCGCACGCACGGTGGCAGATCAGCTCGGCATCAGCGACTACCGCGCCGAGATGCTTCCCGAGGACAAGGCCGGCTTCATCGAGTCGCTTCGGTCTGGCGGCCAGGTTGTGGCCATGGTCGGTGACGGCATCAATGACGCACCGGCTCTCGCCTCGGCGGACATTGGTATTGCCATGGCGACTGGCACCGATGTGGCGATGGGCACCGCGGGCATCACGCTGATGCGCGGCGAGCTGGGGCTGGTGGCCGATGCGCTGGACATCTCCCGACGCACCACCGCGGTCTTGCGACGCGGCTTGTTCTGGGCCTTTGTCTACAACCTGCTCGGCTTGCCGCTCGCGGCCTTCGGGCTTTTGAACCCGGTGATTGCGGGTGCAGCGATGGCGCTCAGCAGCGTGAGCGTCGTGGGCAACGCCTTGCTGCTGCGCCGCTGGCGGCCGCCATCCGCTCAGAAATGACAAAGGCGGCCCGCAGGCCGCCCTTGAAAGATGGCAAAGATGCGAATTACTTCGCTGCCACCTCGACTGCCGGTGCAGCCGCATCCTGAGCCACCAGCTCTGGCGCAGAGGCCGCCGTTCCGGGGCTTGGAGCACCGTACATCGCCGGGTAGTCCTTCGCCATGGCCTTGCCATACATCGGCTTGTACGCGCCTTGGTGGCAGGTCGTGCAGTTGGACTTGGCCACGTCGCCGGTGGGACCCAACCTGTGAGCCGGGAACACCTCGGTGAGCGGCTTCATGTACTCGTTGTTCAGATCGCGAACCATCTGAATGCCGTACCAGGCGGTCACACGCTGAGGCGGACTGGTTTCCCACGACCCGAAGGAACGGGTGTTGTGGCAATAGGTGCAGTTGACCCCCAGAGACGTCGACATGTGGTTCATCAGGCTGTAAGTCCACTCGGTTTGCTTGGTCGAGTGAGCATTGCCGGTGGGCAAGGCCGTCTCGCCCTGAACGCGAATGTCCCTGGCCTCCAGAAAGTAAGGTGTGAACGGATCTTCCGGCAGCGAGGAATAAGCCCCCGCGACGGACACCGTGTTCTGCCCTGCCCTGTCACCCAGCATCCCGTCAGAGCGAGCCTCGGGCTCGGCGGTGAACCAGATGTTCTCTGGAATGTTGTTGCCGCGGTGGCAGGTGTAGCAGGTCACACCCGTGTCGGCGACGTGGGTCTTGTAGTCGGCGTTGATCTTGTGGGTCATCTGCAGCATCTTGCGAGCCACCACCTTGGTGTAAACCTCGTCAGACGCAAAGTTGGCCACGTTGTGGCAATAAGCGCAGCCCTGCTCGGGGGCAACCCATGCCGTCATGGACGCCATGGTGCGAGTGAACTCGCCCACCGACAAGTCACCCAGCACCTGAACGTTCTGATAGACCTTCGAAGAAGCAGGCCCACCGGGACCAGCGGGCGCTGGAGCGTCGGGCACGACATTTTTCTCCAGGTCCTTGACCACGATTCGTGGGTTGTAGATCTCGGCCATGCCGGTTCCGCGAAAACCGTGTTGCACCGCATCGATGGGTGGTCGCTCGCAACCTGCGAGCAGCGCAACTGCGCACAGCGCCAACCAGGTCAGGATGGATCGTTGTTTGAAATTCATGGCTTGACTCCCTGGATCAGCAAGGCAGGATCGACCGGCGTTGCCCACACTGCCGGATACATCGGCGCCACGTGGTGCTTGACGGCCCACAGGTACCAGTTGTCCACCACGGTACCGGTCAGCAAGATGCCGATGCCACCGGTGAGCGGGGTCAGCACCGCAAACCACCAGGCCCAGCGGTGGATGGATTCCATCGTGGCGTTGAAGCCCATGGTCCAGCGCCAGAACAGTGCCGCACGCTCGGAAGCGGTTCCGCGGTCGGTGATCTGTTCGATTTCGCGCTCTCCGCCAAAGCGGCTCACCGCCAGGATCGTGGCCCCGTGCATGGCAAACAGCAGCGCTGAGCCGTACAAAAAGACGATCGACAGCATGTGGAACGGGTTGTAGAACAGGTTGCCATAACGAATCGAGAAGGCTGCCGTCCAATCCAGGTGCGGGAAGATGCCGAAAGGCACAGCCTCGCCCCAGCTGCCCATCAGCAGGGGCCGGATGAAGCCCAGCACCAGAAACAGCCAGATCGCCGCGAGGAACGCCCAGGCCACGTGAGTGCCCATGCCCAGTTCACGAGCGCGCCGGTAGGTCCGGGCGAACCACAGGAACAAGGAGGTCGTCAGCAAGGCACCGGCGAACATCCACCAGCCGCCCTGATTCATGGGCGGAAAGGCCAAGCCGTTTTGGGGTGCAGGTGGCTCCAAGGCCAGCCAGAACAGTTGGCGCACGAACTGGATCGGATCCCAGTTGACCTGTGCCAGCATGTTGAAGCCGATGATGTTGAAGGCGAGCATGCCGCACATGATCGATGCGACGCCCAGTCCCCCCAGATAGATCGGGCCCAGTTGCGCATTGCCGATGCGCCCGAGCAGGTGAACGATCAACGGCTCGCCGGTCCGAGGGCTGTTGCCATGGCCGAGTTCGACGCCGTGGTGCACTGGCCCCACCGCTTGCACGGTGGTGAATAGGTTTTGATATTCAAACATTGCTTGTCTCCTTGTGCACTTGACGCATCAAGACCAGATGGGAAGGTTCAGCCACCAGCCCCACCATTCAGGCCAGCCACGGGTCCAGAAAGGTCCGCTGATCACGATGCAAACCGCGCTCCAGAACACGGCCGACAGCGCAAGGAACAGCCCCAGCCTGTGAATGCCCAGCGTGCCGATCGAATAGCCGATGAAGTCACGGAAGAAGGTGTCCTCGTGCTCCGGCGATCGGACCGTTTCACCTTTGGCCGGGTTGGTTGAAGACAGCACCAAAGCGCCGTGCAGCGAGAGCGCGAATGTGGTGGTGAAGAAGAAGGTCACCGCCAGCATGTGAGCCGGGTTGTAGTGAAAGTGCAGGTATTGGTAGCCCGTGTTTGACACCCAATCGAGGTGGCTGAGGATTCCGTAGGGAAAGCCGTGCCCCCAGGCGCCCATCAACACGGGACGTATGACCTCAAGCGAGAAGTACGCGAAAACCGCCACCAGGTAGGCAAATGGCACATGCAGTCCCATTCCCAGTTTTCTGCAGATCTCGACTTCTCGCAGCGCCCAACTCCCGAAGGCGCCCAGCGCACAGACCGTGATGAGTTGCCACAGCCCACCTTCTCGCAGTGGGGCAAAACCAAGACCATATTTCAGGTCGGGCGGAGCGATATTGATCTGCCAGACATTCCAGGTGTCGCCCATGCTGGCGCCCCAGAGAATCATCATGGTTCCCAAAGTCGCAAAAAAGGCAGTGGTGACACCGAAGAATCCGACGTAAAACGGACCCACCCAGAAATCGAAGAGATCCCCTCCGATCAAGGTTCCGCCGCGAACGCGGTATTTTCTTTCAAAACTGAGCGTGGCCATCGGCTACTCCTCGATATCTACGATGGCGCAAGGCCACCGATTTTTTTGAATCTTGTTCAGTCCGAGGCCGGGCAATTGCCCGGACCCCGGCTTGGTTCGAGTCGAAACCCGAAACCCTTACTTCGTTGGTGTGGCGGGCGAGCCCACCGCAACTGGCAACGCCTTGTTCTGGTCGATTTTTGCGCGAGCATTCACGCCGTCGAACCAGTTGTAAGTCGTCGTGCTCAGCAGTACCAGATGAATCATGGCTGCCAAGCCAAACAGGAAAACACCCTGCACAACCATCGCGCGAAGCGGATCGTACAAACGCCAAATTCTCCACATGGTCAATCTCCTAAATTAAGTTAGACATAAAGGTATAAACCGCACCTTTTACGCCGCCAATCAATGATTTCTCTGCCTCTGCTCCCGGCAACCAGGAACGCCACTGCAACGTCATGACTTGCGAAAGCATGGCGATCAGCAAAAACACACAGAAGCTCACTGCAAAGATTGCCAGATAAACTTTTGAATCGTTTTTCAGAATCTTTTGCAAAGAGCCGTTTGTCGTATTAGTAGCCATAGCATTCCCCTTGTTCGGGATTTAGAGAATCAGAGCCAAGGGCGCCATGCCCAAACCAGGAAGTGAGCTATCACCGCCACAGCGGTAAAGCCGATCGTTCCCTGCACCCAGAATTTGTGAAATTCCTGTGCTTCCTCGTCGGTCAAGCCCGAGATGGAGCCTTTTCTTTCAGCCATAGGATTACTCCTCAAGAACGGCCATTCGGCCGGTGTCGCGCTGAGCCCGCGCGACCAAGGCAGCCGCGGCACTGCGCCACGACATTCGGTGTGTTCAGCTGAGCTGAACGAAATGGATTCATGCCAAGACAGTGCAGCGTCATGCTGGCTCTCCCTGGCGCATGGAATCGCGAGACTTGGAGACTCGCGCGGCGGTGATTCGGTCTTCGCCCGCCTTGCGCGCTTCGCGTTCGGCTCGGTCACGCAAGCGCTTGGCCGCCGAGATCTGTACCAGCACGGGCTCGTTGCTCACGATCTCGTCGAGCAGTTCCTGTGCGTCTGCATCCCACGGGGTCGACGACTGCGGCTCAAGCCGCGCTGGCGTGGCATCGATGCGGTCGAGGTCCGTGCCCAAAGGCAGGATGTGGAACAAGGCATCGAACAGGGCGTTGCAGAACTCCTGAATGATGTAAGTCGCACCGGAGTAGCCCATGAACGGGGTGCCGGTGTGGCGCCTGATGATGGGCAGCGGGAAGGACGCCGGAATGAAGCTCGCCTTCATCATCGAGCCGCCGCCACACTCGGCCAGATAGATGCGCTCGTTGTAGCTGCCGTACATCACCAGCGGGGTCTTTTCGGCCACCAGCTTTCGCACTTCGTCGTTGTTGGTCTTGGCACCCGGAAGACGCGAAATCGCGAAGTTGCAAGGCAGCCCCATCTCGTCTTCAAGGAAGTGGCGAATTCCGCGCGTGTAGGTGTCGTTGGCCACCACCGCGAAATTGGCGGTGCCAAAGAAGTCCTGCGTGACCGAGCGCCACAGGTCCCAGATCGGCTTGATGGTGGTGTGCTTCTCGCGCTCAATGAACGGCTCGGGATCGAGACCCAGCAATTCGCCGAGCTTGCGCAGGAACTTGGTGGTGCTGTGCAAGCCGATCGGTGCTTGCAGATAAGGCCGGTCGAGTGCTTCGCACAACATGCGACCGAACTCGCGGTACATGCAGATGTTGACGTCGGCCTCGACGAGCCTGGAGACATCGGCCAGGTGACTGCCCAGCGGGAAGGTCATGTTGACCTCGGCGCCAATGCCTTGCACCAGCCGTCGAATTTCTGCCAGGTCGCTTGGGCAGTTGAAGGTGCCGTAGCACGGCCCGATGATGTTGACGCGGGGCTTTTCGCCCGGCGGGCGCTCGGCGTAGGGCTTGCGTGCCGGCACTTTCTTCATGCCGTACTCGCTCCACAGCCAGAACATGGCGCGGTTGGCGCATTGCCACTGGTCTTCGTCGATCGTGCGCGGCAAGAAACGCATGATGTTGGTGCCCGACGGCGTGACGCCGCCGCCAATCATCTCGGCGATGGATCCGGTGACCACCACCGAAGGCAGGTCCGGGTCGAGCGCGGCGTGCGCGCGGCGCATCGAGCCTTCGGTGCCTTCGCGGCCCAGTTGCTCTTCAGCCAGACCCGTCACGACGATGGGCAGTTCATGAGGCGGCAGCGCGTCGGTGTAGTGCAACACCGAGGTGACCGGCAGGTTTTCGCAACCCACGGGGCCATCGATCACCACCTGCAAGCCCTTGATGGCGGTGAACACATAGACCGCACCCCAGTAGCCGCCTGCGCGATCGTGGTCGAGGATCAGGCTCATATCATTTCCTCGGCCTTGCGCTTCTTGGCCAGCTTTTCGGCCTGGCGGCGCTGATCGGCCTTGAATTCAGGGCGGTCCTTGGGCACGCCGTTGGCTGGCTCCCACACACCCGAGGTGTGGCCTTCGCCGACGTCGCCGAAGAAGTTCTTCATCTCTTCGAAGCGCGCCTTGTTGCCGATGGCCGCATTGATCACGGTGGCGAGCGAGCCGGCTCCGGCAGGGCCCATCAAAGGACGCGCAGAGATCAGGTTGGTGAAGTACAGCGCCGGAATGCTGTGCGCCTTGGCTGCCTGAACGACGGGCGTGGTGCCTATGGCCAGATCGGGCTTGTATTCGTCGATCGCCGCAATGTCCTGCTCGAGCGATGCGCGGAACTGAACCTGCACGCCCTTGGACTCCAGCCACTGCCTGTCTTCTTCGTTCCAGGCTGTGCGTGGGCAGGCGCTGCCGACGTATCGAAGATCAGCGCCGCTTTCCACCAGCAGACGACCCACCAGCAACTCGGAGCCCTCGTAGCCGCTGAGCGTGATGCGCCCTTTGATAGGCGTCTTGGACAACACACCACGGATCGCCGGCAGCATGCGGTTCTTGACCGCATCGATCTGGGCCTGCGGCGTGTTGGTGATGTTGCCAATCGCCTGCAGCCAGGATTCGGTGCCGTCGTAGCCGACCGGAGCCGAGCCAATGATCGGACGGCCGGCCGCCTCGAACTCACGAATGCTGGCGGTGTAGAAAGGATGGATGGCTGCCACCGCTGCGCAGTCCAGCGCCGCATAGAGCTCGCGCCATTCGCGCGTGGGCACCACCGGACCGGCCGCCAACCCCATCGGCTCGAGCATCATGCCGATGATCACCGGGTCAGCGGGGAACACCTCGCCGAGCAGTGCGATGGTGGGCTTGTCCGAGCGCCCTGCTCTGGGCGCTTGCACCGGGCCGGCCATGATCTCGCTGCGTGCGTACTTCAGCATCGCACCGGCCAGCACGTCCTTGGCCTCGGCGTGCGTCGGCACGCCAAACCCGGGCACATCGATGCCGATGATGCGAACGCCGTTGATGTCCTTGGGCAGGATCTGCAATGGCACGCCGCTGGCAGTGGGTACGCACAGGTTGATGATGACGATGGCGTCGTATTTCGCCGGGTCGGCTTCCTTGTGGACCGCCTCTCGGATGTCCTCGAACAACTTGCCGGTCACCAGCGACTCGGAGTTGAACGGCACGTAGCCGACGCTGCGCTTGGCGCCATAGAAGTGCGAGGTGAAGGTCAGGCCGTAGACGCAGCAAGCTGACCCCGACAGGATCGTCGCGGTTCGGCGCATGCGCAATCCGACACGCAGCGATCCGAAGGCGGGGCACATGCTTTGCGGCTGATCGTGCGGTCCGGCGTTCGGGTTCTTCGGGTAGTCCTTGGCGTACTGCTCGAGCACCTCGGATTTGCCGGCCGATTTGGCCGCGGCGAGCAACTGGTCGCCACCGGCATGGCAACCCATGCCGTCGCCTTCGAGCGTGGTGGACGACACACCCGGCGCCACAGGTGCCGACGCCGCACCGGCCTTGTCGGCCGCGATGATGGGAATCGTCTTGCTCATGGTGCGCTGCCGCTCAGACTTCGTCGTAGACCACTTCGAGCGTCTGCTGGGTCTTCTCGGTCTTGCCGCACATGTCGAACTGAGTGGCAGGCTCGAGCACCACATCACGCCCGACCGAGGCGGCAGAAAACAGTCCGAGCAGCGCGTCTTGCGACATCGGCTTCGGGCGCACCGGCAGCGAGGTGCCCACGTTCTCGGCGAGCTCGGCGAACATCGGGCCCCAGGGCGAATCAGGACGGCCGATGATTTCGTAACTGGCACTCTTGCGGCGGATGTCTTCGTTGGCTGGAATGGTCGACAGCACCGGGATGCCGACCTGCTCGGCGAAGGCTGCTGCCTCGCCGGTGCCGTCGTCGCGGTTGATTACCATGCCGGCCACACCGACGTTGCCGCCGAGCTTGCGGAAGTACTCGACCGCGCTGCACACGTTGTTGGCCACGTACAGCGACTGCAAGTCGTTGCTGGCGACCACGATGACCTTCTGGCACATGTCGCGGGCAATCGGCAGACCGAAGCCGCCGCACACCACGTCACCCAGGAAGTCGAGCAAGACGTAGTCAAAACCCCACTCGTGGAAGCCGAGTTTTTCGAGCAGTTCGAAGCCGTGGATGATTCCGCGGCCACCGCAACCGCGGCCGACCTCTGGGCCGCCAAGCTCCATCGCATACACGCCGTCGCGCTTGAAACACACGTCGCCGATGGCCACGGCCTCGCCGGCGAGCTTCTTCTTGGAGCTGGTCTCGATGATGGTTGGGCAGGCTCGACCGCCGAACAGCAAGCTGGTGGTGTCGCTCTTGGGATCGCATCCGATCAGCAGCACCTTCTTGCCCTGCTGGGCCATCATGTAGCTCAGGTTGGCCAGGGTGAAGCTCTTGCCGATGCCACCCTTGCCGTAGATGGCAATGATCTGGGTCTCTTTGGTGACTGCGCTGGTGGATACAGGAGCTGGTTCAACCGCAGCCTCGGCTCTCAGGTCTTTCATCATGAAGGTCACGGGGTTGGTCTTTGCAGCGCCCAGGGTCGATTCAGCAGTACTCATGAACAGGACCTCCAATCCAAAATCATCTTCAGACATGACGAGTCACCGAATGCCGTGCGGTAAGCCGAATCGGCTTGCATGGCGTCCGAGCGGTGGGTGATGAGCCCGTCGAGGGAAAGCTGGCCTGATTCCGCCAGGTTCTTGACGGCAGCCAGATCGGAAGGCAGCCATTGCGCAGCCACCCGCAAGCGGGCCTCGCGCATGAATGCCGGTGGAAACACGAAAGACAGCGGCTCGTCGTAGAAGCCGGCCAACACCACCTCGCCGCCCAGTGCCAGGCGTGAGATCAAGGTGTTGAGCAAGGCGCCATCGCCGCTGACGTCGCTGATGCAGCGGTAGTCACGGCGGCTGTCGGTCGAAGGATCGACCACGGTGTAGCCCACGGCGCCATCGCGTCGAGTGGGGTTGGTTTCCCAGACCACAGGATTGGCACCGGCCACCACGGCGAGCCTGGCGATCATTCGCCCCAGCACGCCGTGTCCAATGATGAGATCTGGCTGCTCGAGGCCAGGCTGCGAGTGAGCGTGATAAGCGGTCGCAGCGAGAGCCAGCAAGACACCTTTTTCGGCGAGCTGCTCGGCGAAGGGAATGGTTCGTGCGCCTGGCAAGACGACCCTCGCGGCCGCTCCACCGAACAGGCCTCGCACATCACCGAAACACTTGGCGCCAGGCACAAAGACCCGCTCGCCGACCGTGCGGCCTGAGTTGACACCGGCGTCGCGCACGCGGCCGACCGACTCGTAGCCAGGCACCAGCGGGTAGCCCATGCCTGGGAATGCCGGCATGCGGCCCGTCCACAGCAAGCGCTCGGTTCCGGTGCTGATGCCGCTCCACTCGATGTCGACGGTGACGTCGTCATCGGTCGGCGGCGTGAGTTCCAAGCGGCTGAGAGCCAACCGCTCGGGCTGCTCAAGCACCACGGCCATGGTGTTCAAACGACCACCTTTGCAACTTGGTTGATGGGGCACTGCATTTGCGTGGGAATCTCGAGAGGTCGTCGTGAGGGAATGAACGCTAGATGTGTCATGTTAAGTTGACATCTACATCTGTCAATCCGTGATTACGTCATTGAGCCTAGGGTTTTCCACGAGACTCGGCCGAGCCACGATCAATTGGGTTTGCAGCGGCATCGGATTGCGCACCAGCTTGACCTCGCCAAACCCGGCCTGGTGCAGCATGGCGGTGAGCCGTCCAGCGCTGCGCGCCCTGCCCTTGCCCATCGCAAGCAGGTAGAAACCAAAGTACGCATCGCCCATCGCCTCGGCACCCGGGGTGCCGGCCATCGGCTCGGTCAACAGCAGGGTTCCGTCTGGCGGCAGTGCGCGCCGGACCGCCTTGAGGATCATCAAAGCTCGGGCATCGTCGTGATCGAAGATCACCCGCACCAGACTGATCACGTCGGCACCCGTGGGCAGCGCGTCGCTGAAAAAACTGCCGCCGAATGTGGTGGCTCGCGCGGACAGACCCTGCTCGGCAAAACGCGCCTTGGCTCGCTCGGCCACTGCGGGCAGATCAAACAGCATCAACTTCAAATGAGGCGCATGACCGGCGACAGCCGTGAGGAAGGTGCCTTCGCCGCCCCCCACATCGAGCAGGCATCGGTGGTTTTTCAGCGAATAGGCCTCGAGCACCTCGTCGGACACCAGCGGCTGAGAAGCTGACATCAGCGCTGAATAGGGGCTCACGCGGTCGGATGCCAGCGCATCGGGCGCATCGGCAGCGGCATAGGGCCAGTATTGAGACAGCGCCGAGCTGCATCCTTCCCCGCGCAGCAGCGCCACGGGATCGCGCAGATCGGCATACAGCGTGGTGTGGTGCTCGACCATCGAAGCAATCGCCGCGTCACCCACCAGCGGTGCGCCCAGCGGGCCCAGCCCATAGCGGCCGCGGCTGCGCTGCGACACCAGTTTCAAGGAGACAGCCGCCGCGAGCAGCCGCAGTGCCGCGTCTTCGCTCAGACCCAGCCTGGGTGCCAGCGCAGACAAGTTCTGGGGACCTTCGGCCAGCATGTCGAACAAACGAAGCCGCACGCAAGCCAGCAACACCTGCGAATAGACAAAGCCCGCCACCAGATCGAAAAGCCCGCTCGCGCGCTTTTGCGCGATCGGCCGTGTCAGCGGAAAAGCCGCTGCCCAGCGCCTGAAACGCGGACTGCCAACCAACCCATCACGCCAGGCGCAATAGCTGTCGACCAAGCGCTCCATGAGCGACGGGCTGGGCTCATGCGGTGCAGGCAGCACGCCGTGGGGATCCATCTTCATCACGATGCGAGGCATCGAATCAAGCGAAGACCCGCACCACCTCTTCGGTCATGGCCTTGGGCACCAGACGCTCGGCTTCCATGCGCACCAGTGCCCGCATTTGCGCCGCACCCTGGCAATCGGGGATCGATTCAATGGCTGCGGCCACCAGCCGGTCAAAGTGATGGATGGCGCCTTCTAGACCCAGCTCGCGCGCTGCGCTGGGTCGGCACAGAGCCACATCCTGGCCCGTGGGCTTGCCCAGAGCAGCAGGATCAGAAGCGACATCGCGGATGTCATCGGCCACCTGGTAGGCCTCACCCAGCCATTCACCCAGCGCGCGCCACGGGGCAGCATCTGCGCCTGCGGCTTGTGCGCCAGCGATGGTGGCCGCTGAAAACAGCGAGCCCGTCTTGGCGCGCTGGTAGTCCGAAAGCAGCACGCGTGGCTCGCATTCCCAGGCCTGTCCGGCCACGATGCCGTGAGGCATGCCGGTGGAGCTGGCGATCGTGCTCAGCAGGGCTGGCAAGCGCAAAGGCGATCGCGACGCAGCCGCGCCCAGCGTCTGGAAGGCGCGCACGATCAGCGCATCACCGGCCAGCACAGCCAGACTTTCGCCGAAGGCAAAGTGCACCGAAGCACGCCCCCTGCGCGTGGTGGCGTCATCGAAACAAGGCAAATCGTCGTGAACCAGCGAGGCGCAGTGCAGCAACTCGATGGCGGTGGCGGCGGCGTCTGACAACGCAGGGTCGTCGTCGCCACAGGCTTGGGCGACAGCCAGGCAAAGCTGCGGACGAATCCGTGCGCCGCCAGGAAACACCGCATGCCGAATCGCACCGGCCAGCTTCGGCGGGCATCCTTCAGCCTCACCGCAAGCAATGGCAACAGCAAGCGATTGTTCGATTCGGGTGATGGGCTTCATGGGGGTCTCCGGTTGAGTGTCAACTTGACTGTCCGTCTGTATGTGTCAAGTAATGTAGACACATGCCCAAACTGAGTCAACAGCGACAGCCCGATGAAAACCCGAAATTCCAGCCCTCGTTCAGCCCGTGGTGCCCGGGTGGTGGATGTCTGGATCGCCCAAGGCAGCGTCATTGACCGCCAGACGCAGGCATCCGGATAATCCGCAGCTTCGGCCCGAAAATCACGCGTGACGCGTGGCAGCACGGTCCGCCTTCGCTTCAGCCCCGCACCTTGAACCCGCCATTCCAAACCTCAGGCTCGACGACTTCGTCCGCGCTGCCGAACTCATCGGCATGCCTGGAATTGAAGGCGCTGGTGTGCGCACGCGGCGCGCGACGGCTGTTTGCGCCGGTGGATGTCTCGGCTCAGGCGGGCGAACTTTTGCGAGTTCAGGGCGCCAATGGCGCGGGCAAGACCACGCTGCTGCGCACGCTGTGCGGGCTGTCGCAACCGCTGGAAGGCGAAGTGCACTGGCGCGGTCAGGCGCCGGGCCAGGAGCTGGACCGCTTTCACCGCGAACTGGTCTACATCGGCCACGCCGCTGCCTTGAAGGACGACCTTTCGGGCAAGGAAAACCTGCTGAGCGCCTGCCTGCTCGCAGGCCAGCAGCCGTCGGACCGCCAGATCATGGACGCGCTGAGCGAGGCCGGACTGCGCAAGCGTGAGCACCTGCCGGCTCGCAGCCTGTCGCAAGGCCAGCGGCGGCGGGTGTCGCTGGCGCGGCTGGCGCTGGCCCAAGACGCGCCGCTGTGGGTGCTGGACGAGCCCTTCAACGCGCTCGACAGCGCGGCCACCGAATGGATGCTGGGCGTGCTCGCCGGCCAGTTGCGACGCGGTGGCATCGTGGTGCTGACCAGCCACATGCCGCTGGCCATCGATCCCGCGCTGTCTCAGGTGGTGATCAGCCTGTGAACGAAGACCCCCCCGTGCGCGTCCCGTCGAGCGGCACCTTGGGTGCCATGCGCGCCATCTTCATGCGCGACTTGCGCCTGGCCTTGCGTCGCCGCGCCGACACCGCTGCCGCGCTCTTCTTCTTTGTGATCGTGGCCAGCCTGTTCCCCCTGGGCGTGGGCCCCGAACCTGCGTTGCTGCGCACCATGGCGGCCGGGGTGCTCTGGGTGGCGGCGCTGCTGGCTTCGATGCTGTCGCTGGGTCGGCTGTTTTCCGACGACCATGCCGATGGCACGCTGGAGCAGGTGATGCTGTCGGTGTGCCCGCTGCCGCTGATCGTGCTGTCCAAGATGGCCGCGCACTGGTTGTGCTCCGGGCTGATGCTGAGCCTGGTCGCGCCGCTGCTGGCGCTGCAGTTCGACTTGCCGGGCGAGGCCATCGGGGTGCTGCTGATCACGTTGCTGCTGGGCACGCCGCTGCTCAGCCTGATCGGCGGCATCGGTGCGGCGCTCACGGTGGGCGTGCGCGGCGCCTCGGTGCTGTTGTCGGTGCTGGTGCTGCCGCTTTGCGTGCCGGTGCTGATCTTCGGCGCGGGTGCGGTTGACGCCGCCGTGTCGGGCTTGACCGTGGGCGCGCATTACTCGCTGCTCGCCGCGATGCTGGTCGCTGCGCTGTTCCTGGCGCCCTGGGCGGCAGCGGCCGCGCTTCGGATCGCACTCGATTGAACGCATTGCACAATCCGCTGTCGAAGCGTTGGGCGGCCGGGGGTCGCACCATCGTGCGGTGACGGCCGGAGTCCGAGCAAGTGCAGTTGTCTGATATCAATTGGTTCAAGTACGCCGCGCCGCAGCGTTTCTATCCACTGGCTGGAAAGTTGCTCCCCTGGTGCGCGGCAGTGGCGGTGGTTTTGTGCGTGGCCGGGCTGGCGCTCGGGATGTTCATCGCGCCCACCGACGCCCAGCAAGGCGACGCCTACCGCATCATTTACATCCATGTGCCCTCGGCCTGGATGTCGATGGTGATCTACCTGGCCATGGCGTTCTGGGCGGCCATCGGACTGATCTTCAACGCGCGGCTGGCGGCGATGCTGGCCACCTCGCTGGCACCCTCGGGCGCATTGATGACCTTCATTGCCCTGTGGACCGGCGCTTTGTGGGGTAAGCCGACGTGGGGCACCTGGTGGGTGTGGGACGCCAGGCTGACATCCGAGCTGGTGCTGCTGTTTTTGTACATCGGCTTCATGTCGCTGCACGCGGCCATCGACGACATCCGCCGCGCCGATCGCGCTGCAGCACTGCTGGCCATCGTGGGCGCGGTCAACGTACCCATCATCTATTTCTCGGTGAAATGGTGGAACACCTTGCATCAAGGTGCCTCCGTCACCGTCACCAAATCGAGCATGGCAACGCCGATGCTCGCCGGCATGCTGATCATGGCGCTGGCCTTTTGGGCCTATTGCATCGCGGTGTCGCTGGCCAGGCTGCGGGTGGTCATCCTGGAGCGCGAGCAGCACACGCAATGGGTGCGCGCCGAGCTCGGGGTGCGATCGTGATCTGGAACAGCGCTTCCGAGTTTTTCGCCATGGGCGGCTACGGCCTGTACGTGTGGGGCTCGTTCGGGGTGACGGCCGCCGTCATTGCCGCAGAGATATGGCTGGTGGCCGCGCGACGCAAGGCCATTGGCAACCTGGTGGCCGATGCCGGCCCCGATGAATCGAAAGACACCCCATGACGCCCAGAACCAAACGTGCCCTGGCCATCGCAGGTGGACTGACCGCGCTGGTCATCGCCACCGCGCTGGTGCTCAACGCCTTCAACAGCAACATGGTGTTTTTCTTCAGCCCTTCGCAGGTGGTGGCCGATGAAGCACCGCGCGAGCGCGCCTTTCGCATCGGCGGCATGGTCGAGCAAGGCAGCTTGCAGCGCGACGAGAAGTCGCTCACCGTGAACTTCGTCGTCACCGACTTTGCTCAAAAGGTGCCTGTCACCTACACCGGCTTGCTGCCCGACCTGTTTCGTGAAGGTAAAGGCGTGGTGGCACAGGGCAAGCTCGGCACCGATGGCGTTTTTCGTGCCGAGCAGGTGCTGGCCAAGCACGACGAAAACTACATGCCCCCCGAAGCCGCCGACGCACTGGCCAAGGCGCGCAAGGGGGAAATGCCGGGCGGCACCATGACCGTCTCCGGAGATGACATGAAACCAAGGGCCAATCCATGATTCCTGAAATCGGTCACGTGGCGCTGATCCTGGCGCTGACCATGGCGCTCGCGCAAAGCATCTTGCCGCTGATCGGCGCGCAAACCGGCAACGCTGCATGGATGTCGCTGGCGCGGCCCTCTGCACGAGGGCAGTTCATCTTCACGGTGCTGGCCTACGCTTGCCTCACCTGGGCCTTCGTCAACAACGATTTCTCGGTGGCGCTGGCGGCCATGCACTCGAACTCGACGCTGCCACTGGCCTATCGCTACACCGCGGTGTGGGGCAACCACGAAGGCTCCATCTTGCTGTGGGCGCTGATCCTGTCGGGCTGGACGCTGGCGGTATCGATCTTTTCCAAGCAACTCGACGAGCCCACCGTGGCGCGGGTGCTGGGGGTGATGGGCCTGGTGAGTTGCGGCTTTCTGATGTTCACGCTGTTCGTGTCCAACCCGTTCGAGCGTCTGGTGCCCGGCGCCCCCGATGGCCGCGACCTCAACCCGCTTTTGCAAGATGCGGGGATGATCATCCACCCGCCCATGCTCTACATGGGCTACGTGGGATTCGTGGTGACGTTTGCCTTCGCGATCGCCGCACTGCTGTCGGGCCGGCTTGACGCGGCATGGGCGCGCTGGTCACGCCCGTGGACAACGGTGGCCTGGTGCTTTCTCACCATCGGCATCGCGTTGGGCAGCTTCTGGGCCTATTACGAACTGGGCTGGGGCGGCTGGTGGTTCTGGGATCCCGTCGAAAACGCATCGTTCATGCCCTGGCTGGTCGGCACCGCGCTGATCCACTCGCTGGCTGTGACCGAAAAGCGCGGCGGCTTCAAGATGTGGACGGCGCTGCTGGCCATCCTGACGTTTTCGCTGTCGCTGCTGGGCACCTTCATCGTGCGCTCGGGTGTGCTGAGCTCGGTGCACGCCTTTGCGACCGATCCGGCGCGCGGCGTCTTCATCCTCGGCTTCCTGGTCTTTGTGGTGGGCGGCTCGCTGCTGCTGTTCGCCTGGCGCGCGCCCAAGGTTGGCCTGGGCGGCAGCTTCGATCTGGTGTCTCGAGAATCGATGCTGCTGGCCAACAACGTGCTGCTGGTGGTGGCCGCCGCCGCCGTGCTGCTGGGCACGCTGTACCCGCTGGTGCTCGATGCCCTGGGCATGGGCAAGATTTCGGTGGGCCCGCCCTACTTCGTGGCCGTGTTCGTGCCCTTGATGGCGCCGGCGCTCTTCCTGATGGGTGTCGGTCCGCTGACGCGCTGGCGTCAGGCCGAAGCCATGGACCTCGCGCGCAAGCTGCGCTGGGCCTTTGGTGTGAGTATGGCGTCTGCGGTGATCGCACCGCTGCTGCTGGGGCACTGGACACCGATGATCGGCTTTGGCCTGCTGCTGGCCGCCTGGATCGCCAGCACCGCGGTGCTCAACCTGATCAGCCGCATCGCGTCGCATCCGGCCACCGGCTGGGCTCGGCGCTTCTCGTCGCAGGCCGGCAGTTACTACGGCATGCTGCTCGCGCATCTCGGCGTGGCGGTGTTCATTCTGGGTGTGACCGTGGTCAGCGGCTTCCAGAGCGAAAGCGATGTGCGCATGGCCACCGGTGAATCGACCACCGCCGGCGGCTACACCTTCACCCTGCACGGCGTGCGCGAGATCAAGGGGCCCAACTATGTGGCCGCTCAGGCGTCGATCGTGGTGACCCAGGATGACAAGCCCGTCGCCACCTTGTGGCCCGAGCGCCGCATCTACACCGTGACGCGCTCGCCGATGACCGAAGTCGCCATCGACCGGAGCATCGCGCGCGACCTGTACGTGGCACTCGGTGAGCCGGTCAGTGCGACCGCCTGGAGCGTGCGCGTGCACCACAAGCCGCTGGTCAATCTGATCTGGCTGGGCTGCCTGCTGATGGCCGGCGGCGGGTTTCTGGCGGTGCTCGACAGGCGCTACCGCACGCGCAGCCCGGCGGCTTCGGTCGCTGCCCGCGGCCCGGTGGGTCCGCAGCCAGGCGCATTGCCGCAGCCAGCTGTCATGAGCCCTAAGGAAACCGCGCCCACATGAAGCGCTACTTGCTGCCGCTGGCGGTGTTTCTCGTGATGGCCGGCTTTTTGGCGGTGGGGCTGAATCGCGATCCGCGTGAGGTTCCTTCGCCCCTGGTCGACAAACCCGCGCCAGCTTTCAACCTGCCACGGCTCGACGCCCCCGAGCAGATGATTTCCACGCAGGACCTGCGCGGCCAGGTCTGGCTGCTCAACGTGTGGGCGTCGTGGTGCGTGGCCTGCCGGCAGGAGCATCCGCTGCTGGTCGATCTGGCCCGCGCCGGCACAGTCAAGGTCTATGGCCTGAACTACAAGGACAAGCGCGAAGACGCGATCGGCATGCTGCGCAAGACGGGTGATCCGTATGTGAAGTCGGTGTCTGACACCGAGGGCCTGGTGGGCATCGACTACGGTGTTTACGGCGTGCCGGAAACCTTCGTCATCGACAAGCAAGGTGTCATTCGCTACAAACAGATCGGCCCCATCACACCCGAAGCGCTGCGAGACACCTTGCTGCCGCTGATCAAGAAACTGGAGGCCTCATGACGCGACGCTGGCTGATCTCTGTGGGGTTGGCCGCCGCCGCGCTGCTGACGTCGACGGCGACCCTGGCCACGACTGCCCAGCCGAGCGCTGCAGATCCGGCGCTCGAAGCCCGGGTGATGGTGGTGGCCGAAGAACTGCGCTGCCTGGTCTGCCAAAACGAAACCATTGCCGCATCGCACGCCGATCTGGCTGTTGATCTTCGCAAGCAGATCCGCACCAAGCTGTCTGAGGGCCAGTCCGAGCGGCAGATCCTTGATTTCATGGTCGAGCGCTACGGCGACTTCGTGCTGTACCGACCGCGTCTTTCGGCCACCACCGTGCTGCTGTGGGTGGGGCCGTTTGCCTTGCTGCTGGTCGCAGGCGTGGTGATGGCTCGCACCATCCGCGCGCGCAAGAAACAAATCCCTGCGGCGCTCAGCGACGCCGAATCCGCCCGAGCGCGGCAACTGCTCGCGAAAACCCACTCTGATTCATGACGATCTTCTGGATATCAAGCGCCTTGCTGATGGCGCTGGCCATCGGTTTGGTGCTGCCCACGCTGCTCAACGGCAGCCCGTCAACGTCAATACGCGATGAGGCCGAGACCGCACGTCAGGCCACGCTGGCCATCCTTCGCGATCAGATGGCGCAACTCAATGCCGATCTGGCCGCCGGCACCATCGATGCCGAACAGCACCGCGCCAGCAGCGCCGAGATCGAGCGCCGCGTGATCGAGGAAACCGCAGCGGTCGAAGCGTCTGTCGCCACCGCCACGCCGCGCGCGGGCAGCGGCAGCGGCAAGCCCTGGGCCACGATCGTGGTGATCGCACTGGCCATCCCGCTGCTGGCCACCTACGGGTACGAGCATCTGGGCAACCCGGCGGCCATCGAGGCCCCGGCAGCCGAAGCCGCACCCGCACTCGCCGATGGCGTGACCAACGATCAGGTCGAGGTGCTGGTCAAGCAACTGGCCGAGCGCATGAAGTCCAACCCCGACGACCTCGAAGGCTGGACCTTGCTGGCGCGCACCTATGCGGCGATGCAGAAGTTTCCCGAAGCCGCTCAGGCCTTCGAGCGCGCCTGCGCGCTGTCACCCAACGATGCGTCCTTGCTCGCTGACCGCGCCGACGTGATGGCGGTGCTGCAAGGTCAGCGCGCCGCCGGCGAGCCCGCCAAGCTGATCGCCCGCGCGCTGGAGCTCGATCCCAAGAACCTCAAGGCGCTGGCGCTGGCCGGCAGCGTGGCCTTTGAAGCAGCCGAGTACGACAAGGCGATCTTCTACTGGAAGCAGGCTCGCGAACTCGCCGCGCCGGCGAGCGACTTTGCGAACAACCTGGATCAGGGCATCAAGGACGCCCAGGTCGCCAAGGGCGAACCACCGTCGACTGCGGTGGTGCAAGCCCCTGCCGCGACCATCGCCACACCAGCCATCCAGCCGGTCGCCGATCAGGCAGCCACACCCTCAGCCTTGGGCGGCGGCGCGCGCGTCAGCGGTCGCGTGAGCCTGTCGCCCCAACTGGCCGCGAAGGTGTCGCCCGGCGACACGGTGTTCATCTTCGCGCGGGCCGTCGAGGGGCCACGCATGCCGCTGGCCATTTTGCGCAAGACGGTGGCCGACCTGCCGATCGACTTCACGCTCGACGATTCGATGGCC
The DNA here is from genome assembly GCA_945875935.1 of Bordetella parapertussis. Lineage (GTDB taxonomy): Bacteria > Pseudomonadota > Gammaproteobacteria > Burkholderiales > Burkholderiaceae_C > PBB1. The sequence goes on from CAMCNE010000016.1 coordinate 29,923, forward strand.
ATGTCACCGGCGATGAAGCTGTCGAACTTTGCGCGCGTGGTCGTGGGCGCACGCATTTCGAAATCGGGCAACGCCATGCCCAGCCCCGGCGACCTGAGCGGTCAGCTCAGCGACGTGAAGTTGGGCACCGAAGGACTGCAGATCGTCATCGACAGCGTGCAGCCCTGAGCGCTGAGAACCTAGCAGGCCACGCCCGCCGCGCGGGCTGCGGCCACGCAAGCCGCGCTGACTTGCGCCGGGTCTTCCTCGTGCGCGAGGTGGCCCAACCCGGCCAGCCGGTGCACATCAACAGCCGAGGCCCCGGCACACATCGCACGCACTTGCTGCGCTTGCTCGGGCGCGACCGTCTTGTCCTTGTCGGCCACCACCAGCAGCAGCCGGGTGCTCAGACCGGGCAGGTCTCGCAGCAACGGCCTCACATCCCAGTTGGCCATCATCGCCAGCGCGCCTTGCACATGCCCCGGATTGCGAACCAATCTGGCGTAGAGCCCACGGCCCGCAGCATCGAGCGTCGAGCCGGTGCCGTCGATCAGGCGGTCGATAGCGCGAGGGTCTGCGGCTTGGCTGGCAAAAAAGCTCGGCGCGAAAGGCAGTGCCGCCATCACCTTGGCCACCGGCGGAAAGACCACCCCGGCCAATCCGGGCAAGGGTAAAAAGGCGCCGTTGAGGCTGATCAGCAGCTTCGGTGCGAGCTGCCCGTCGAGGCACATGCGCGCAGCCAGCGCGGCCCCGGCGGAATGTCCGATCACCACGTCCGGGCGGGCGTCCAGTGCTTTCATCAGCTCACCGGCGGCGCGCGCCATGCCGGGCAGCGACGACTGCCACGAAAGCGGCATGCTGCTGAAAGCGTGACCTGGCAGATCGACGCAAATGAGATCGAAGTGCCTGCCCAGCCACGGCAGCATGGGAACCCATGAGTGGCCCGACGCGCCCGTGCCGTGCAGCAACAACGCCAGCGGCGCCGGCCCGGCGGGATGGCCACCCGCCACGCTGCGAGCAAAGCGCTGCACATGCCAGCGCACGCCACCCGCATCGACAAAGCTGCTGGCTTCGCGATGCGGCCAGTCTTGCCCGTCGCGGTTCCAGTCCAGACGCTGGGCCATGGCCGCTGCCTAGCGCGAGACCGCTGCGGCAGCCACGGCCTGGCCAGCCTGCGCCACCGCGCGCGACAAGGCGGCCGAGCCCGCATAAGGCAGCGGCAGATAGGTCGCACCCATCATGCGCGCGAGTGCCTGCGCCGCCGGCTGGGGCTGCGGCGCGGTGTCGATCAGCAGCGTGCTCAGATTCGCCAGGCGGTACTGGCGCGCAGCCAGATCGACATCCTCGGCCGCTCGCGCTCGGCCCGGGCTGCCGTCACGCGCCACGTTGCCGCGACCGTCGGTGAGCAGCACCACGATCGGCGTTTCGCCACGGCGGGCGATCTGTTCGCCCAGAGCGGCCGCCGCATCGATGCCGCTGGCCAGCGGCGTGCCGCCGCCTCCGGGCAGACCGGCCAGGCTGCGCTTGGCACGCACCAGCGAACGCGTGGGTGGCAGCAGCAACTCGGCCCCGCGGCCGCGAAACGACAACACCGCCACCTGGTCGCGGCGCACATAGCAATCGGCCAGCAGCAACTCGACCGCGCCCTTGGCCTCGGCCAGACGGTTGAGTGCCGCCGAGCCCGATGCATCCACCACGAACACCGTGGTGGTGGCACCGCGCTGCTGGTAGCGCGTGACGTGGAAGTCATCTCTGCGCACCTGCACCCGGGCCACCGGCGCGGTGGGCTTCTTCGCAGCGCGCTTGCGAGCGGTGACCACCTCGACGGCTGCGATGCGCGCCATCTCGGCTTGTCGCAGCTTTTGCCACGGTGCTGCGGCACGCAGCGTTTCGATCACGTTCAAGCGCGAGCCGGCGCGTGGCTCGCCGCGCCGAGCACCTCGCGGGCGACCACGCGACTGGCTGGCCTTGGACGCGCCCATGCGGCCTGCCGCGTTGCTGCGCGCGCGCTGCTCAAGCCCGAGCTGCATGGCTGCCAGCAGCCCCGGCGGAATGGCCGCTTGAGCAGCCGCCAGCACCAGTTCGGCCAGATCGTCCATCGTCGGTTCGCGCTCGGGCTCTTCGTCAGGCGGATCGGCTGGGTCCTCATCGGGCCGCTCGGGCGGCGGCGGAGGCTCTTCGGGCTCGGGCGGCTCTTCGGGCTGCTCGGGTGGCGGATCGGCGGGTTCTTGTTCTTCGGGTTGATCTTCTTCGGGCGGTGGCTCAGCCGTGGGCATTCGCGTGGCACGCGGCGACAGCACCAGCGCTGCGGCCAGCGCCACGTCTTCGTCGATCAGGCAAATGCGCCCGTCGAGCGCTGCGGCCGCGCGCGCCACGCGCAGCGCTTGCATCGGTGCGCGAATCGAATACACACCCAGTTGCAGTGCTGCGGCCACCAGCGCCTGAACGACATCGAGTTCGGCTTCGATACGGGGCAACAGCGATCGGGCGCGAGCGACATCTTCCCGGGTGGTGCGAAACGGCAGCTCCATCCCTTCGGATTCGGCAGCCGCCGCCGGGTCGGGCAACACCGGATGCAGATCGATCATGAAGCCCAGGCGATCGAGCAGCGCCGGGGCCATGCGCTCGTCGTCGGCCAGCCCCTCGTCAAGCGCGACCACCCCGAAGCGCGTGGGGTGCCGTGAAGCCAGTCCCTCGCGCTCGAGAGCGACTTCGCCGGAATCGATCACCGCCGCCAGCCGCGCGGCCGTGGCCGGGGACATGCGTTCGGCCATGGCCATCAGCACCACGCCGCCATCGGCCAGCGTCAACACGCCTTTTTGCGCGATGGGCCGACCGGCTTGCAGCGTGGCCGCCAGGTCCAGACCGCCCAGCAGGCGTTCGTCGTTGATGTGCAGCGGCACCCGGCGCACGGGCGTGTCTTCGGGCAACAAATCGTGCAGCAGTTGCAACCAGGCGTCGCGCCCTGGTGTGGCCAGCGAGCGGATGGCCAC
>CAMCNE010000017.1 GCA_945875935.1 Bordetella parapertussis
CGCCCGGGTGGTGCTGATCGCGGGCAACGGGCACTTGAGGGCCGACATCGGCGTGCCCCACTATTTGCGCGTGCTGGCCAAACGCGATGCCGAGCCGGGCGCGACGCCACCACGCGTGATGGGCGTGGCATTCGCGGAGCGATCCGACGATGGCACGCCCGATGTGGCCGATGGCACGCAAGACGAGGTGTGGTTCACACCGCGTGCTGCACGGGCCGATCCGTGCGCCAGCTTCAAGCCGCCAGGGCCTCTGCCTCCTGCTCAATCTCAGCCGACAACCCCATCAGCAGCGCCAGCGCCCCGGGCGCCTTGAGCTGGACGGCCAGCGCCACACCGGCCGACTGAAGGGGCCTCAGCTGGCGAAGATCTTGCCCGGGTTCATGATGTTCTTCGGGTCGAGTGCACGCTTGATGCTGCGCATCATGTCGACCGCGCCGGCGCCGGTTTCGTCGAGCAAAAAGCCCTGCTTGTGCAGCCCGATGCCGTGCTCGCCGGTGCAGGTGCCGCCCAGGCGCAGCGCGCGTGCGACGAGCTGCCGATTGAGGCGCTCGGCGGTAGCCATCTCAGCGGGCTGTGCCGGGTCGACCAGGTAGCACAGGTGGAAGTTGCCATCGCCCACGTGGCCGATCAGGAAGTACGCCAGACCCGAGGCCTCGACCTCGGCCATGCTCTCGTTGATGCATTCGGCCAGCCGCGAGATCGGCACGCACGCATCAGTGGTGATGCAGCGGCTGCCGGGCTTCATCTGCTGGCCGGACAGGTAGGCGCGGTGGCGCGCCGTCCACAGCCGGCTGCGCTGCTCGGGGGTGGTCGCCCACTGGAAGTGCTCGCCGCCGAACTCGGCGGCCACCTCCTGCACCGTGGCCGCCTGCTCGCGCACGCTGGCCTCGCTGCCGTGAAATTCCATCAGCAGCATGGGCGCTTCGGGCAGCTCGAGGTGGTCGTGGCTATTGACCGCGCGCACCGCGTTCGCATCGAGCAGCTCGCAGCGCGCGATCGGCACGCCCATCTGGATCACCTGCATGGTGGTGCGCACCGCCGCGTCAATGCTGGCAAAGGTGCAGGTGGCCGCCGACACCGCCTCGGGCAGCGGATACAGCCGCAACGTGACCTCGGTGATCACGCCCAGCGTGCCTTCGCTGCCCACCATCAGCCGCGTCAGGTCGTAGCCGGCGGCTGACTTGCGCGAGCGCGTGCCGGTGTGGATCACCTCGCCTTGCGCCGTCACCACGGTCAGGCCCAGCACGTTGTCGCGCATCGAGCCGTAGCGCACCGCGTTCGTGCCGCTCGCGCGTGTGGCGCTCATGCCGCCCAGGCTGGCATCGGCGCCCGGGTCGATCGGAAAGAACAGCCCGCTGTGGCGGATCTCGTCGTTGAGCTGCATGCGCGTCACGCCGGCCTGCACCGTGACGGTGAGGTCTTCGGCGTGCATGGCCACGATCTGCCTCATGCGGCTCACGTCAACGCTCACGCCACCTTGCACCGCGAGCAGATGGCCTTCGATCGACGAACCCGCGCCAAAGGCGATCACCGGCACGGCGTGCCGATCGGCGAGCTTCACCACGTCGGTGACGTCTTCGGTGCTCTCGCAAAACACCACCACCTCGGGCGGCGGCACGTCGAAGGGCGATTCATCGCGGCCGTGCTGTTCGCGCACGGCCAGCGCCGTCGAGCAGCGCTCGGCAAAACGCTCGCGCAAGGCTTGGAGCATCTCGGGCGGCACGGGCCGCTGGGCGGATGCGCTCAGGGCGTGAGCTGCGGCCGTCGGGGTGTTCATCGCGTGTGGTTCGGTGTCGTGGGCTGGCGCATTGTCGATCTCGATGCGCGCAGGCAGGCATCGGGCATCATCGCGTCTTCTTCCAACCCGGCAACCACCACCATGTCCAACCGACTCACGCAGATCGCCACACGCACCGGCGACGATGGCACCACGGGCCTGGGCGATGGCCAGCGCGTGGCCAAGGACCACCTGCGGGTGCAGGCCATGGGCGATGTCGACGAGCTCAATTCGCAGCTCGGTGTGCTGCTCGCCGAGCCGCTGCCCGACGATGTGCGCGAGCTGCTGGTGGTGATTCAGCACGAGCTGTTCAACCTCGGCGGCGAGCTGTCGATCCCCGGCTTCGAGCTGCTCAAGACCGCTGCGGTGATCCGCCTCGACGAGGCGCTCGAGCACTACAACGCGGCGCTGCCCAAGCTCAAGGAATTCATCTTGCCCGCGGGCACCCGCAGCGCGGCACTGGCCCACGTGGCGCGCACCATTGCCCGCCGTGCCGAGCGCACCGTGGTGTCGCTGGCCGCCACCGAGACCATCCGCCAGGAGCCGCGCCACTATCTCAACCGCTTGAGCGATCTGCTGTTCGTGCTGGCACGCGTGCTCAACCGCGCCAACCTCGATGGGCTGGGCGGTGACGATGTGTACTGGAAGAGCGAGCGGCTCGCGCGCGAATCTGGCGCCGAGTGAACTGAAGCCCGGCCGCCGCGCCTGGGTGCGAGGCGCGGCCGGGGCTTACTGGCGCCGCGCCTTGACGGCGGCGGCCAGCGTGTCGATCACGCCCACCGAGTCGTCCCAGCCGATGCACGCATCGGTGATGCTCTGACCGTAGGCCAGCTTGGTTGCATCGTCCTTGCCGGGGGTGAACTTCTGCGCACCGGCGTTGAGGTGGCTTTCCACCATCACCCCGAAGATGCTGCGGCTGCCGCCCGAGATCTGCGCGCCGATGTCGGCGGCCACTTCGATCTGCTTTTCATGCTGCTTGCTGCTGTTGGCGTGCGAGCAGTCAACCATCAGCGTGGCGGGCAGCTTGGCGGCTTCGAGGTCCTTGCAGGCCGCTTCGACGTGGGCCGCGCTGTAGTTGGGCGCCTTGCCGCCACGCAGGATCAGGTGGCAGTCGGGGTTGCCCTTGGTCTCGACGATGGCGACCTGGCCGTTCTTGTGCACGCTCAGGAAGTGGTGCGGCCGCGAGGCCGACTGGATGGCGTCGCTGGCGATGCGGATGTTGCCGTCGGTGCCGTTCTTGAAGCCGATGGGTGCTGACAGCCCCGAGGCCAGTTCGCGGTGCACCTGGCTTTCGGTGGTGCGCGCGCCGATGGCGCCCCAGGCGATCAGGTCACCGAGGTACTGCGGCGAGATCACATCCAGGAACTCGCTGCCCGCGGGCATGCCAAGTCGGTTGATCTCGAGCAGCAGCTGGCGAGCCATGCGCAGGCCCTCGTCGATGCGGTAGCTCTCGTCGAGGTAGGGGTCGTTGATCAGGCCTTTCCAGCCCACGGTGGTGCGCGGCTTTTCGAAGTACACGCGCATGACGATCTCGAGCGTGTCGGCGTGCTGCTCGCGCAGCACCTTGAGCTTTCGCGCGTATTCGAGTGCGGCCGCCGGGTCGTGGATGGAGCACGGGCCGATGATCACCAGCAGTCGGTCGTCGCCGCCGGACATGATCTGGCGAATGCGCTCGCGGGTGTCGGCGACCAGTTTTTCGACCGCCGTGCCACGGATCGGGAAGAAGCGGATCAGGTGCTCGGGCGGTGGCAGCGGCGTGACGTCGACGATGCGTTCGTCGTCGGTCTGGCTGGTTTTTTCGCTCAGGGGGTAACGGCCGTTGTGGGGCTCGGACATGTCAGGCTCCGGGTCTTCAATGAATGGGTTTCGGGTGATGTGCGGCTGTGGCTCAGGCGGTGCCGCCCACGGTCAGGCGGTCGATGCGCAAGGTGGGCTGGCCCACGCCGACGGGCACGCTTTGGCCTTCCTTGCCGCAGGTGCCCACGCCGGGGTCGAGCTTCAGGTCGTTGCCGATCATGCTCACGCGGGTGAGCGCGTCGGGGCCGTTGCCGATGATGGTGGCACCCTTGACCGGGTACTGGATCTTGCCGTTTTCGACCCAGAAGGCCTCGCTCGCCGAGAACACGAACTTGCCGCTGGTGATGTCGACCTGACCGCCGCCAAAGTTGCTGGCGTACAGCCCGCGCCGCAGGCCGGCGATGATTTCTTCCTTGGTCTTGTCGCCGGCCAGCATGTAGGTGTTGGTCATGCGAGGCATCGGCACGGCGGCATAGCTCTCGCGCCGGCCGTTGCCGGTGGGCTTGACGCCCATCAGCCGTGCGTTCATCGAGTCCTGCAGGTAGCCCTTGAGGATGCCGTCTTCGATCAGCACATTGCGCTGGCTGGCATGGCCTTCGTCGTCGATGTTCATCGAGCCGCGCCGGTCGGGCAGCGTGCCGTCGTCGAGCACCGTGACGCCCTTGGCCGCCACGCGCTGACCGATGCGGCCGCTGAAGGCGCTCGAGCCCTTGCGGTTGAAGTCGCCCTCGAGGCCGTGGCCGATGGCCTCGTGCAGCAGCACGCCCGGCCAGCCCGAGCCCAGCACCACGCTCATCTCGCCGGCCTTGGCCGCACGCGATTCGAGGTTGGTGAGCGCGGCGTTCACGGCGGCGTCTACATAGCCTTCGATCACGCTGTCGTTGAAGTGGGCGTAACCGAAGCGCCCACCACCGCCACTGCTGCCGGTTTCGCGACGCACTTCACCGGCGATGGTCTGCTCGGCAATCACCGACAGCCCCAGCCGCACCAGCGGACGCACATCGGCGGCCCGGGTGCCGTCGGCGCGCGCCACCAGCACCACGTCGTATTCGCCGGACAGGCTGGCCATCACCTGCTTGATGCGAGGGTCGCGGGCGCGAGCCATCTTCTCGATGCGCTCGAGCAGCGCCACCTTGGCGGTGCTGTCGAGCGAGCCGATCGGATCCATCGGCAGATACAGCGCGCGGCTGGTCGCCAGCTTGTGCGGCGTGTTGACCTTGACGCGCCGACTCTGGCCGGCTGCGGCGATGGTGCGCACGGTTTGGGCGGCGTCCATCAGCGCGGCTGCCGAGATGTCGTCGGAGTAGGCGAAGGCGGTCTTCTCGCCCGCCACTGCGCGCACGCCGACGCCCTGATCGATGCCGAAGCTGCCACTCTTGACGATGCCTTCTTCCAGGCTCCAGCCTTCGCTGCGCGTGTACTGGAAGTACAGGTCGGCATCGTCGATGCGGTGCGTGGCGATGGCCTGCAAGGCCTGCGACAACTGCGCTTCGGTCAGGCCGAAGGGCTCGAGCAGCAGCCGCTGCGCAATGGCCAGGCGCTCGATGGTGGGTTCGCGGGAGATCATGGGCAATCCTTCAGGACTCGAAATTCATTGTAGGAGTGGCACATCGGCGCAAGCCTTCCCCGTGCCGCCGGCCGTGGACTGTCGGGGCGCTTGCATCAAGGCGAAGATTCGGTGCCCTTGAGTTCCAGAGCGCGTGCGTACAGCGCATTGCGAGGCGCGCCACTGAGCGTGGCGGTCAGCGACACCGCCTGCTTGAGCGGCAGCTCGGCCAGCAAGGTGCGCAGCATGCCGTCGTGCCGCGCCGACTCGTCGGCCGAGGTCGATGCGGCCACCGCGTGCACCACCAGCACGAACTCGCCACGCAGCCGGTTGGCGTCGGCCGCGGCCCAGGGCGCCAGGGCCGATGCCGCCATCGTGATCACGGTTTCAAACTGCTTGGTCAGCTCGCGGCACACGGTGACGGCGCGTGAGCCGCAACACTCGCCCAGCGACTGCAGCAGCGACTCGATGCGATGGGGTGCTTCGAACAGCACCTGAGTGTCGACGCTCGCAGCCAACGCCGCCAGTGCCTGCGTGCGCTCCGCGCCCTTGGCCGGCAGGAAGCCGATGAAGCGAAAGCCGCTGCCCAGCGCATCGCCCGCCACGCTGACGGCGGCGATCGCGCTGCTCGCGCCCGGCACCGCCACCACCCGGTAGCCCGCGGTCGCCACCGCCGCCACCAGCGCTGCGCCGGGGTCGCTGACGCCTGGCGTGCCGGCGTCGCTGACATAGGCCACGCGCTCGCCGCGCGACAGCCGCGTGATCACGTCGCCGGCCGACGACAGCTCGTTGTGCTGGTGCACCGCGAGCAGCGGCTTGTCCAGACCCAGATGGCGCAGCAGCGGTGCGGTGTGGCGCGTGTCCTCGCACGCCAGTGCATCAACCAGCGACAGCACATGGATGGCGCGCAGCGTCAGATCGGCCAGATTGCCGATGGGCGTGGCCACCACATACAAGGCACTGGCGGGATACTGCTGGTGACCAGCCGCAGCCGCAGCGGCCGCAAGGAGTGGGGAGGAGGCGATGGTGCTCACGACGAAGGCGATAGGGGAGGACGGTGAATCCCGTGCGTTGGCGTACCTTCTGGCCCGTGGGCTCACGCTGGTGCGCCGTAATTATCGGGTGGCCGCAGGGCCGAACGCGCGGGGCGGCGAAATCGACCTCATCGTGCGCGAGAGCGACGGCACGCTGGTCTTCGTCGAGGTCCGCACGCGCAAGGGTGCCGGTTTCGGCGGTGCCGCTGGCAGCGTGAGTGCTGCCAAGCAGCGCAGCGTGATCTTTGCCGCACGCTGCTACCTGCGGGCCTTCGCGTCGCCGCCGCCGTGTCGCTTCGATGTGGTGGCCATCGAAGGCGCGCACATCGAGTGGCTGCGCGGTGCCTTCGACGCGGCCTGATGCCCCGTGGCACGGGCCGTCAAAAGTCGCTGGCATATCATCCTTGACCATGGTCCAGCAACGCATACAGCAGCAGTTTTTCGACAGTGCCGACCTCAAGTACGCCGCCGCCGAGCCCTTGAGCAAATCGATCGCCGAGGCGGTCGACGCGTTGATCGGATGCATCACCGCCGGCGGCAAGGTGATGGCTTGCGGCAACGGCGGATCCGCCGCCGACGCGCAGCACTTTGCGGCCGAACTGGTGGGGCGTTTCGAGCGCGAGCGACCTGGCTTGGCGGCCATCGCGCTGACCACCGACACCTCCATCCTCACGGCGATTGGCAATGACTATGACTTCGCCGCCATCTACTCGAAGCAGGTTCAGGCGCTTGGCCAGCCGGGCGATGTGCTGATCGCCATCAGCACCAGCGGCAACTCGGCCAACGTGCTGGCCGCCATCGAGGCCGCGCACGCCAGGGAAATGACGGTGGTGGCGCTGACCGGGCGCACCGGCGGTCGCTTGCGCGCACTGCTGAGCGACACCGATGTGCTCATTGCAGTGCCCCACGACCGCACGGCGCGCATCCAGGAAGTCCACCTGCTGTCGTTGCATTGCCTGTGCGATGCGATCGACTTCCAACTGCTCGGTGAACAGGAATGAACAAGGCTCGCATGAACCGCTCCCCCTCACTTGTGCGCTTGAGCGCGACGCTTTTGATCGCGCTGGCTGCCTCGACCTCGCTCACCGCATGCTTCCCGCTGTTGCTGGGCAGCGCCGTGGTGGGCAGCAGCGTGGTCCTGATCGACCGGCGCACGACGGGCTCGCAGATCGAGGACGAGGCCATCGAACTCAAGGCCGCCAACCGGCTGGGCGATGTCATGGGCAAGCGCGGCAACGTCAGCGTGACCAGCTACAACCAGTTGGTGCTGATCGTGGGCGACGTGACCAGCGACGACGATCGCAAGCTGGTCGAGCAAACTGTTTCGCGCATCGACAAGGTGCGCTCCATCGTCAATGAACTCGCGGTGTTCAGCACCTTGCCAGCGTCCAGCTTTGGCAGCGAGACACTGCTGACCAGCCGGGTCAAGGCGGCTTTGGTGGACTCGAAGGATCCGCTGGCCAATGTGGTGAAGGTGGTCAGCCAGCGCGGCACCGTCTACCTCATGGGCCGCGTCACCGAGCGCGAGGCCACGCAGGCCGCTGAAGCCGCGCGCAGCGTCAGCGGCGTGCAAAAGGTGGTGAAGGTGTTCGAGATCCTCAGCGAGGCCGAACTCGCCGCGATGAAGACCATGCCCGCTTCGAGCGCCGACAACAAGCCCGCGGCGCCCGTGCGCTGAGAGCCTTGGCGCGGCTCAGCGCAGCCGCGTGATCAGGCTCGAGGTGTCCCAGCGGCCGCCGCCGGCGAGCTGCACGTCGGCATAGAACTGGTCGACCAGCTCGGTTGCCGGCAGGCTCGATCCATTGCGACGGGCTTCTTGCTGCACCAGTCCAAGGTCCTTGCGCATCCAGTCGACGGCGAAGCCGAAGTCGAACGCGCCATCGACCATGGTGCCGCCGCGCTGATCCATCTGCCAGCTTTGCGCCGCGCCCTGCCCGATCACGGCGAGCACCGCTTTCATGTCCAGCCCGGCGCGCTCGCCGAAAGCGATGGCTTCAGACAGCCCCTGCAGCAGCCCGGCGATGGCAATCTGGTTGACCATCTTCGCGAGCTGACCCGCACCGCTGCCGCCGAGCAGCGTCATCGCCTTGGCATAGGCCATGGCCACAGGCCGGGCGCGCTCGAAGGCCTCGGCATCGCCACCACACATGACGGTGAGCGTGCCGTTGATCGCACCCAGATTGCCGCCGGACACCGGCGCATCGATGAAGTGCAGCCCGCGTGACGCCGCAGCAGCACCCAGCTCGCGCGCCAGCGCGGCCGACGCGGTGGTGTGATCAACGAAGACCGCATTCGGCGGCATGCTGGCAAAAGCGCCATGCGCGCCCACGGTGACTTCGCGCAGATCGTCGTCATGGCCCACGCAGGCAAAAACGAAATGCGCATCTGCTGCCGCATCGCGCGCGGTGGGTGCCGCGCGGCCGCCGTGCTCGGCGACCCAGGCATCGGCTTTGCCTTGGCCGCGGTTGTGCACACAGACCTGATGGCCAGCGCGCGCCAGATGCGCGGCCATCGGCGCGCCCATGACGCCCAGACCGATGAAAGCCACCCGTTGTGGAGGGATGGGGGCGTAGGCGCGCTGGCTCATGGATGCCGGGCCAGACGGTGTCAAACGATGGTCAGGTGTTCGGTGCCGGCTGCCAGGTCGGTGTTGCGCGCACGCTGGCTGTTGAGCTTGATCTGCAGCCGCAGGTCGTTGACCGAATCGGCATTGCGGATCGCGTCCTGGTAGGTGACGGTGTGGCTCTCGTACAGATCGAAAAGGCTCTGGTCGAAGGTCTGCATGCCCTGCTCGCGCGAGCGCTTCATGACTTCCTTGATCTCGGTCACCTCGCCCTTGAAGATCAGGTCGGAGATCAGCGGTGAATTGAGCATGAGCTCGACCGCTGCCGCACGGCCGGTGCCCTCTTGGCGGGGCAGCAACCGCTGCGACACCAGCGCCTTGAGGTTGAGCGACAGGTCCATCAGCAACTGCGAGCGGCGCTCTTCGGGGAAGAAGTTGATGATGCGATCAAGCGCCTGGTTGGCGCTGTTGGCGTGCAGCGTGGCCATGCACAGGTGGCCGGTTTCGGCGAACGACACCGCATGCTCCATCGTTTCGCGGTCGCGGATCTCGCCCATCAGGATCACGTCGGGCGCCTGGCGCAGCGTGTTCTTCAGCGCGATGCCCCAGTCGTCGGTGTCGATGCCCACCTCACGCTGAGTGACGATGCAGTTCTTGTGCGGGTGCACGAACTCCACCGGGTCTTCGATGGTGATGATGTGGCCGTAGGAGTTTTCGTTGCGGTGATTGACCATCGCCGCCAGCGAGGTGCTCTTGCCCGAGCCGGTGGCCCCCACGAAGATCACCAGACCGCGCTTGGTCAGGGCCACTTCCTTGAGCACGGTGGGCAGGTTCAGCCCCTCGATGGTGGGCAGGTCTTTCGGAATGGTTCGCAGCACGATGCCCACGCTGCCTTGCTGAACAAAGGCATTGATGCGAAAGCGCCCGATGCCCTGCGGCGAGATCGCGAAGTTGCACTCCTTGGTGCGCTCGAACTCGCCGGCTTGCTTGTCGTTCATGACCGAGCGCGCCAGGGCCATGGTGTGCAGCGCCGACAGCGGCTGCGGCGACACCTTGGTCACCTTGCCGTCGACCTTGATCGCCGGCGGGAAATCGCACGTCAGGAACAGATCTGAGCCACCGCGCGACACCATCAGACGCAACAGGTCGTTGATGAATTTCGAGGCCTGTTCGCGTTCCATGTCGGTTTCCTTTGACTCTGCAGTCGCCCAGTCGCGCGTTCGATGCGAGGTTTAGCCGGGGAAGTTCTCGGGGAACTTGGCCTTGGCACGCGCTTCGGCTGGCGAGACCACATTGCGGCGCACCAGTTCCGCGAGGTTCTGGTCGAGCGTTTGCATGCCCATGTTGTTGCCGGTCTGGATGGCCGAATACATCTGCGCGATCTTGCTTTCGCGGATGAGGTTGCGGATGGCCGGCGTGCCCAGCATGATTTCGTGGGCCGCGATGCGGCCGCTGCCGTCCTTGGTCTTGCACAGCGTTTGCGAGATCACGCCGACCAGTGACTCCGACAGCATCGCGCGGACCATGTCCTTTTCGGCCGCCGGGAAGACGTCGACGATGCGGTCGATGGTCTTGGCTGCGCTCGAGGTGTGCAGCGTGCCGAACACCAGGTGGCCGGTCTCGGCAGCGGTCAGCGCCAGGCGGATGGTCTCCAAGTCACGCATTTCGCCGACCAGAATGGCGTCGGGGTCTTCGCGCAGCGCCGAGCGCAAGGCGTTCGAAAAGCTCAGCGTGTGCGGGCCGACCTCGCGCTGGTTGATCAGGCACTTTTTCGATTCGTGCACGAACTCGATCGGGTCTTCCACGGTGAGCACGTGGCCATACTCGTTTTCATTGAGGTGATTGACCATCGCGGCCAGCGTGGTGGATTTGCCAGAGCCGGTCGGGCCGGTCACCAGCACCATGCCGCGCGGGCGAAGTGCCAGCTCGGCGAACACCTTGGGCGCGTTGAGCTGCTCGAGGCTGAGGATCTTCGACGGGATGGTGCGAAACACCGCGCCCGCACCGCGGTTGTGATTGAACGCATTCACCCGAAAGCGCGCCAACCCCTGAATTTCGAACGAGAAGTCGCACTCGAGCAGCTCTTCGTAGGCCTTGCGCTGCGAGTCGTTCATGATGTCGTAGACCATGGCCGTCACGTCTTTGTGCTCGAGCGGCTCGACGTTGATGCGGCGCACATCGCCGTGCACCCGGATCATCGGCGGCAGGCCGGCCGACAGGTGCAAGTCCGAGGCCTTGTTCTTGACCGAAAACGCCAGCAGTTGGGAGATGTCCATGGGGGCTCGCTCTGGGTGCGGGGGCGATGTGGCTCGGCTGATCGGGTGCCCGGGGCCGCCTCGGTGGCGGATACTGCAGCCGATTATGGCGACGATCGCAGACAACCTTCATCAAGTGCGACTGCGCATCGAGCGGGCCAGCGCCGATGCCGGCAGGCCTGCGCAAAGCGTCACGCTGCTGGCCGTGGGCAAGACCTTCCCGCCCGATGCGCTGCGAGCGGCCTTCGATGCCGGCGCGCGCTGCTTTGGCGAAAACTACGTGGCCGAAGCGATCGACAAGATCAGCGTGCTCGCCGACTTGCGCGAGCGCATCGAGTGGCACCTGATCGGCCCGCTGCAAGCCAACAAGACCCGGGCCGTCGCTGAGCACTTCGACTGGGTGCATTCGGTGGATCGGTTGAAGATCGCGCAGCGCCTGAGCGAGCAGCGCCCCGCACAGCTGCCGCCGCTGCAGCTGTGCTTGCAAGTCAACATCAGCGGCGAGGCCAGCAAGTCGGGCCTGGCCATCGACGAGGTGCCCGACGTCGCCCGCGCGGTGGCGGCGTTGCCGGGTGTGCGCCTGCGCGGTCTGATGGCCATTCCCGCACCGGCAGCAGACGTGGCCGCGCAGCGCGCACCGCATGCGCGGCTGCGCGAGCTGCTGATGCACTTGCAGCGCGAGGGGCTGGCGCTGGACACCTTGTCGATGGGCATGACCGCCGATCTCGAGGCTGCCATCGCCGAGGGCGCCACCATCGTGCGTGTGGGCACGGCGATCTTTGGTGCGCGCTGAAGGCCGTGTCGTCACCCATCCGTGCGACGATTCCTCACACCCAATCCACTGCTGCCACTCTTGACCATGCCCAAGCTGATCGCCGCCCTCGTTTTCGTCGCCGTGCTCATCGCCGCCTATTTCGCGGTGGTGCTCAACTGGAACTACTCCACCGGCGAGCGCGCCGGCTGGCTGCAAAAGCTGTCCTACAAGGGCTTCGTGTGCAAGACCTGGGAGGGCGAACTCGCGCTGGTGTCCCTGCCGGGCAGCAGCGTCGAGAAGTTCTTGTTCACCGTGCGTGACGATGCGGTGGCCAACAAGTTGCAAGCGGCCATGGGCAAGCGGGTGAGCCTGCACTACGAGGAAAAGGTCGGCCTGCCCACCAGCTGTTTTGGTGAAACGCGCTACTTCATCACCGGCGTGTCCGAAACCTCGTCAATCCCCCTCGGCCCGGGCGTGGTGGTGAACACGCCCTCCAGCGAGCCGGCCGCCTCCGCGCCATGACGAGCGGCCCTGAGCCGACCGTCGCCTTCATCGGCGGCGGCAACATGGCCAGCGCGCTGATCGGCGGGCTGCTGCGCAGCGGCTGGTCGGCCGAGCGCATCCATGTGATCGAGCCGCTGGCCGAGCAGCGCGAGGCGCTGCGCACGCGCTTTGGCATCGCCGCGCAACCGGCGGCCGATGCGCGGCTGGCTGCGGCCGGCTGCGTGGTCTGGGCGGTCAAGCCCCAGTTGTTTCAAGCCGCCGCCGAGCCTTGTGCGGCTTGGGTGGGCGGCGCGCTGCACCTGAGCGTGATGGCCGGCATACGCAGCGATGCCATCGTCCGGGCCGTTCGATCCGAACGCGTGGTGCGCGCCATGCCCAACACGCCAGCGCTGATCGGCCAGGGCATGACCGGCTTGTTTGCGCGCGCCGCGGTGAGTGCTGCCGAGCGCGCCCGGATCGAGCAGCTGCTCGTGCCCACGGGCCAGCTGCTGTGGATTGATCACGAAGAGCAACTCGATGCCGTCACCGCGCTGTCGGGCTCGGGCCCGGCGTATGTCTTTTATTTGCTCGAAGCCTTGATCCAGGCTGGCATAGCGATGGGCCTGAGTGAAGCTGCGTCCCGCCAGCTGGCGATTGCCACCGTGGGCGGCGCCAACTCGCTGGCGCGCGATTCGGTCGATGCACCCGAGCAGCTGCGCGCGCGCGTCACCTCCAAGGGCGGCACCACCTTTGCTGCGATCAGCTCGCTCGAGGCCGATGGCGTGAAGGCGTCTTTCGTGCGCGCGCTCAAGGCCGCGCAGCAGCGTGCCCGCGAGCTGGGCGACGAGTTCGGCGGCTGACGCTGCGCGCGTCGGTCCGGTCAGCCCAGCGAGCGCCAGAAGGCATCTGCCACGATCCCGGCAAACACCGTCAGCCCCAGCCAGTGGTTGAGCCGAAAGGCCTTGAAGCAGCCTTCGCGTGAGCGGTCCTTGATCAGCGTGTGGTGCCACGCCGCGAGGCCTGCGGCTACCGCGACGCCGGCAAAGTAGGCCGCGCCCAGACCCAGCTGCGCGCCCACCGCCGCCCACACGATCAGGTAGGTGGCATAAAACGCCATCACCGCAGCCACATCGAAGCGACCCAGTGTGATGGCCGAGGTGCGCATGCCGATCTTCAGGTCGTCGTCGCGGTCGACCATGGCGTATTCGGTGTCGTAGGCCAGCACCCAGAACAAATTACCCGCCAGCAGCGCCCAGGCCAGCGCCGGCACCTCACCGCGCACCGCCGCAAACGCCATCGGGATGCCAAAGCTGAACGCCACGCCCAGCACCGCCTGCGGCATCGAGAAAAAGCGCTTGGTGTACGGATAGAACACCGTCACCGCCAGCGCACCAAAGCTCCAGGCGATGGTGATGCGGTTGGTGGTGAGCACCAGCGCAAAGGCCACCAGCACCAGGCCGGCGGCCAGCGCGAGTGCTTCGCGCACGCTCACCGCGCCGCGCGTGATCGGCCGCTGGGCGGTGCGCTTGACGTGGCGGTCGAAGTCGCGGTCGGCCACGTCGTTGACGCAGCAGCCCGCGCTGCGCATGAGCACCGTGCCCAGCGTGAACACGATGAGCAGGTGCCAGCCCGGAAAGCCGCCGGCCGCCAGCCACAGCGCTGAGAGCGTCGGCCACAGCAGCAAGTAGCTGCCGGCCGGACGGTTCCAGCGGATCAGGTCAAGCCACAGTGCGAGCCGCGACGGCGCAGCAGGTGTCGACATCTCGGCCATGCCCGCTCCACGCCGCGGATCAGTCGCCCATGCGCCGCTGGAACACCAGCCCGGCGTGTTCGCGCAGTGCGTGGAACTTGATCTTCGGCCAGTTGGCCTCGATGGCGCGCAGCTCGGGCGCGTACTCGACGAGCACCGTGGGCGCATCGACCGCGTCGTAGGCCACGCGGTGCGAGTTGCCGTCGATGAAGCGCTTGAGTTCGCGCTCGCCGCCATCGGCCTCGTCGCACGTCACCCAGCGCGCCACCTGGAAGCGGCTGGGCAGCACGCGCGCCTTGCAGCCGTATTCATGCTCGAGCCGGTGGGCCACCACCTCGAACTGCAGCTGACCCACCGCGCCCAGCAGCAGCACCGTGCCCACCACCGGGCGGAACACCTGGATCGCACCTTCTTCGCCCAGCTGCGTGAGCCCGGCCTTGAGCTGCTTGGTCTTGAGCGGATCGGCCACTTCGACCGAGCGGAACATCTCGGGCGCGAAGAACGGCAGCCCGGTGAACTGCAGCGCCTCGCCTTCGGTCAGCGTGTCGCCGAGCTGCAGCACGCCGTGGTTGGGGATGCCGATGATGTCGCCGGCATAGGCTTCGTCGAGCAGCTCGCGGCGCTGGCTCAGAAAGCTCACCACGGTGTTGGGGCGCAGCTCCTTGCCCGAGCGCACCACCTTGAGCCGCATGCCGCGCTCGAAGTGGCCACTGGCCACGCGCAAGAAGGCGATGCGGTCGCGGTGCGCCGGGTCCATGTTGGCCTGGATCTTGAAGACCACGCCGGTGAACTTGGGCTCTTCGGGCGTGACTTCGCGCTGGATCGCCATGCGGTGGCCCGGCGCTGGTGCCAGATCGACCAGCGCGTCGAGCACCTCGCGCACACCAAAGTTGTTGACCGCCGAGCCGAAGAACATCGGCGTTTGTCGCCCGGCCAGAAACTCAGCACGGTCAAAAGGCGGCGCGGCGTCGGTCAGCAGCTCGATCTCGCCTTGCGCCTGCTCGAACTGCATGCCAAAGCGCTCGGCATAGGCCGGGTTGTCGAGCCCGGCGAGGATCTCATCGTTGTGGTGATCGCGGTCTTCGCCGGGGCTGAACACGCGCATTTGCTGCTCGCGCAGGTCCATCACGCCGTGAAACTGCTTGCCCATGCCCACCGGCCAGGTGAAGGGCACGACTTCCATGCCGAGCTCGCGCTCGATCTCGTCCATCAGCGCCAGCGGGTCTTTGACCTCGCGGTCCATCTTGTTGACGAAGGTGAGGATCGGCGTGTTGCGCGCACGGCAGACCTGCAGCAGCCGGCGCGTCTGTGGCTCGACGCCGTTGGCCGCATCGATCACCATCAGCGCGGCGTCCACCGCGGTCAGCACGCGGTAGGTGTCTTCGGAGAAGTCCTGATGGCCGGGCGTGTCGAGCAGGTTGATCACGCAGTCGCGGTATTCCATCTGCATCACGCTCGATGCCACCGAAATGCCGCGCTGCTTTTCGATCTCCATCCAGTCGGACGTGGCGTGCCGCGTCGCCTTGCGTGCCTTCACGCTGCCGGCGATCTGGATCGCACCCGAGAACAGCAGCAGCTTTTCGGTCAGCGTGGTCTTGCCGGCGTCCGGGTGGGAAATGATCGCGAAGGTGCGGCGGCGCCGGACTTCCTTGTCGAGCACGGTCGATGGGGGGGCGGTGGACATGGGGCGGCGCAGGCGCGATGAGGCCTGCGGCTCGTGAAAACGTTGATTATCGAGGGCTGCGGCAAGACCTCAGGTCAGCCGCTGCACCCCGTTCAGCGGACACGCGTAGATCGCATTGCGCAGTGCGGCGATGGCTTCGTAGCGGGTGAAGCTGCGCCGCCAGGCGAGCACGATGCGCCGGGTGGGCACCGGGTCGGCAAACGGGATGTAGGCGATGTGACGGTCGGGCTCGGCGGGCACGCCGAGCTGCGGTACCACAGTCACGCCCATGCCCGCGGCCACCATGTACTTGATGGTCTCGAGCGACGAGCCCTCGAAGCTCTTGCGGATGCCATCGGCATTGCTCGAAAAGCCCGCGTACTCGGGGCACACCTCGAGCACATGGTCGCGAAAGCAGTGGCCGGTGCCCAGCAGCAGCAAGGTCTCGTTCTTCAGCTCCTCGGCGCTGATGCGCTTGCGGCGCGCCAGCGTGTGCTTCTTGGGCACGGCGATCTGGAACGGCTCGTCGTACAGCGCCGCAGTGGCCAGCCCGGCGTCCGGAAACGGCTCGGCCAGCACCGCCACATCGATTTCGCCCGCGCGCAGCATCTCGAGCAGCTTGACGGTGAAGTTCTCCTGCAGGATCAGCGGCATCTGCGGCGCGCGGGCGATGGACAGCTGCACCAGATCGGGCAGCAGGTAGGGCGCGATGGTGTAGATCACGCCCAGGCGCAGCGGGCCGGACACGGGGTCGTTGCCGCGCCGGGCGATTTCCTTGAGATCGGCCACCTGCTCGAGCACCACCTGCGCCTGCCGCACGATTTCCAGGCCGAGCGCTGTGACCGTGACCTCGTTCGAGCCGCGCTCGAACAGCTTCACGTCGAGCTCTTCTTCCAGCTTCTTGATCGCCACGCTGAGCGTGGGCTGCGACACGAAGCACGCTTCGGCCGCCTTGCCGAAGTGGCGTTCGCGCGCCACGGCCACGAGGTATCTCAGCTCGGTCAAGGTCATGGTGTGGGGCGTGTGATCAAGGGGGCGGGTCGTTGGGGGTGACGCGTGCGCAATGTAGCGAAAGCCGCCCGCAGATGGTGCGCCCTTTGCCTCGGGTTTGCCCTCAGGCCTTGAGGTAGTCGGCGCGCCCGCCCAGCCAGCGCAGCGCGTGGCGTTCAGCGGCCTGCGGGTGGCGCTCGAGCATGGTCAGGGCGGCTGCGCGCGCCAGCTGCAACAGGCGCAGATCGTCGTTCAGATCGGCAAAGCGCAGCAGCGCCGCGCCCGACTGCCGCGCGCCCAAAAATTCGCCGGGCCCGCGGATCTCGAGGTCGCGCCGGGCGATCTCGAAGCCGTCGGTGGTCTCGGCCATGGCCTTCAGGCGCGCCTTGCCGGTGTCCGACAGCGGCGACGCGTACAGCAGCACACACGCGCTGGCGGCGACACCCCGACCGACGCGCCCGCGCAGCTGGTGAAGCTGGCTCAGACCGAAACGCTCGGCATGCTCGATCACCATCAGGCTGGCGTTGGGCACGTCCACGCCGACTTCAATCACCGTGGTGCTGACCAGCACCGAGGTCTCGCCGGCGGTGAACTTCGCCATCGCCGCAGCCTTGTCGGCCGGCTTCATGCGCCCGTGCAGCAGCGCCACGCCCACGCCGGGCAGCGCTTCGGACAGCGCCTGGTGCGTGTCGATCACGTTTTGCAGCTCGAGCTTGTCGGCGGCGCCCGCTCGTGCCGGTGCAGCATCGCCCTCGTCGGCCGATTCCTCGATCAGCGGGCACACCCAGTAGGCCTGCCGGCCCTCGGCCACCGCGTCGCGGATGCGCGCGACCACCGCGTCGCGCTTGCCGTGGTCGAACAGCTTGGTGACGATGGGTGTGCGCCCGGGCGGCAGCTCGTCGATGGTGCTGATGTCGAGGTCGGCGTAGACCGTCATCGCCAGCGTGCGCGGGATCGGGGTGGCGCTCATCATGAGGAGATGGGGTTCCAGCGAAGCTGGAGCCCCATCGTCCGCCACGAGTTTCTGGCGTAGCGCAAGGCGCTGAGCCACGCCGAAGCGGTGTTGCTCGTCGACGATGGCCAGCCCGAGCCGCGCGAACTGCACGTCGTCCTGGATCACCGCGTGCGTGCCCACCACCAAACCCGCCTCGCCCGAGGCGATGCGTTCGAGCATGTCGCGCCGGGTGCGCCCCTTGCGGCTGCCGCTCAGCCAGGCGGTGGTGATGCCCAGCGGCGCCAGCCAGCCGACCAGCTTGGCGAAATGCTGCTCTGCCAGGATCTCGGTGGGCGCCATGAGCGCGCACTGCCAGCCGTTGTGGATGGCGATGGCTGCGGCCAGCGCGGCCACCACGGTCTTGCCCGAGCCCACGTCGCCTTGCAGCAGCCGGTGCATCGGCACGGTGGTGATGGCATCGCCGTCCACGCTGGCGCGCTGCAAGTCGGCAGCGATTTCCTCGACCACGCGGCGCTGCGCGCCGGTCAGCGCAAACGGCAGTGCGGCCAGCAACTGTTCGTGCAGCCCGCCGGCGGCCACCGTAAAGCGCGGCGCGCGCTGCTGGTCGCGATCGCGCTTGGCTTGCAGGCGCGACAGCTGTTGCGCGAGCAGCTCCTCAAACTTCAGCCGCTGCCACGCCGGGTGCTGCGGGTCTTCGAGCGTGGACAGTGGCAGCTGAGCCGGCGGCTGGTGCAGCAGATGCAGCGCTTCGCGCAGCGTGGCCAAGCCGGATGGCAGCAGCTCGGCGGGCACGGTTTCCGACAGATCCGCACGCTGCAGCGCCGAGCTCACCGCGCGGCGCAGATAGGCCTGCGGCAAGGCCGCGCTCGTCGGGTAGACCGGCGTGAGCGCGGTGGCCAGGGGTGTCGCGGCATCGACCGCCTTGAACACCGGGTGCACCATCTCGCGGCCGAAAAAGCCGCCGCGCACTTCGCCGCGCACGCGCACGCGTTGCCCTTCGGCCAGCGTCTTCTGATGCGATGGGTAAAAGTGCAAAAAGCGCAGCAGCAAGGTGTCGCCCGCATCGTCGGCGAGCGTGACCAGCAGCTGGCGGCGCGAGCGCAGTTGCACCTCGCAGCGCTGCACCACACCTTCGACCTGCGCGGCCTGACCATCGCGCGTGGCGGCGATCGGCGTGAGCCGGGTTTCATCTTCGTAGCGCAGCGGCAGGTGCAGCGCGAGGTCGATGTCGCGGCGCAAGCCAAGTTTTTCCATCGCGCGCTGCGGGCCCGACGGCGCCTTGGCCTTCGCCACAACGGTGGCTGCGCGCTCGGTGGGGGGCGACATGCGGCTGGGCATCGGTACATTCTGACCGCAGCTATCCACGCCTTGAACATGAACCCCCCCGTCGATTCAGCCCCCCGTACCGCGCACACGCTCAGCGATTTCGATTTCGAGCTGCCCGCCGAGCTGATCGCGCAGCACCCCGCAGCCGAGCGCAGCGCCTCGCGGCTGCTCGACGGCCGTGGCCCCGTGCCGGCCGATCGGGTGTTTCGTGATCTGCCCGATCTGCTCCAGCCCGGCGACCTGCTGGTGTTCAACGACACGCGCGTGATCAAGGCGCGGCTGCTCGGCGTGAAGGCCACTGGCGGGCAGGTCGAAGCGCTTGTCGAGCGGGTGTTGTCGGGCGATGAGGTGCTGATGCACCTGCGCGCGAGCAAGTCGCCCAAACCCGGGCAGCGCGTGCGCTTTGCGCGCAGCGTGGAGGCGGCCGTGGCCGCGGGCGACGACAGCTTCGAAGCCGAAGTTCTCGGCCGTGCCGGCCCCGAGGACTCGCTGTTTCACCTGCGCTTTCCGGGCGAGCCGCACGCGCTGCTCGAGCGCTTCGGCCACGTGCCGCTGCCGCCGTACATCACCCATGCGGACGACGCCGACGACGAGCGGCGCTACCAGACGGTGTTTGCCGCGCGACCGGGTGCGGTGGCCGCGCCCACGGCCGCGCTGCATTTCGACGTGGCGCTGCTGGCCGAGCTGGGCTTGCGTGGCATCGACCACGCCCGCGTCACGCTGCACGTGGGCGCGGGCACCTTTCAGCCGGTGCGCTGCGACAACCTGGCCGAGCACCGCATGCACAGCGAATGGTTCGAGGTCGGCGCCGAAGCACTCGACGCGGTGGCGCGCACCCGCGCCCGGGACGGCCGCGTGGTGGCGGTGGGCACCACCAGCTTGCGCGCGCTCGAATCCGCAGCGGTGTCAGGACAGTTGCGTGCCGGCACGGGCGACACCGACATCTTCATCACGCCGGGTTATCGCTTTCGGGTGGTCGATGCGCTGGTTACCAACTTTCACCTGCCGTGCAGCACGCTGATGATGCTGGTCAGCGCGCTGGCCGGACACGCTCATGTGATGAGCTTGTACCGCCACGCCATCGAGCAGCGCTATCGCTTTTTCAGCTACGGCGACGCGATGCTGCTCGAGGCAGCACCCGGGGTGTCGGGGCAGCGGGTCTGACCGCACAGGCGCTCGCAGAACTTGCAGCCCGTCATCGGCAGCCAAGCCGGTATGCCGTAGAAGCGGCGGTTGATTTCGGCGAGCACGCCGTCTTTGTAGGCCTCGTACCGAAAGCCCTTGCCTTCGACCGCGTAGAAGGTGAGCGCGTCTTGCTTGAAGGTGAGCAGCTCGATCGAATCGAAGTACGGCCGGTAGCTTTCGAAGTCGAACGGCGAGGTGTGGATGACGCGGATCGTGCGGCCCTGATAGACGCTGAAATCGACGAGCTGATCGTCTTGCCGCGAGTGGTGGCGCCCGACACCGAACACCGGCACGTAGCGGCGCAACGCGTAGCCGTAGGTCGACGCCGGCGTGAACGCATGGGCCATCAGCACCACGCCGGGCGCGTCGACCTGCTGGAGCATCTCGGTGGTGCGCACCCCGCGCACGATGCCGTCGTATTGCTTGGTGCCTTCCCAGGCGGACAGCGGCGTGAGCGCCACCGCGCCCACCGCCAGCACGTGCAGCCCCGTCAGCACCGCCAGCCCCAGCGCGCACAGCTTCAGCCGATGGGCAGGCAGCCCGAAGGCCAGCAGCGCGAAGCCAAACGGGTAGAACGACAGCACCCAGTGCAGCCCGATCGTCTTCAGCGGCGACAGCAGCGCAAAGAACAGCAGCGGCACGAGCGCCAGGCAAGCCAGCAGCTTGTGCGAGCGGATCGCTTCGCCGAGTGCGCTACGGTGCTTCCAGCTCAGCCACACCGCCACTGGCGAGATCATGTAGACCATCATCGCCACATAGGTGGCCGGCTTGGTCAGGTTCAGCTCTTCGCCGCTGTTGCGATTGATCAGGTTGAACATGATGTTCGGCCAGCAATGCCCCATGTTCCAGGCGATGTTGATGGCCGGCCCGGGCAGCGAGCACAGCAGCAACAGCGCCAACGCCGCCAGCCGTTCGCGTCGGAAGGCGACGAAGTACACCAGGTAGGCCAGCCCCAGCACCACCGCAAAGTACTTCGACAGGAAAGCCGCGCCCAGAAAAAGCCCCGACAAGGCATAAAGCCCCCAGGCGCGGCCATCGAGCGAGGGCCTGCGATCGGCCACCAGCAAGCAGCACGCCGAGGCCATCGACCAGAAGATCAGCGGCGTGTCGGTGGTGATGAGTGCGGCCAGCCAGTTCAGGGGTGCCAGCCAGAACAGCAGCACCGCCCACATCGCACGCGTTCGGTTCACCGGTGCCAGCGCCCACCACAGCATGCCGCCCATCAACGTGGGCAGCAGCACCACCGGCAGGCGGATCGCCCAAGTGGTGTCTCCCAGCAGCCAGCGCATCGCCGCGATCAGCCAGCCCACCATCGGCGGGTGGTCGGAGTAGCCCCAGGCGGGGTAGACGCCCCACCAGTAGAAAAAGGCCTCGTCGCCGGTGATGGGCAGCGCGACCGAGATCCACAGCCGCAGTGCCAGCGAGGCCCCTGCCGTGATCCACAGCCAGAGCGGCAGCGTGTTCGGTGCGGTTGCGGGTGAGTGCGAAGGCGTCATCTGGGTCAAGTCGAGGGAACCATTCGAGGATAACGGCGCGCCCCGTGACAATCGCCGCATGCTGAATTTCGAGTTGCTCACCACCGAGGGTGCGGCGCGCCGCGGCCGTCTCACGCTCAACCACGGCGTTGTCGAGACGCCGGTCTTCATGCCCGTGGGCACCTACGGCACCGTCAAGGGCGTGATGCCCAGCGCGCTCGAGACCATGGGCGCGCAGATCATCCTGGGCAACACCTTCCACCTGTGGATGCGCCCGGGGCTCGACGTGCTCGAGCAGTTCGGCGGCCTGCACCGCTTTGAGCGCTGGGAGCGTCCCATCCTCACCGACAGCGGCGGCTTTCAGGTCTG
This sequence comes from Bordetella parapertussis, assembly GCA_945875935.1. Taxonomy (GTDB): domain Bacteria; phylum Pseudomonadota; class Gammaproteobacteria; order Burkholderiales; family Burkholderiaceae_C; genus PBB1. Next base: position 21,923 of record CAMCNE010000017.1, read on the forward strand.
GAGCCTGGGCGACACCCGCAAGATCACCGAAGAAGGCGTGCGCTTTTCGTCACCGGTCAACGGCGACAAGTTGTTCATGACGCCCGAGGTGAGCATGCAGATCCAGCGCGCGCTCAATTCCGACATCGTCATGCAGTTCGACGAGTGCACGCCCTACGACACCGCCGGGCGCATCACCACCGAGTCCGAGGCGCGCCGCTCGATGGAGCTCAGCTTGCGCTGGGCGCGCCGCTGCGTCGACGAGTTCGTGCGAGGCGAGAACCCCAACGCGCTGTTCGGCATCGTGCAAGGCGGCATGTTCGAAGGCCTGCGCGACGAGTCGCTCGCCAGCCTGGCCGAACTCGACCTGCCGGGCTACGCCATCGGTGGCTTGAGCGTGGGCGAGCCCAAGGAAGACATGCTGCGCGTGCTGAATCACACCGCGCCGAAACTGCCTGCGCACAAGCCGCGCTACCTGATGGGCGTGGGCACGCCCGAGGATCTGATCGATGGCGTATCCGCTGGCATCGACATGTTCGACTGCGTCATGCCCACGCGCAACGCGCGCAACGGCCACCTGTTCACCCGCTTTGGCGACTTGCGGCTGCGCAACTCGCGCTACAAGAACGACGAGCGGCCGATCGACGAGACCTGCAGCTGCCAGGCTTGCGCCGGTGGCTTCAGCCGAGCGTATTTGCACCACCTCGAGCGCTGCGGCGAGATGCTCGCACCCATGCTGGCCAGCATCCACAACCTGCACTACTACGTGAACCTGATGCGCGAAGTGCGCGAGGCGCTCGACGCGGGTCGCTTCGCCGAGTTCGTCGCGCAGTTCAAGGCCGACCGCGCACGCGGGGTCTAGCGCTGGGCTGGCGGGTCGCCAACGGGAGCGCTGTGGTGGCGGATCCAGTCGGCGAAGGCGTCTTCATCGATGTCACTGGCGGCCATGGCCAGCATGGTCATCACGCAATCGGTGTCGCTGGCTGTCAGCTGCGAACCGTTGAGCGCCAGAAACAACTCGACGGCGACGAACGCCGTGCGCTTGTTGCCATCGATGAACGGATGGTTCTTCGCCAAGCCGTATCCGTAGGCCGCGGCCAGCGCGGCGACATCGGGGGTGCCGTAGGCGGCCAGCTGCATCGGCCGCGCCAGTGCGGACTCGAGCAGGCCTTCGTCGCGCGTGCCCATGCCGCCGCCATGCTCAGACAGCTGTTCTTCGTGAATCGCGCGGATCACCACCGCATCGATCCAGACCCATGGCTCGTTCGTTGCCGTCATCGCGAGCTCACTTGGCCAGTTCGTGGAGCACGTTGCGGCGCTTGCGCATGATGTCGCGAGCAGCCGCCATCTGCGCTTCGAAGGTCGGGTCGTGGGGCGTCAGGCGAATGCCGTCGGCGCTGTCGGTCAGGTAGACGACGTCACCTTTTTCCAGATTCAACCGCGCCAGCACCTCCTTGGGCAGGATCACGCCCACCGAGTTGCCGATCTGGGTGAGTTTGAGTGAGTGCATGGCGGGGCTCCGAAGTTATAACAATCGTTATTTTAGGCTGGCGGCGCCCGCCCGCGCCCCGGGAATTCACCAAAACGCCCAGTTCCCCGTCATCACCACCCACACCCCCAGCACGCCGTTGGTGACCGCGTGCGCGATCACCGGCACCCACAGCTTGCCGGTGCGCCAGTACAGCCAGGCGTAGGCCAGACCGGCCACCACGGCGCCCAGCCACAGCGTGTGGGCCAGGGTGAACACGAAGGTCGACAGCACGACGGCGCGCAGGCCCACGCTTTGCGGCACCACCGACTCGAAAGTGGCGTTCTCGAGCCAGCGCATCAGGAACGAGCGCCAAAACAGCTCTTCCATCACCGGCACCAGCAGCGCCGCGCCCACCCAGCGCACCGCGATCAGCGACCACATCGGCTGGCCCTGCGCGTCGAGCGGCACGAAGCCGGCGGTGGGTTCGCCCACGCGCATCCACGGCGCGTCGAGCGAGATCCACAGCGCAAACACCACCAGCCCCACGACGACCGCCAGCAGCGCTTCGCGCGCGTCGGGCCACACCTGCGCGGCCAGCTCGCCATATTCGCGCCACCACAGCGCCAGCAGCGCGCCGACGACCGTCACGGTGATGCCGTAGACCCAGCGCGGGTCGATGCCCGCTGAGCCGTCGGCCGGCAAGGCGCCGCGCAGCGCCAGCAGCGCCATGAACACGGCAAACGGGATCACGCGCAGCCAGGCGGCGCGGCTCAGGTTGGCAATCATGGGGTGACTTTCGTGATGCGCCGACGCACGCTCAGGGCGTCGGCTTGTGGTTTGACGGCACCGCTGCTGGTGCGGTAATTCCCAGCCCTTGCAGCACCGCGTCGGTGTCCTGCCCGAGTGCGGGCGCCAGGCAAGCGATGCGCCCCGGTGTGAGGCTCAGCTTGGGCACCACGCCGGGCACGTCGAGCGACAAGCCGTCGGCGGTGGTGATGCGCTCGATCATGCCGCGCGCGCGGTAGTGCGGGTCTTCGGCGATGTCCTTGGCGGTGTAGACGCGGCCCACCGGCACTTGCGCGGCCTGCAGCGCCACCAGCACCTCGTCGACGCGACGCGATTGCGTCCACGCGCCGATGGCGCCATCAATCTCTTGCACCCGCGCCACGCGACCGGTGTTGGTGGCCAGATCGGGCGCCAGCCCCAGATCGTCGCGGTCGATGGCGTGCATCAGGCGGCGGTAGATCGAGTCGCCGTTGCCCGCCACCAGCACCCAGCCGTCGACGCAGGCGTAGGAGTTGCTCGGCGCGATGCCGGGCAGCGCCGAGCCGCCGGGCTCGCGCACCGCGCCAAAGGCGCTGTACTCGGGCAGCAGGCTTTCCATGCAGTTGAAGACTGATTCATAGAGCGCCACATCCACCACCTGCCCCACGCCCTTGGGCGCTTGCGCGCTCACCGTGGCGTGGCGGTGCTGCAGCGCCATCAGGATGCCGATCACCCCGTGCAGCGAGGCCAGCGTGTCGCCGATGCTCACGCCGCAGCGCACCGGCACGCGCCCGGGCTCGGCTGTCAGGTGGCGCAGCCCGCCCATGGCTTCGGCCACTGCCGCGAAGCCGGGCAGTTCGCGGTAGGGCCCGGTCTGACCGTAGCCGCTGATGCGGCACAAGATGAGCCCCGGATTGCGGCTGGCCAGGTCTTCGTAGCCCAGGCCCCAGGCTTCCATCACGCCGGGCTTGAAGTTCTCGACCACGATGTCGGCCTCGTCGATCAGCCGGCGCACGATGTCGCGCGATTGCGGGTCTTTCAGATCGAGCGCCACGCTTTTCTTGTTGCGCGACTGCACCTGCCACCACACGCTGGTGCCTTGGTGCAGCATGCGCCACAGCCGCAGCGGGTCGCCGCCGGGCTTGCCATCTGATGCAGGCGGCTCGATCTTGATGACCTCGGCGCCAAAGTCGCCCAGCGTCTTGCCGGCAAACGGGCCGGCAATGAGCTGGCCCAGCTCGATCACCTTGAGTCCGGCCAGCGGGCCGAAGGGCGTGGGGTCTGACATGACGGTCTCCGGCTTGTGCCGCGGGCTCAGGCGGCTTTTTCTTCCAGCAGGTAATTGGCGCCGTCGTACTGGCCGAGCACTTCGGTCAGCCAGGGCAGCACCTCAAGCAGCTGCGCGTGCAGCGTGTACGGCGGGTTGAGGATGAACATGCCGCTGCCGGCCAGGCCGAAACCTTGCGAATCCGGTTGCTGAACCGTCAGGCGTGCATGCAGCCAGCCCTTGGGCGCCAGGCCTTCGAGTCGGCGCGGCAGCTGAGCGGCCTCAAGTTTGCTGACCTGCGGGTACCAGACCATGTAGACGCCCTCGGGAAAGCGCAAGATGGCTTCGCGCAGCGAGCTGATCACCTTCGGGTAGTCGCCGTGGCCCTCGTAGCTCGGGTCCATCAGCACCACCGCGCGGCGTGATGACGGCGGCACCTGGCCCTTGAGGCCCTCGAAGCCGTCGGTGTCCTTGACCTCGGCGCCGCGCACCCCACCCAGATAGGCCTCGAGGATGCGGTGGTCGGTTGGGTGGCGCTCGAACAGCCGCAGCTGGTCCTGCGAGCGCAGCAGCATCTGCGCAAAGGCCGGCGATCCCGGGTACTGCTCGAGCATGCCGTCGGGGTTGAACTGGCGCACCAGCGCCATGTAGTCGGCCACCGCCTCAGGCAAGTCGTCGCGCTCCCACAGACGGGCCACGCCTTGCAGGTACTCGCCCTTTTTCTGCGCGTACTGGCCCTCGAGCGAATAGCCGCCGGCACCGGCGTGCGTGTCGATCATCCGATACGACTTGTCCTTCTGGTTCATGTAGCGCAGCACCAGCAACAAGGTGATGTGCTTGAGCACGTCGGCGTGGTTGCCGGCGTGAAAGGCGTGGCGGTAAGCGAGCATGCGCGGTGTCCCTGTTCAATGGGGCACTTTAGCCGCGTCAGCCGGGCTTCATCTTTCGAGGCGATGATCCAGCCCCTGCCATGCGCACGCACCGCCGCCAACCCCCTTTTTCAGATCGCCCATGAAAGCTGTTGCCTATCTTCAACCCCTGCCCATCGACCACATTGATGCCCTGCTTGACGCTGATCTGCCCGAGCCCGAACCGACCGGCCACGACCTGCGCGTGCGCGTGGCGGCGGTGTCGGTCAACCCGGTCGACACCAAGATCCGTCGCGGTGTGAAGCCTGCCGCCGGTCAGCCCAAGGTGCTGGGCTGGGACGCGGTGGGCGTGGTCGATGCGGTGGGCGACGCGGTCACGCTGTTCAAGCCCGGCGATCGCGTCTGGTATGCCGGCGACATCACCCGAGCCGGCAGCAACGCCGAGCTGCAGTGCGTCGACGAGCGCCTCGTCGGCCGCGCGCCAGCCACGCTGTCCGATACCGAGGCTGCGGCACTGCCGCTGACCGCCATCACCGCCTGGGAGCTGCTGTTCGATCGCTTCGGCGTCACGCCCGAAACGCGCGGCACGCTGCTCGTGGTGGGTGGCGCGGGCGGGGTCGGCTCGGTCCTGATTCAGCTGGCGCGCCAGCTCACCGCCTTGACCGTGGTGGCCACCGCCTCGCGAGCGGCCACGCAGGACTGGGTGCGGCAGCTCGGCGCGCACCAGGTGATCGATCACCGCCAGCCGCTGGCCGCGCAAGTGCAGCAGCTGGTCGATGGCGCACAGATCGCACCGGTCACCCATGTGGCCAGCCTCACGCAAACCGACCAGCACTGGGATCAGCTCGTCGAGCTGCTCGCCCCGCAGGGCAAGATCGGCCTCATCGACGATCCGGCGTCGCCGCTGGATGTGATGCAGCTCAAGCGCAAGAGCCTGTCGCTGCACTGGGAGCTGATGTTCACGCGCTCGCTGTTCCACACCGCCGACATGCAGCGCCAGCACGAACTGCTCAACCAGGTGGCCGATCTGGTGGACGCCGGCCGCGTGCGCAGCACCCTGGCCCAGCACTTCGGCACCATCACCGCCGCCAACCTCAGGCGCGCACACGCCCAGATCGAAAGCGGCACCACGCTCGGCAAGATCGTGCTGGAAGGCTTCTGAGCCACCCGCTCAACATTCACGACTGAACTTTCCCTGTAGGCCACGCCATGACCACCCTGTTCGACCCCATCCACATCGGCTGCATCGCCGCGGCCAACCGCATCGTCATGGCACCGCTCACGCGCAACCGCGCCGGCGCCGGCGGCGTGCCACCCGAGATGGCAGCGCTGTATTACGCGCAGCGCGCCAGCGCCGGGCTCATCGTTGCCGAGGCCACCCAGATCAGCCCCGAAGGCCAGGGCTACATCGCCACCCCGGGCATCCACAGCCCCGAGCAGGTGGCGGGCTGGCGCGGTGTGACCGATGCGGTGCACGCGGCCGGCGGGAAGATCGTGCTGCAGCTGTGGCACGTGGGCCGCATCTCGCACGTGTCGCTGTTGCCCGAGGGCATGGTGCCGGTGTCATCGTCCGCACGCGTGGCCGCCGCCAAGACATTCACGCAAGATGGTCTGGTCGATGTGTCGGCGCCGCGCGCGCTGCGCACCGACGAGATGCCGCGTCTGGTGGCCGACTACCGCCAGGCCGCACGCAACGCGATGGCTGCGGGCTTCGACGGCATCGAGGTGCATGGCGCCAACGGCTACTTGCTCGACCAGTTTCTGCGCGACAGCATCAACGACCGCACCGACGCCTATGGCGGTTCCATCGCCAACCGCTGCCGCGTGGTCGTCGAGACCATGCAGGCGGTGGTCGACGAGATCGGCGCCGATCGCTGCGGCATCCGCCTGAGCCCGGTCACGCCGTTCAACGACACCGGCCTCGACAGCGACTCCCAGGGCCTGTTCAACCACCTGATGGGCCAGCTCGCTCCCATGAAGCTCGCCTTCATGCACGTGATCGAAGGCTCCACCGGCGGCCCGCGCGACTTTGCGCCGTTTGACTACGAAGCGCTGCACGCTCTCTACAAGCAGGCGCACCCGCAAGGCGTGTGGATGCTCAACAACGGCTACGACCGAGCCATGGCCCTCGAGGCGGTGGCCAGCGGCCTCGCCGATGCGGTCGCCTTCGGCAAGCCCTTCATCAGCAACCCCGACCTGGTGCGCCGCCTGCGCGAGGACGCCCCGCTCAACACGCTCGATGCCGCCACCATGTTCGGCGGCGACGCCAAGGGCTACATCGACTATCCGACGCTGGATGCGGTGAGTTGACGGCCAGCCGCAACCCTCAGCGCTGCCCCGCCCGCCGCGAGCGGAAGAGTTCTGCAATGCCCACCTCGCGCGGGCCGTGGATGAGCTCGAATGCTTCGCCGGCGGCCAGCGTGCCGGGGGTGCGCACGGCCAGATAGAAGCCGCACCAGCCACTGGCCACCATCATCTTGCTGGCCTTGTTGAAGCCCATCACCGCGTCGAACTTGAAGCACGGAAAGCGCGGCTCGCTCACGGCCAGCTCGCAGTCGGCAAAGCGCAGCACGTCGCCCACGCAGACCTGGGCTTCGAGCAGGCCGCTGATCGTGAGGTTTTCGCCCATGAAGCCGTGCGGCAGCAGCTCGCCCCACGGCGCCACGCTGGCTTGCGCGCGCACCGTCTGCCAAAAGGCGTAGTGCTCCACCGGGTAGGCGTAGACCGCCTTGCTCAACCCGCCGTGCACCGACAGGTCGGCCTGTTCGTCGCCCGCCAGCCCCATCGCGCGTGCCTCCACCGGGCCCGTCACGCCGCGCTTGACGATGCCGGTGAGCTCGCTGCGGCCGCCGATGTCGATCGGCAGTGCGGCGCTGACGTTGACACTGATCACATGCATGGCGGGTGGGTCCTGTTTGAATCTGGAGTGCGAGCGTCCGATTCTGCGGCGGCTCGTGCATGATCCCTCCGCTGGCAGTCGTCAGCACCCGCCAACGCACCCGGGCCCCCATGAAAACCGCCACCACCGTCCGCTACACCCTCACCGCCATGGCCTTGCACTGGTTGCTGGCCATCGCCATCGTGGCCGTCTTCGGTGTGGGGCTTTACATGGAAGACCTGCCGCGCTCACCCGAGAAGCTGCAGCTGGTCACCTGGCACAAATGGGCGGGGGTGAGCATCCTGGCGCTGTCTGCGTTGCGCTTGCTGTGGCGCCTCGCGCATCGCCCGCCCGCCGAGCAGCCCATGCCCGCCTGGCAGCAGCGCTCGGCGCAGGCCGTGCATTTGGTGCTTTACGGCTTGTTTTTCGCGGTGCCGCTGGCGGGTTGGGCCCACAGCTCGGCGGTGGGTGTGCCGATCGTGTGGTTTGGCGTGCTGCAGCTGCCTGATTTCGTGCCGGTCGACAAGGCGCTGGCCCGCGACTTCAAGGAGTTGCACGAGGCCTTCGCCTGGGCGTTGATGGTGTTGGTGGCGCTGCATGTGGCTGCGGCGCTCAAGCACCAGTTCATCGATCGCGATGGTCTGATCGCTCGCATGTGGCCAGGCCGCGGTTGAGCGCATGAAGCGGCTGGCTCGTTTTTCAGGGTCGCTCGCCGTGGCGCTGGCCGCGCTGCTGTTGCTGCCACCCGCGCAAGCCCAGCAAAAGCTGCTGCCTGCGCAAAGCGAGATCAGCTTTGTCAGCCGCCAGATGGGCTCGCCCGTCGAAGGGCGCTTTCGCAGCTTCGAAGCCCAGGTCACGCTCGACCCCAAGCAGCTCGCCGCCGCCAAGATCGTGATGGTGGTCGACCTGGCCAGCGCCAGCTTGGCCAGCACCGAGACCGAAACCGAGTTGCGCCAGAGCGACTGGTTCGACGTCAAGAAATTCCCGCAGGCCAGCTTCACCTCCAGCGCCGTCAAGTCGGCCGGGCCGGGGCGCATCGAGGTGGTGGGCACGTTCAGCCTCAAGGGCCGCGGCCGAGCGCTCACCGTGCCGGTGGCCCTGACGCAATCTGGCGGCATCACCACCGCCACCGGCGCGTTCACCATCAAGCGGCTCGACTTCAAGGTGGGTGACGGCGACTGGGCCGACACCGACCTCATCGCCAACGACGTGCAGGTCAAGTTCAAGCTGGCGCTGAGCGGCGTGGCCGCGCTGTGAGCCG
>CAMCNE010000018.1 GCA_945875935.1 Bordetella parapertussis
CACCCGCAGCGCCGTGCCGTTGGCCGAACGCACGGTCTGGCCGCGTGCGCGAAACCAGCGGTACTCGCGGCTCTTGGTGGCCAGCCGATAGACCACGTCGTAGGGCGTGCGGCCGCTGCGGTCGGCCAGGTGACGGCCAAAGGCGGCCAAGGTGGGCTCGCGGTCTTCGGGGTGCAGCCGGCTGGCCCAGCTCGACAGCACGTTTGGAAATTCTTTTTCGGTTTGAAAGCCCAGCAGGTGGCGAAACTGGTCTGACCACCAGAACGGGTTGCGAGGGTTGGCCGGGTCTGCGTGGTTGACCACCATGTCCCAGGTGCCATCGGATGTGGCCATGCGGATGAGCTCGAACCGCGTCTTCATGGACTCCAGTTCGTCGTTCAGCGCATCGATTTGCAGACGCATTTCGCGGGCCCGCTCCGACTCGCCGAAGATGTTTTTCAGGATGGCGCTCATGGGACTCCTCTGGCCGGGCACTTGGATTGACGCGATGTGTACCTGCAGACGCCGAAACCCGTGCATCCGAGAGCCGCGCTGGCATGGACTGGATTCTGGCACCGGGATGCTGAACCGGGAAAGCGCGGCGCGCTGCTCTGGCCGCCTGTGCCCTTGCCCTATGCTGGTTGGCTCGCCTGGAGCGTTGCCTTTGCCTTGCACCTTTGTTTTTGAACTCCCCACCGACTGATTCGATGCCAGCCCACACCAGCGCCCCGGCAGTTGCCGTTGTGGGCGGCGGACCCGCAGGCCTGATGGCCGCCGAGGTGCTGGCTGGCGCCGGCGTGCAGGTCGATGTCTACGACGCCATGCCCTCCGTCGGGCGCAAGTTCCTGCTGGCAGGCAAGGGCGGCTTGAACCTCACGCACTCGGAAGCGCCCGACGCCTTCGCCGCTCGCTACGGTGCACGCCGCGAGGTCATCGAGTCGATGCTGCGCGAGTTCGGCGCGACTGAGGTGCGCGCCTGGGCCCACGGCTTGGGCGTCGACACCTTCGTGGGCAGCTCGGCCCGAGTCTTCCCGCTCGACTTGAAGGCCGCGCCGCTGCTGCGCGCCTGGCTGCACCGGCTGCGTGGGCTGGGAGTTCGCTTTCATCAGCGCCACCGCTGCATCGGCTGGGCCACCGACGAGACGAGCGACGGCCGCCACGCGCTGGTCTTTGACAGCCCCCGTGGCGCCATCACGGTGCGAGCGGACGCGGTGTTGCTGGCACTGGGGGGTGCGAGCTGGTCGCGCCTGGGGTCCGACGGCGCTTGGGTACCTTGGCTTTGCGCGCGTGGCGCTGACGTCGCACCGCTGCGCCCGTCCAACTGCGGCTTCGACGTGATGCATGCCGATGCCGCGGGCGTGATGCAAGCCGGCTGGAGCGAGCACTTGCGCGGCCGCCACGCCGGCGTACCGGTGAAGAACGTGGCGCTGCGCTGCGTGGGGTCTGATGGCCGCGAGTTCGAGCAGGCCGGCGAGTTCGTCATCACCGAAGGCGGTGTCGAAGGCAGTCTGATCTATGCCGCCTCAGCCACGTTGCGCGACGCGCTGGCGCAGTGCGGCCACGCGCAGGCCTTCATCGATTTGCTGCCGACTCGCAGTGACGAATGGGTGCTGCGCGAGTTGACGCACCCGCGCGGTTCGCGCTCGCTCGCCACGCACTTGAAGTCGCGTTTGGGCATCGACGGCGTGAAGGCCGCGCTGCTGCACGAGCTGACGCCGCGTGAGCTGATGGCCGATGCGCAGCAGCTCGCCGCCGCCATCAAGTCGCTGCCGCTGCATGTGAACGCGCCCAGACCGATCGACGAGGCCATCAGCACGGCGGGCGGCGTGCGCTTCGAAGCACTCGACGACGGCCTGATGGTCAAGGCGCTGCCGGGTGTTTTTTGCGCCGGCGAAATGCTTGACTGGGAAGCGCCCACCGGCGGCTACCTGCTCACCGCGTGCTTTGCCAGTGGCGTGCGGGCTGCACGGGGTGTGCTGGGCCTGATCGGTCAGACCCCTGTGGCAAACTTATTTTTTCCCTCGGCAGGTTCGTCTTCGACGACCTGCACCCCACTTGCTGCTGTGTCTTTTCGCCCCATCCGGGGCCGCCTGCCTTGAACCCCATCCTGCTTCAAATTGCCGCCGAGCTGAAGGTTCGGCCGGCCCAGATCCATGCCGCCGTCGAACTGCTGGATGGTGGTGCCACCGTGCCCTTCATCGCGCGCTACCGCAAGGAAGTCACCGACAACCTCTACGACATCCAGCTGCGCGAGCTGGAGTCGCGTTTGTCTTACCTGCGCGAGCTGGCCGAGCGGCGCACCGCCGTGCTCAAAAGCATCGAAGAGCAGGGCAAGCTCAAGCCCGAGTTGCGCGCTGCGATCGAGGCTGCGCCCACCAAGCAAGAGCTCGAAGACCTCTACCTGCCGTTCAAGCAAAAGCGCCGCACCAAGGCCATGATCGCCCGCGAAGCCGGCATAGCACCGCTGGCCGAGCGGCTGTTCGCCGACCCGGCGCTCGATCCGCTGGCCGAGGCCATGGCCTTTGTCGCCAGCTTCGAAGGCGGTGCTGCCGCGCTCGCTGAGGCCGGCTTTGCCGATGAGTTGGCCGTGCTTGACGGCGTGCGCGACATCCTGGCCGAGCGCTGGGCCGAAGACGCGGTGCTGGTGGGCCGCTTGCGTGAATGGTTGTGGGAAGACGGCCGGCTGCAAAGCCGCTTGCTTGAGGGCAAGGACGCCAACCACCCCGACGTGGCCAAGTTTCGCGATTACTTCGATTACGCCGAGCCGATCCACAAGGTGCCCTCGCACCGCGCGCTGGCGGTGTTTCGCGGCCGTGCGCTCGAGCTGCTCGACGCGAAGCTGGTGCACGGCGATGAAGCCTCGCCCGCGCCCACCACGGGCACGGGCAAGCCGGCGCCTGCGGTGTCGATGGCCGAGGGCCGCATCGCGGTGCATCTGGGCTGGAGCTACGCCAAGCGTCCGGGCGACGACCTGATTCGCAAGTGCATCGGCTGGTGCTGGAAGGTCAAGCTGAGCCTGAGCCTCGAGCGCGACCTGTTTGCCCGCCTGCGCGAAGAAGCCGAGCGCGTGGCGATCAAGGTGTTTGCCGAGAACCTGCGCGATCTGCTGCTGGCCGCACCGGCCGGCCCGCGCGTGGTGATGGGGCTGGATCCGGGCATTCGCACCGGCTGCAAGGTGGCGGTGGTCGATGCCACCGGCCGCGTGCTGGCCACCGAAACCATCTACCCGCTCGAGCCACGCCGCGACTGGGAAGGCTCGCTGCACGCGCTGGCCCGCTTGTGCGCGACGCACGGTGTGGATCTGGTGGCCATCGGCAACGGCACCGGCAGCCGCGAGACCGACAAGCTGGCCGCCGAGTTGATTCAGCGGCTGCAAAAGCTCTCGGGCACCGAGGCGCCCCGAGCCATCCAGAAGGTGGTGGTCAGCGAAGCCGGTGCTTCGGTCTACAGCGCCAGCGAATACGCCAGCAAGGAGTTGCCCGATCTGGACGTGAGCCTGCGCGGTGCGGTGAGCATCGCGCGGCGGCTGCAGGACCCGCTGGCCGAGTTGGTGAAGATCGAGCCCAAGAGCATCGGCGTGGGCCAGTACCAGCACGACGTCAACCAAAGCGATCTGGCCAAGAGCCTCAACGCCGTGATCGAAGACTGCGTGAACTCGGTGGGCGTTGACGTGAACACCGCTTCGGCGCCGCTGCTGTCGCGCGTGTCGGGACTGAGCGCGGCGGTGGCCACCAGCATCGTCCGCTGGCGCGATGCGCACGGTGCTTTTCGCAACCGCAAGCAGCTGCTTGATGTGGCCGGTCTGGGCGCCAAGACCTTCGAGCAAAGTGCGGGCTTTCTGCGCGTGCGCGACGGCGACAACCCGCTGGACCAGTCCGGCGTGCACCCCGAAACCTACCCGGTGGTCGAGCGCATCCTGGCTGCGGTGAACAAACCCGCTGCCCAGGTCATGGGCCACAGCGATGTGATCCGTGCGCTGCGCCCCGATGCCTTCGCCGACGAGCGTTTTGGCGCCATCACCGTCAAGGACATCCTGGCCGAGCTCGAAAAACCCGGCCGCGATCCGCGCCCCGACTTCAAGGTGGCGCGCCTGGCCGATGGCGTCGAAGACATCAAGGACCTGAAGCCCGGCATGACGCTCGAAGGCACCATCAGCAACGTGGCGCAGTTCGGCGCCTTCGTCGATTTGGGAGTGCATCAGGACGGGCTGATCCATGTCAGCCAGCTGGCGCACAAATTCGTCAACGATGCGCGCGAGGTGGTCAAGACCGGCGATGTGGTGCGCGTCAAGGTGCTCGAGGTGGATTTGTCGCGCCAGCGCATTTCGCTCACGATGAAACTCGACGCGGTGGTGGGCGAGCGCGGCGCGAGCGGCGCGCCGGCCGGCCAGCGTGATTCGCGCGGTGGGCGCGACGATCGGCCGGCGGGCCGCTCGACGTCGGCGCCGGCCGCAGCGCCCTTGGGCGGGGCGATGGCGGCGGCTCTCGCCAAGCTGCAGACCCGGCGTTGAGGCGCTGCGGCGCTCGCTCGCCGCTTACTATCCAAGGGTTTTTTCTGACGGTTTGACGTTCGATCGCGCCGTCGTTTTCAGCGCAGCACGCTGCGCCATGCCTGGAGCTTCCATGATCTCGATTCAACTGCCCGACGGCTCACAGCGCGAGTTTGCCGGCCCCGTGACCGTGGCCGAAGTGGCCGCGTCGATCGGCGCCGGGCTGGCCAAGGCGGCATTGGCCGGGCGCGTGGGCACGGGCGCTGATGCGAAGGTGGTCGACACCAGCCACCTCATGGAACACGACACTGCGCTGGCCATCATCACCGACAAGGACGCCGATGGGCTCGAGGTGATTCGTCACTCGACCGCGCACTTGCTGGCCTATGCGGTCAAGCAGCTTTTTCCCGAGGCGCAGGTGACGATCGGCCCGGTGATTGAAAACGGTTTTTTCTACGATTTCTCGTACAAGCGCCCATTCACACCTGAAGACCTGGCCGCCATCGAAGCGCGCATGGCCGAGCTGGCCAAGAAAGACGAAAAGATCGAGCGCCGCGTGCTGCCGCGCGACGAGGCGGTGGCGCACTTCAAGGGCATCGGCGAGGCCTACAAGGCCGAGATCATCGGCAGCATCCCGAGCAACGAGGACGTGTCGCTGTACCGCGAAGGCAGCTTCGAAGACCTGTGCCGCGGCCCGCACGTGCCGAGCACCGGCAAGCTCAAGCACTTCAAGCTGATGAAGGTGGCCGGCGCCTACTGGCGCGGCGACCACCGCAACGAGATGCTGCAGCGCATCTACGGCACCGCCTGGGCAACCAAGGACGACTTGCAGCAGTACCTGCACATGCTCGAGGAAGCCGAAAAGCGCGACCACCGCAAGCTCGGCCGCGAACTCGACCTGTTCCACATCGACGATCACGCGCCGGGGCTGGTGTTCTGGCACCCCAAGGGCTGGACCGTGTGGCAGCAAGTCGAGCAGTACATGCGCGCCGTCTACCGGGACAACGGCTACCAGGAGGTCAAGGGCCCGCAGGTGCTCGACCAAGGGCTGTGGGAAAAGACCGGCCACTGGGACAAGTACCGCGAGAACATGTTCACCACCGAGAGCGAAAAGCGCGACTACGCGCTCAAGCCGATGAACTGCCCGGGCCACATCCTGATCTTCAAGCAGGGCATCAAGAGCTATCGCGATCTGCCGCTGCGCTTTGGCGAGTTCGGCCAGTGCCACCGCAACGAGCCCAGCGGCTCGCTGCACGGGATCATGCGGGTGCGCGGCTTCACGCAGGACGACGGGCACATCTTCTGCACCGAAGAACACATCCTCGACGAGTGCGTGGCGTACACCACGCTGCTGCAAAAGGTCTACGCCGACTTCGGCTTCAAGAACATCCTCTACAAGGTGGCCACGCGCCCCGAAAAGCGCATCGGCTCGGACGCCGTGTGGGACAAGGCCGAGCACGCGCTGATCGAAAGCCTCGAGCGTTCGGGCTGCGAATTCGTGGTGTCACCGGGCGAGGGCGCGTTCTACGGGCCGAAGATCGAATACACGCTCAAGGACGCCATCGGCCGGCAGTGGCAGTGCGGCACCATCCAGGTGGATTTCTCGATGCCAGAGCGCCTGGGAGCCGAATTCGTCAACGCTCAGGGCGACCGCGCCACGCCGGTGATGCTGCACCGCGCCATCGTCGGCAGCTTCGAGCGCTTCATCGGAATCCTGATCGAAGAACACGCCGGCGCGCTGCCGGTTTGGCTCGCGCCCGTTCAGGTGGTGGTGACCGCGATCACCGATTTACAGGCTGACTACGCTCAAGAAGTGTCGAAATCGCTTCAAAAACAAGGAGTTAGAGTCATTACTGATATGCGAAACGAGAAAATAAGCTATAAAATTCGTGAGCATTCAATGCAAAAGGTTCCGTACATCCTCGTCGTTGGCGACAAGGAAAAGGCAAACGGTTCCGTTGCGGTGCGCGCCCGGGGCAATCAAGACCTCGGGGTGATGTCTTTGGCTGATTTCTCATTGAAACTGTCCCAAGACATCGTTCGAAAAGCATGAGTTCCCCCGCTTTGCGCAGGTGAGTCAAGCCTCAGTTTCGATCGGGCGCGTCGTTTTTTTTTGGATTCCGTTGCCTTGGCGTCCGTTGAAAGGTTCTAACCATCGCTACTTTTGCTGATCGCCGTACCCCCAATGCCGAGCGCAAGCACCGGCTCAACCGGGAGATCATGGTTCCTGAAGTCCGCTTGAACGGTGTTGAAAACGAGCCTTTGGGCATCGTCAGTACCCTTGAAGCGTTGCGCATGGCCGGTGAGTTGGACGTGGATCTGGTCGAGATCGCGGCCGCAGCCGACCCTCCTGTGTGCAGGCTGATGGACTACGGCAAGTTCAAGTACCAGGAGCAAAAGCGCGCGGCGGAAGCCAAGTCAAAGCAAAAAGTCATCGAGGTCAAGGAGGTCAAGTTCCGACCTGGCACCGATGAAGGTGATTACCAGATCAAGATGCGCAACCTGCGCCGCTTCATCGAAGAAGACGGCGACAAGGGCAAGGTCACCTTGCGCTATCGCGGTCGGGAAATCACCCACCAGGACATCGGCATGCGATTGCTCGAGCGCATTCGCGATGAGTTGGCCGATGTCTCGGTGGTCGAGAACATGCCCAAGCTCGAAGGGCGTCAGATGATCATGGTGTTGGGCCCGAAGCGAAAGTCCTGAGACTTTCATCGGCCCGATGCCAAAGGGGTTCAACGCTGCGGTTTGGTCGCCGCAGTGTTGTCAGAAGCGACTGCAGGCCTACAAGACGGTACGCGTTGTGCCGGCGCCTGCAGCAGCAACAAAAAAGGAGCAGTCATGCCCAAAATGAAGACCAAGAGCAGCGCGAAGAAGCGTTTTCGCGTTCGCCCGGGTGGCACCGTCAAGCGGGGCCAGGCGTTCAAGCGTCACATCCTCACCAAGAAGTCCACGAAGACCAAGCGCCACCTGCGTGGTTCTGTCGCCGTGCATGAGACCGACAAGGGACGCATCAAGCAGATGCTGCCCATGGCCGGCCTGTAACTGACTGAAGGAGAAGATACATGCCTCGCGTCAAACGTGGTGTCACAGCCCGCGCCCGTCACAAGAAAATCCTCGCCCTTGCCAAGGGCTACCGCGGTCGTCGCAAAAACGTCTTCCGCATCGCCAAGCAGGCGGTCATGCGCGCCGGGCAATACGCCTATCGCGACCGCCGCACCAAGAAGCGTGTGTTCCGCAATCTGTGGATCGCCCGTATCAATGCTGGCAGCCGCAGCCACGGCGTCACCTACAGCAAGTTCATGGCCGGCTTGAAGAAGCTGTCGATCGAGATTGACCGCAAGGTTCTCGCCGACATGGCCGTGAATGATCCTGCCGCTTTTGGCAGCATCGTTGAAAAGGTGAAGGCCCAACTCGCCTGACCGTCTGTGTCAGCTCTCGGGCTTGGAGCCCGAGAGCGCGCGGCAACCCTGCGGTGAACCCACCGCAGGCGAGTTCCTCCAGGCCGACCTTGTGTTCGGCCTTTTTTGTGGCTGCCCCGATCGAATCCAGACTTGAATCCGATGAACGATCTTGAACAGTTGGTGCACGATGCGCAGGCCGCCTTTGCGTTGGCCTCAGCGCCCGCCGATCTGGAAAACGCCAAGGCGCGCTTTCTCGGTAAATCGGGCTCGCTGACCGAGCAGCTCAAGGCGCTGGCAGCGTTGCCACCCGACGAGAAAAAAGCGCGTGGTGCGCTGATCAATGCCGCCAAGCAGCAAGTCGAAGCTGCGCTCACCGCCCGCCGCCAAGCGCTCGCCGACGCCGAACTCGATGCCCAGCTCAAGGCCGAGGCGCTTGACGTCACGCTGCCCGGGCGCCAGCGCGGTTGCGGCGGACTGCACCCGGTGTCGCGCACCATGGAGCGCATCGAGGCCATCTTCGGCTCGATGGGATTCGACGTGGCCGAAGGCCCCGAGATCGAGACCGACTGGTACAGCTTCACCGCGCTGAACAACCCCGAAAACCATCCCGCGCGCTCGATGCAGGACACCTTCTACGTCGACATGAAAGACGCCGAAGGTCGCTGGCTCAATCT
The DNA here is from genome assembly GCA_945875935.1 of Bordetella parapertussis. Taxonomy (GTDB): domain Bacteria; phylum Pseudomonadota; class Gammaproteobacteria; order Burkholderiales; family Burkholderiaceae_C; genus PBB1. The sequence goes on from CAMCNE010000018.1 coordinate 8,547, forward strand.
GCGTCCGCACACCTCACCGATGCAGGTTCGCTATGCACGGGCTCACGCCGAGCGTCACCGTGGCTGCGACCCGATGCCCGAGATTCGCGTGATCGCGCCAGGCCGCACCTACCGCGTGGACAGCGATGCCACGCATTCGCCGATGTTTCACCAGTGCGAAGGCCTGTGGATCGGCGAGAACGTCAGCTTCAAGGATCTGAAGGTCGTCTTCACCGATTTCTTCCGCACCTTCTTCGAGACCGACGATCTGCAGCTGCGCTTTCGGCCGTCGTTCTTTCCGTTCACCGAGCCGTCGGCCGAGGTCGACATCGCGTTTTCGAGCGGTCCGCTCAAGGGGCGCTGGCTCGAGGTGGCCGGCTCAGGCCAGGTGCATCCGAACGTCGTACGCAACTACGGTCTCGACCCCGAACGCCACATCGGTTTTGCGTTTGGCATGGGCCCCGATCGCCTGACCATGCTGCGTTATGGCGTGAACGATCTGCGGCTGTTCTTCGACGGCGATCTGCGCTTTTTGTCGCAGTTCAAGTAAGCCCCACCCGACGCTTTTTTCGAAGGTTCACGCGATGCAATTTCCAGAGTCGTGGTTGCGCGAGTTCTGCAATCCGCCACTAGACACCGCCGCCCTGGCCGAGCTGCTCACCATGGCCGGCATGGAAGTCGAGGAACTGCGCCCGGCTGCGCCGCCCTTCACGGGCGTGGTGGTGGGCGAGGTGCTGTCGGTCGAGCGTCACCCCGATGCCGACAGGCTCAACGTGTGCCAGGTCCATGTGGGCGCGTCCGTGCCGCTGAACATCGTGTGCGGTGCACCCAATGTGCGCGTGGGCATCAAGGTGCCGTGTGCCACCGTGGGCGCCGAGCTGCCCCCGGCTGAAGACAAGCCTGGCAGCGAGCCGTTTCGCATCAAGCTGGGCAAGCTGCGCGGCGTCGAGAGCCAGGGCATGCTGTGCTCGGCACGCGAGCTCAAGCTGTCGGATGAAGCCAGCGGCTTGATGATCCTGGCGCAAGACGCCGTGGTCGGCGCCGATCTGCGCGGCCATTTGCAACTCGATGACACGCTGTTCACCCTCAAGCTCACGCCCAATCTGGGCCATGTGCTGAGCGTCTACGGCGTGGCGCGCGAAGTGGCCGCGCTCACAGGTTCACCGTTGCTGCAGCCCGAGTTCGCCAAGGCCCCAGTCGGGTTGCCCGATGTGCTGCCGGTTCGCATCGAGGCGCCCGACCTGTGCGGCCGTTTCTCGGGCCGCATCGTGCGCCACGTCAACCCGAAGGCGACCACGCCTGCGTGGATGGTCGAGCGTCTGGCGCGTTGTGGGCAGCGCGCGGTCAGTCCGCTGGTCGACATCTCGAACTACGTGATGTTCGAGTTCGGTCGCCCGTCGCACATCTTCGACCTCGACAAGATCCAAGGCGGCTTGCAGGTGCGCTGGGGCAGGGCGGGCGAACAGCTCAAGCTGCTCAACGGCACCACGATCGAAGTCGATGCGAAGGTCGGTGTGATCGCTGATGAGCAGGCTGTCGAATCGCTCGCCGGCATCATGGGCGGCGATGCCACCGCGGTGTCCGATGACACCCGCAACGTCTACGTCGAGGCCGCCTTCTGGTGGCCCGAGGCCGTCGCCGGCCGTTCGAGGCGTTTCAACTTTTCGACCGATGCCGGCCACCGCTTCGAACGCGGCGTGGATCCGGCGCGCACCGTCGAGCACATCGAACGCCTCACGCAGCTCATCATCGACATCTGCGGCACACCTGACACCGCCTGCGGTCCGGTTGACGATCAGATCACCGCCTTGCCCGAGGCCAAGCCCGTGGCGCTGCGCATCGAGCGTGCCGCCAAGGTGATCGGCATGCCGGTGACCCAGGCGCAGTGCTTCGGGGTGATGCAGCGGCTGGGCCTGGCCACCACCGAGGCGCCTGGCGTGTTGATGGTCACGCCGCCGAGCTGGCGCTTTGACATCCAGATCGAAGAAGACCTGATCGAAGAAGTGATCCGCGTGCTGGGCTTCAACACCCTGCCCGATGCGCCGCCGCTGGCTCCGGTGACGGCTCGCGTGCGCCCCGAGGCGCAGCGCTCTGCGCACACCATGCGCCACCGCATGGCCGCGCTCGACTACTTCGAGACGATCAATTTCAGCTTCGTCGAAGAGCGCTGGGAGCATGAGCTGGCCGGCAACCCCGACCCCATCCGCGTGCTCAATCCGATTGCCAGCCCGCTGTCGGTGATGCGTTCGTCGCTGATGGGCAGCCTGGTTGGCGCGCTGCGCCACAACCTCGCGCGCAAGGCGCCTCGCGTGCGCCTGTTCGAAATCGGTCGCGTGTTCCGTCGCGATGCCTCGGCCGTCGATGGACCGCTAGGCGTGGCGGGCGTGAGCCAGCCCATGCACCTCGGTGGCCTGGCCTTTGGACCGGTGGATGCCTCGCAGTGGGGCAGCAAGGAACGTAACGTTGACTTCTTCGATGTGAAGGGTGATCTGCAGGCACTGTTCTCGCCTCAGGTCGTCACATTCGAGCCCGGCGAACACCCTGCGCTTCATCCGGGGCGCAGTGCGCGGCTGGTGATCGACGGAGATGTGGTGGGTCAAGTCGGCGAGTTGCATCCGCGCTGGAAACAGGCCTATGAACTGCCCGGCGCGCCGGTGCTGTTCGAGCTTCAACTCGCAGCACTGCTGCGCGGCACCGTGCCTGCCTTCGTGCCGCTGCCGAGACAGCAGTCGGTGTGGCGCGACATTGCCGTGGTGGCAGACGACTCGGTCAGCCACGCGTCGTTGATGAAAGCGGTGCACGGCGATGGCAGCGGGATGATCCGCTCGGTCAACCTGTTCGACGTGTTCCGGCCGAACACGGCCAGTGCGGATCTGGCGCTCACCGAGCGCAGCCTTGCCGTGCGCATCGAGTTGCTTGATGATGAAGCCACCCTCACCGACGAGCGCATCGACGCGGCGGTGGCACAGGTGATTGAACGACTGCAAGCGCAACTGCGTGTGCGCCTGAGGGGAGCATGATGACGACCGACGATCCCAAACAGCCCGGCCGCATGATGCTGCCCAGCCTCGAGGCGCCCACGCTGACCAAGGCCGATCTGGCCGATCTGCTGTTCGATCGCTTGGGTCTGAACAAGCGCGAGTCCAAGGACATGGTCGAAGCCTTCTTCGACATCATGCAAACCGCCCTGATCAGCGGGCGCGACGTGAAGATGTCAGGCTTTGGCAACTTCAACATCCGCCGCAAGGCGCCGCGACCCGGGCGCAATCCGCGCACCGGCGAAGCCATTCCCATCAAGGCTCGCAATGTGGTCACCTTCCACGCCAGCCACAAGTTGAAGGGCGCCGTGCAGGGCGACACACTCACGGCGGACGACTTCGAGTAGAGTCTGTCCTCCCTCTTGCAGGTCATTGATTTCCATGGAGAAATCGCTCCCACCGATACCCGCCAAGCGCTACTTCACCATCGGTGAGGTGAGCGATCTTTGTTGCGTCAAGCCCTATGTGCTGCGCTACTGGGAGCAAGAGTTCACCCAACTCAAGCCGATGAAACGGCGCGGCAATCGCCGCTATTACCAGCACCACGAGGTGCTGCTGGTGCGCCGGATTCGCGAACTTCTCTATGACCAGGGGTTCACCATCAGCGGCGCACGCAACCGCCTGATCGACCCCGCGCTTCAAGCCATGGCCGACAGCGCGCACATGCTCGATGACGGTGCCCTGATCGACGAGCGCGATGGGCACGATGAAGACGACAGCATTCGCCTGAAATCGCCGGTGGTCGTTGAAACATCCGCACAGATGCACGTGGATCGTCGCGAAAAACCCATCGACACCAGCCTGCTGTCAACCGCCCAACTCAGGCTCGAATTGATCTCCATCCAGGCGCTGCTGGGCGGCTGATTTCAGAGCCTTTCCACCTATACTGTTTCCTCCTCGGAGCGTAGCGCAGCCTGGTAGCGCACTTGCATGGGGTGCAAGGGGTCGCGAGTTCGAATCCCGCCGTTCCGACCAATCAAATCAATGGGTTAGTTCTCACAAGGGGCTAGCCCATTTTTGTTTTTGGGCCACGTTGGCTGATTTCTGGCAATTTGCTGGCAACTTGGATGGTGCTTAGTCGCTCTTCTACCTAGAACGCTGGGCGGCGGCCTGTGGCTCTGATGAGCTTTACGGCGGGCACTTGGGGTGCTTGGCCTTGTCCCGTCTTGCAAAACGAGGCTGCGTGTCTTCTAGGCCCCGCTAAGCGCATCTCTTCGTGCACCCCAGCACCGGCACGGTCAGCGCCGAGCAGGGCCACCACCCCCATCAAAACGCAGTCGGCTCGGCACTGGAAATCTCGGAACACTCGGACCCCACCGTACCCCCACCCCCCGATTTCTGCCGAACAAGTCCCCGGCCGGATTGATCGCTAATCCGCTCGAACGAATCGAAATACTTTGAGTCTTGTCTAACGTTGGGCATCTTGTCGACGGGCGCCGGCATCAGCGCAGGGCGGTACCCCATGCGTTTTCCAGCAAAGCCGACCCCCACCGTACCCCCACCACCCCGAATTGCTGCGATGGGACCCAGATCGCGTCCCTACACACTGTTCTGCACGAGCGATTATGGGTTTTTGAATGGGGTCGGCGGTTCGTGGGGCAGGTCAGAGCTCATCTTCTAAAACGCAATCCCCCAAAGGGGTGTAGCTACAAGGGGCTAGTTGCGTTGACTTCAGCCTGACTCATCAAAGCTCAACCATCACGGTACCGTTGTAGCCGCCAACTGGAAGCACATCGCATTAAGAAAATTTATTCAATTCGAGCAACAAAGGTTTTTAAATGCGAGTCGTTACTTTTCTGTTCTGCGCGTTCCTGTCGATTTTTCCAGCTGCGTCCAATGCTAGCCTTATCACTACTAATTTCTCAGGAGTTCTAACCGGCCAGTTTGGCCCAATACCGACTCAGCTCAGCTCGATCTATTCGATTGGAGAATCATTCTCTGGCAGATATGTCTACGACAGTGGCCTGCCAGCATATGTTTTGCAAGAGGATACAAACTGGTATGACGGTTTTTCTGAGCTGACGATAACTATCGGCTCCAATACTTGGTCGGCACCCATGGCGTGGGCACAGTTGACAAATAACCAAGGAGGAGTTGACGTATTTCAAGTGGATGCCGGGACATCCCCGGGTGGTGTGTATGATATGGTGGGTCCTACTGTGAATGGATACAAATTGGCTATGCCCCAGATTCAGTTTCTGGATAATTCTGGATCGGTATTTTCCACGAAAGACCTACCAACGGCCCCACTCAATCTTCAGCAGTTCTCAAATGGCTACGCCACCCTCCTTTTTGCTAACACTTCATACCAATACGCAGGAATATGGGGTCAAGTTAATAGTTTGTCCGGGAGTATATCGCCCGTCCCCCTCCCTGCCGCCGCTTGGCTATTGATTTCCGGCGCAGGGTTGCTAGGTGCCGCTGCCAAACGTCGCAAGATTCCGGCTGTACAGGCATGAAGCGGTTGTTTCTCGTCGTCATGATGGCGCTGGGGCTGGCGGGTGGCGCTCATGCCTCTCTGGTAGGGCGTGACATCAGCGGCAATGTAGTGCTTGGCAGCGATGCCAGGGCCGTGTTCCTGTACGACACCGTGCTTGACATCACTTGGCTGCGTGACGCCAACTACGCTAAGACATCTGGCTATTCGCCACCCCTAGGGGCCCTTGGCTGGGCTCAGGCCAAAACTTGGGTCTCTTCTCTTGCTGTTGGTAGCTTTTCTGGTTGGCGCCTGCCGGCGATGGCCACAAGTCCAAACGCAACCTTCAGCCCTGAAGGCGGCACTGACCACGGCTGGAATGTTCGCACGAAGAGTGGCGACCCAACGCAGTATGAGCCGGGGCAGACGGTCTACAGCGAAATGGCGCACCTGTACTACATCACCTTGGGCAACGTGCCACTTTGTAATCAACCCGATGGATGTTATGGATTTCCATCTATTACTGGGAACCCAGTAAATACCGGTGATTTTAAAAATATGGATTATGCGTACTGGTCAGATCGGGAAAACAATCAAAATTCGGCGTATATATTTACTTTGCGGACTGGACTTCAGGGCCCAGTACTTACTCAATTTAGTTCTGCCCAGATTCTTCTAGTGCGCCCCGGCGACGTACTCGCCACGCCAATCCCCGCCGCCGCCTGGCTGATGCTTTCTGGCATCGGTGCGCTGGGTGCAGCTGCAAGACGGCGCAAGTCGGTGCCTTGACCGCTAAGTAATACACATCTCACCATCCCAAACCAGTGCCACGCCTTTGGAAACAAGAGTGCCCCAACATGAACAAGACATCGCTAAAACTTCTGACCGCATTGGCAGCTTGCTTCAGCGTTTGCAACGCGCAAGCCAACCTGCTGAATAACGGCAGCTTTGATATTGGTGTAGGCGCCGTTGGGGGCTTAACCTCTTTGACTGGTTGGACCGTTGTGAGGGGCAATATCGACCTCGTTTCCACAGAATACTTTGGCCTGACTGCGGCGGATGGTGATTTTGCCGTTGACCTAACGGGTTCGTTGGCGGCAGGAAATATTAGCCAGTCCGTGGAAACTCTGTCAGGAGAAATCTACACATTAGGCTTTTGGTTCGGTGGAAACCCGCAGTGGCAGTACGTGGGTCAAACAAGTAACGACTCCCCTATCAAATCGATGGATGTACTTGTGGGAGGTATCAAGCTAGCCAACTTCAGTGTCGATACGACAGGCAGGGCTTGGAGCGACGCATCTTGGATCTATAAAGCTGTGAATTTCGAAGCCGTATCGAATTCAACACAGATTGAGTTTAATAGCCTGAACTCCTTCGGTTTTTTTGGCCCGCTTCTTGATGGCGTTAGCCTAGAAATCGCCGCCCCAATAGCCCCCATTCCCGAACCCGAAACCTACGCCCTGATGCTGGCCGGTCTGGCGATGGTCGGTGCTGCTGCAAAACGCAAGGCCAGTCGAGCCAAGCGACTGGTCTGACACGGTCGGCTCAAGGACCGATGGCTTCTGATTACCCCTTCGGCTTCGGCCCTCGTGTTCTCGGCCCCGTAATCATCCCCAGCACTCTGCCGAGTGTTTCCAGTTCAGCCAGCCTTCCCAAGCCTTCGCTGCGCTCCTTGCGGATGCTGCGCGTCTCCCGTCCGTGCACTAGGTGAGCGGCTGCGATACGGGCTTTGCCCTCTGGTGATCGAGCACCAGTCGAACCGGATCCATGAAAACGGCAAGTGGTCTTGCCTTTGGTGGCAGGGGCCCTGCACTGGTAACCCGTGCGCTTTGACTTGGCCGAGCACTGCCGACACCGAATGCGTCCACCGAGGGTGATGAGGGTTTCAGATTGGATAACGGATTGCATTGGGTTGGAGCCTCTGTCGGTGATTAAGGTGAGAATTATTCGCATTAGCTCTTGATCGGTGTAGCGCTGGAATCAATAGTCAAAAATGTCAAGGAACTGGTTCTTTTGATTTTGTTGATTCCGTCAATGTCAAGAATGTCAAAACCCCCTATAGGGGGTTGACTCTTGACCCGTATTTTTTGACCTTAGGGGTCATGGTGCCAGCCATAACCACCCCGCATCCCCTTCAAGTCCCGAGTCGAAGTGCCCGCCTTTGATCAGGTCATCAACGATCTTGCGTGCTCGGTTTTTGCGCTTGTTGGACTCGTAGGTGACGAGTGAGTCGGCGACACTAGCTATGGCTTGATCGATGGTGATGCACGGGTCCGGATGTGAGCACCTTGCCTTGCCCTTGTTCGGGCTGGAGTTCAGCTTCGTCTTGATCAACCTGAATGCCGCCTTCTGGTCTTTGCCCTGAGGCTCTGGGCGCAAAAAGACGTTCGTGAAGTCCCGCTCGACGGTGCAACTGGTGATGTCGTCGCCATCTGCGTCTTTGCCCAACTGATGCTGCTTTAGCTTGAAAGAGAACTTCAACCCGTCTTCGCCATCTTTTGACTTCGCTACGGACCATGATCGAAGGCCGAAGGCAGTACGGTCAACGGATACTGCCCCGTCAAGCGCTGCAAATAGTGAACTGTGTCCACGCGCTCCTCTGCTCTGGTCTTTCCCCGTGTGATGAACTAGAACAACCAGCCCGCCGGTGATTTGCTGAAGTCGCTTTGCGCCCTCCAGTATTTCTCCCATGTCACTGCTGGAGTTTTCATCTGACGTTGGCGCGGCACGGTTGAGCGTGTCTATAAAAATCACCGAGTCCTTCGGCACAGTAACGCCGAGATCAGCCACGTCTTGCGGAGCGGTTAGCTTGAATGGCTGTATCACCATCTTGAGGTTTGGTGGGAGGTCGCCACCCCGGTTTTGCTCCCATGCCATCACCCGCGACCGGTAGCCAGCCTCTCCTTCCAAGGCCACATAAACGACCGTGGTCGCATGTGTACGGAACTCAAACCATTTCTGCCCTTCGGCGATTGCACATGCCATGTCAAGGGCCAAGAAGGACTTACCTGAACCGCTTGGGCCATACAACGCGGCCAATCCCGTTGCTGGGAAGATTCCTTTGATACGCCAGACCATCGGTGGCCATGACTTGATATCTGCACCGCCGAGCAGTTTGTATCGGCCGTGTTGTGTAGCCTCCATCGGCGCAGCCCTCTCAGGGGGCTGCCAACCCAACTCCTTGACCCGCATGTAGAGCGAGCCAATGCCAATCCGATTGGGGTGGTCAGCCTTGAAGCTGTTCCAAGCCGCTTCGAAACCATCCTCGGTGTACCGAGCAGGGCAACCTATGGACCAATCGCGGGCAATTTCTTTGCCGCTCTCCCAGCCAAGGCTTGCGATTGCCCAGACGACTGCCAACCAGTGGTCTGGATTCGGTGATCCGTCCCCATAGAAAAACGACCCATTGCCTCGCGGTGTATCGGGGGAAAGCAACTGCAGCGCAGTCGTCAGCTTGGCAATTTCGTCGGCCGTTTCTGGGGGCGGTCCACCGATCAGATCGCAGCCCAAGCCTCGTGCCCATGAGCCGTCCAACAACCAAGCCGGTTTAGGCCCAAGACCGAGGGCCTCGAATGATGGTGGGTAGGCATTTGACGGACGCATCGCGCTTGACACCCCATCATCCCCGGCGAGTTCAGCGCAAACCGACTGAAGCATGTCGATAGTTACATCACGCCCCATAGATCACCGCCATTCGGTATGGCCGACCTTCCGACTCCAGCCCTTTCCGCGCAATGGTGCCGGGTACCTTGGTGATGCGTGAAGCGTTGAACACGCCCCTGTCGACCTTGACCGTGTCGTTGTCGAATCGATCGGCCAAAGTCGAGAGCACCTTCTGCACCCACAAGGTGGATCGCTCGTCATTCGGTAGATTTGCCAGCGGGTAGTAAAGGTGATGGCCGTTGCCACTCATGACGCGATGCGGTTCATTCCAACCACGCTCGGCAAACCATCCCTCGACTTGATCGGCAAGCAATCGGGCTGCTTCCACCTCGGCATCAGTCGCAGGCTGCTTGGTCTCACCGGCTCGGTCGATGTCGATCAACAACACCCGCCGCACTTCAATGTGCTCATCGCAGGCACTTCTTTCATCGAAGTCGGCGCGTATCGGGTTCATCACCAAGTACACGTTGAAGCCAAGGCGATTAATGCGAAGTGCTGCTTTCTCGAATGCTGATTGCCGATCCCCGATGTCAGGGTAGTCGGCGGCTGAGAAATGAAGTGTCTTCGTCTGACTTGATGCGACTACACCCTTGGGCCAGAGCGCACGCAGTTCGAGGGTGTTGCTGTTGCCCGTGGGAAAGATGCGCCACATCTTCTTGATTTCCTGCCCAGGCAGATCGAAGGTGTTTTCGGCAATCATTCTCATGCTTCACCCCCATCTGCAAAGGAGGTGTGAATGTCCGGGAACGAAGATAAGTCAATTTCGCCATTGATGACAGCCATGTAAATGACTTTTGGAAGTCCATGCCCAAACTCAATAGCTGCCGCCAAATCCCATCTGTTTATCCGCAGGGCTAACTCACCGGTGACTGACCAAATAGGCTCAGGTTCCGAGAAGATGTTGTTAAGGCAGCGCTTCTGAATGGTTTTTGCCTGACTGGCATCTGATCCTTCCGCTTTGGATTGACATTTTTGACACAAGAATATAAATATCCTGTCTGGCACCTCGGGGTGAAGAAAGGAAAAGTAACCCTTCGAGGTGGTCGCATCGAAATATTGGCGGCAGTGGGGACACATTGCATGCCCGTATTTAAGATCCTGAATGGATTTCATACAGCCCCCCGGGAAGGTTGGCTGCCACTTTTGAAGTGGGAAGGGTCCTTAAGGCAACCTCCGAGGTCTCTGGTGTCTTCAGTTGCAATCGGACTTTTGCGGCTTTCAATAAAAGCCTGTACGGTCGAAGAGCGCCAGCCTACGGTCCTTTCGCTTATTCGCACTGGCGGCTCAAGCAGCCCTTGCGATATCATTTTGTAAACTGTTGACCGACCAAGGCCAATAAGTTGAATTAAGTCTTTCAGCCGAATGAGTGGATCAATATAAATGGGACTCGGCAAATCAAGCGAATTATTGGATTGTTCGTTGGAGTTTGTTGGAAATTTGGTGGACATGGATGACCTTTAAGTAGAAAGGCCCCCACGATAAAATCGCACCAAAAATTTTTTGTTAACTCTGCCTTTTTCCCTTTCGTGAAAGCCGATCTCGCAGCCAGCGAAGCGACCTTTGGCCATCCAGTTCCAGAAAATCTGCTGCGTGTCGCGAAAGGTATTTGTAAATGTCCCCGTTGCGAAGCTTCAATTCAGCCTGTAACCAGCGGCATTGAGCAGTAACGCTTCGCTGGCGGAGCGATGAATTCGGCGAAAGCGTCGAAATGAATTGTTTGTATAAGTACTGGCGTACATCATCTCGCTCGAAGGGCGCTCGACTCGCAGCAAACTGGGGTTGGTCTCGACCTTCGCCGTCTCTCGGCGTTACCTCGACGGGTTCGTACAGCGTCTTGTCCTTGGCTAGGCGTCGTGCCTGTTTGTCATCCTTGGGCAGCAGCAAAGGAACGATTCCACCACCTTGCCCAGCCGTCGTTAGTTGACCGGCTTTGAGGCGCATCGCTCTGACAGACTGGTCTTGGCTTGAAGAAATATGCCGGTCGCCGTTACCGGACGGCGCCAGCCGCTTCAAGGTAAGCACGACGTTCTTCTCGGTTGTCATATTGCTCTCCAGTCACGGTGCTTTTGGTTGGTTGACTGCTGTATCACCTTCAGTCGCTCGCCCAGCGCATCGAAGGCTTTTGCCTGATCGGCTTCGCGACGGTCCCGGATGTAGACACGCGACACGCGGCTCTGAATGATGTGATTCAAGCATTCGTCGATCGTGTCGGTGCTGAACCCCAGTTGGGCCATCAGCGTGGCCGCTGTGCGCCGCAGATCGTGAGCCGTCCACCTGCCACCCTTTAGTTGTAAGGACGTGGTCTTCTTTGAGCGTCCCTTGAATGGCTCAGAGTCTGGCTTTTGCCGGTCGGCCAGCTGCTTGCCGAACGACTTCACGCAGACAGGGCCAGTGCCTCTTGCGTTTGGGAACACCCAAGGCAGCACTGGCTCTTCGGCGCGTTTCAGGTTGGCGATGGCATCGAAGTGCCCCACGGCGAATTCCGACAAATGAATCGTGTGGGGCCGCTCATTCTTGGTTTCGGGCAGATACCAAGACTTCGCCTTGGTGTTGACATCGATCCACTGGGCTCCCATCAACTCGCCGACCCGGCATCCAGTGGCAAGGATCAGCCAGATGGCGTGGGCGCTCTTCGAGTCCAGTTTGGCTTTTGAAACTTGGGCCGCTAGGGACTTGAGTTCATCGGCGGTGAGTACCCGTTCCCGCTCCACGTCAGCGCCCCCAGCATCTCGCTTTGTGACCGTATCGAGCACGTTCTTTTCGATGATGTCCCGGGCCAGCGCAAAGCGCAGCATCTGCTTGAGGTCGGCGAGAAGCACATTGCAGGTTCTCAGCTTGCCCTGCGCTTTGAGGACGTCAAGAACAGCCAGCACATCCGCTTTGCGAAGGTCTGCTGACGCGATGTGTCCGAGGGTGGGGAAGATGTGGCGTGTGAACTGCTCTTTGGTGTAGAGCCCACCGTCCTTGCGCCCGGCACGTTTCCCATCTGCGCGGAGGTGGGGCTGGAGTTCAACGGACTGCCACCGATCAAACAGTTGACGGACTGTCAGACTGCGTTGGCGCTCAAGTTCCGCAGCCGCTTCTGCTTGCTCGGCATCTTCCCGGGCCTTGGTTCGCGCCAGCAGGGCTGCATTGACTGGGTCAATCCCGTCGCCGACTCTCGCCCGTAGTGCGGCTGCTCTATTGGTAGCCTCGTCGAGAGAGGCATCCGGAAAGCCGATCATCCCCCGCTCGTCATCGGCCCAAAGCTGAGCGCGGACTTGCTTGCCCGTTTCAGGGGAGCGGTAGCGGTACACCCAAAAAGCACCGCCCTCGGTCTTGCGAAGGTACAGCCCCTTTGCTGCGCGGAGTTCGCCGCCCGCTGGCGCCTTCTTGAGCCACCCAAGCACCTCGCGATGCGTGATGCCTATGTTGTGCTTTATGCCGGTCTTGATCTCCACTGCTGCACTCCCCACTCGCCGTCTGGCAATTTTCTGGCAACTAAAACGGAGATTTTAGTGCACACTGAGGGACGGAGGTGGACTGTTTTATTTACTAAGTCGTTGATTTGTATTGATTAAATACCGGATCGTGGACGCCAAGAGACTTTCGGGGACGGGTAATTTATTGAATGGGGTGCAAGGGGTCGCGAGTTCGAATCCCGCCGTTCCGACCAATCAAATCAATGGGTTAGCCTTCACAAGGGGCTAGCCCATTTTCGTTTTTGGCCGCCAAGGCAGCCGCTGGTACCCGTTCAGTGCCCGTTATCTTGGTGCCGCCCGAAAACCGAGCCACTTCGGCCCGATCTGATCGATAAACCCAGCCAGCCCCATCTCATGGTCGCGGATAACGCAGTCTTTTGGCGTGCTCGTCGATGTCCCAGGGATTTGTCAAGGCCAAGTTGCAGCCTTCGAAGTCGGACACGTTGCGGGTGGCTAGGCCCAAACGATGACTCAGGGCAATCGCTGCGATCTGGCCATCGAACTGGGAGATGGGTGTGCCCGCCACGCGCCGGGTCGCTACGACTGCGGCGTAGTGTGCCGCGCTGGTTGAGTCGAACGGCAGGACGCGGCCGGCAAAGTCTTCAAGGAACATCGCTTCCAGCGCCTGCTCCAGCCGTTGACGTCGCTTGCCAGCAGGTAGCAGGCGTGCGCCGAGCATCATTTCGGCTTGGGTCACCGCGCTCACAAACAGGCCATTCGCAGGCTGCGTGGCAAACCAAGCGAGCACGGTCGAATCAGGCCGCGTGCGCAGGATCTCAGACAGCACATTGGTGTCGAGCAGAACACTCACGTGCGGCGCTTTGTTTGAGCCCCGCGTTTGGCGCGCGCGGCAGGAGTGGCCTTCGAATCTTCATCGAAGCTGGGCGGAGCCCGCACGGGCTCACGCACCGGCACGATCAAATCCACACCACCCAGACTGGAAAACCGAGCCCGAATGCGAGCTGTCAGATCCTTGACGGGAAGAGGTGACTCAAGAAGTGCGGCGCGCAGTATCTGACGCGCCTCTTCTTCCATGGAGCGATTCCGGCTCGCCGCGCGCACACGAAGATCGCGCTTGAGTGACTCGTCTAGATCGCGAATGGTGAGTGTGGCCATCTGAAAACTCCTGCACTGAAAGCAGTGTACTCAATGAAGGCATTGATAGCACTTGCGGGGGGACTCGGAAGGCCTCAGGGGTGGTTGGCAGCCTCAATGCCCAGAGGTTCCAGATGGCGCTTCTTGATCTTCTTGAGCGATCCGTCTTTCCACATGGCTGCCAAGGTCTGATTGATGGCGTCGCGCAACTCGGTCTCGTTGCGGCGCAGCGCGAACGTCGACTTCATGGGTTGGATCAGCGCATCTTCAAATATCTTGGCATCGTCTTTCGACTTCATCACGAATTGCAAGCGCGTGTAGTAAGCCAGATGAACGTCGGCTTCGCCGTCTCGGAGCTTTTTTTCCAGCACGGTTTCCTGCGCATCCACAGGAATCACCGTGGCGGTGGGCACCTGCTCCCTCACGACGGACTCGGTGTAGGTGCCATGGATCACGCTCACGCGCTTGCCGGCAAGACTGGCCAGATCCTTGAATGGCCCTTTGCCCTTGAGCCACAGCGCCCCCATTCCACCCTTGACGTAGTAGGGCGTCGTCAACGCAAACTGCTCTTCTCGCTCAGGCGTGGACCAGAAATTGTTGGCGATCATGTCGATGTTGCCGTCGGTCAATGATTTCCTGAGGTGGCCGAACCGGGTGTCGCGAAACTCGACTTTCTTGATATGCAATCGTTTGGCCACGGCCAGCACGATCTCGCGGTCCATGCCTGAGGGCTTGCCGTTCTTGCCAACATAGTGGAACGGAGGAAAGTCGGCCAGGTGGCCCACGACCAATGCGCGTTCGCCGCGCTTGAGTTGATCCAGCGAGGGGCCTGCCACGTCACTTTGAGCCACAACCGGGCTCGCAAACAGGCTTGCCACCAACACAAACCACAGACGAGCAATGCAAAACCGAATCATGGGAGTTCCCTGAAAAATTCTTGAAGAAGAGCTTTGACCAACGGCTGCAGTTTCGCGAGCCACGCGCACCAGGGTTTTCAGTCGTCGTGACTGGCAAACCACTTCGCCAAGCCGTCCACCAAAGCGGCGATCTCTGCCTTTTCGCCCGGGGTCATGCCCTTGGCCTTGATGGTCAGGGCGCTTTCCTCGCCGGCGTCGTAGAACCCGGCGGTGTCGGTGTAGCGTTCCAGCTTGAAGATGAGCGTGCGCACATCGTCGTCGAGCTTGGAGCGGTTCATTCGGTGCAGCCCAAGGCGGCACTCGCGAAGCGCGCTGACGACCGAGAGGTGCTCCGTGTCAGGGTTCGCCGCCGCCAATGTGTCACGCGCGGCAAAAAATCTCTCGGTGGTGTACCCGTATTTCATCGACAACTCCCGTTTCAGAACCGTCGATTTTCCCTCAGCGGCTCCTGATGAGTTCGCCTTTGCACTGTTCTTGACTCTCGCGTGTACAGCCGAAGCGGGAAGTGGCCATCAACGCCATCGGTCGGAATGTCGCCGCGATGAAGCTTTTCCGCCCGCTACATTTTTCAGACCATGGTGCTGATCGAGCCGCAGAACTGGGTTTCGCGGTGTTTGATTGGTCTGGTTTTTGCGCGCGGAGTGCGCTGTACAAAAAGTCAACCCCCCTAGAGAGGGCTCGCTGACTGAAGCCCGCAGAACGATAATCTGCAGTCAAACTGGTGATCTATCTCACCAAAAATGGTTTTTTAACTGGGTTTTGAGGCTCACTCCCGTTGGCTGAACAGTTGCTTGAGCCCCAAGGGTCGAAAGACTCTCGCGTCGAGGACGCCAGCGCCATGGCCATCATCGGCATGGCGTTTCGCTTTCCCGGCGATCTGGCTGACGAGGCCAGCCTGTGGGGCGCGTTGAAGGACGGTCGCGACCTCGTCACCCAGGTCCAGCCCGAGCGCTGGGCCACCACCGAACTGCAGCACTCCAGGCGCGCCGAGCCCGGGCGCAGCATCACCTTCAAGGCGGGCGTGCTGTCGGGCATCGACCAGTTCGACGCTGGCTTTTTCGGCATTTCGCCGCGCGAGGCGGCGTGGCTCGATCCACAGCAACGCCTACTTCTTGAGCTGGCCTGGGAGGCCATCGAAAACGGCGGCCGCGCGCCTTCCACGTTGCAGGGCTCTGATTGCGCGGTCTATGTGGGCATTTCCAGCCTCGACTACGGCACCCGCGCTCTGGACGATCTGGCGCTGCTGTCACCGCACTTCATGACCGGCAACACGCTCAGCGTGGCGGCCAACCGGCTGTCGTACTTCTTCGACCTGCGCGGCCCGTCGGTGGCGGTCGACACGGCCTGCTCGTCGTCGCTGGTGGCGCTGCATCACGCCTGCAACAGCTTGCGCACGGGCGAGTCGTCGATGGCCCTGGTGGGCGGCGTCAATCTGCTGCTGCATCCGTACCCGTTTGTGGGCTTCACCAAAGCGTCGATGCTGTCGGCCAACGGACGCTGCCGCGCATTTGACGCGGCCGGCGATGGCTACGTGCGCGCCGAAGGCGGCGCCGTCTTGCTGATCAAGCCGCTGGCACGTGCGCTGGCCGATGGCGACAACGTCCACGCCGTGATTCGCGCCACCGGCGTCAACGCCGATGGTGCGCGCAAGACCGGCATCACCATTCCCAGCAGCGAGGGCCAGGCCGACCTGATGCGCTCGGTGCTCAAACGCAGCGGTCTGGGCGCGCTCGATGTCGACTTCGTCGAGGCGCACGGCACTGGCACTGCGGTGGGCGACCCCGTCGAGGCAGCGGCCATTGGCGCGGTCTACGGGCAGGGCCGTCCGGCGGGCCAGCCGCTGCCCATCGGCTCGGTCAAGACCAACCTCGGCCACCTCGAGCCGGCGTCTGGCATGGCCGGCCTCGTCAAGGCGGTGCTGGTGCTCAAGAACCGCGCTGTGCCGCCTTCGCTGCACGTGAACACGCTCAACCCGAACATCGGCTTTGCGGCACTGCAGCTCGATGTGGTCACACGCCATCAGGCGCTCGCGTCAGCTGCCGGCAAGCCGCTGGTCGCCGGCGTCAACTCATTTGGCTTTGGCGGCGCCAACGCGCACGTGCTGCTGCAAGAGCACCTGGCCGCGCCGCAGCCCCCGCACGCCGATGCAGCCCAAGCGACACCGCCGCTGTTTTTGTCGGCGCGCACCGACGCCGCCTTGCGCGAGCTGGCCGGTCGTTACGCGCAGTTGCTCGAAGCCGCGCCGGCCGAAGGCTTCTACGACATCGCCCATGCCGCCGCACACCGCCGCGAGCGCATGGAAAAACGGCTGGTCATCCACAGCGCATCGCCAGCCGAAGCCGCGCAGGCACTGGCGCAGTTCGCGCAGGGCGAGGCGTCTGCCTCGGTGGTCACCGAAGCCGCCCTGCCGGCCGCCGGCAGCGTGGCCTTCATCTACTCGGGCAACGGCGCGCAGTGGGCGGGCATGGGCCGTCAATTGCTGACCGACTCGGCGCGCTTCGCCGACATCTTGGCCACGCTCGATGCCTCGCTTCACCCGCACGCTGGCTTCTCGGTTGTCGAAGAGCTGAAAGGCGGCGACGCCAACCGACTCGAAGACACCACCGTCGCCCAGCCTTTGCTGTTCGCCATGCAGGTGGCGCTGACCCTGTGGCTGCGCGAGCAAGGCATCGTGCCGGCCGCGGTGGCAGGCCACAGCGTGGGTGAGGTGGCTGCGGCCTGGGCGGCCGGTGCGCTCGATCTGGATCAGGCCATTCGCGTCATTTGTGCACGCAGCGTGGCGCAGGGGCTCACCCGGGGTGCCGGTCGAATGGCTGCGGTGGCCCTGTCGGCTGCGGACATGCAAGGCGTGCTGAGCGAACTGGCGGTCGACGTCGAAATCGCCGGCATCAACAGCCCGTCCAACGTGACGCTCTCGGGCAGCCTGAGCGACCTCGAACGTGTGCGCCAGCGCCTCGAACCGCGGCGCGTGTTCTTTCGGCAACTCGATCTCGACTACGCGTTCCACAGTCGTCAGATGGACCCCATCCAAAGCCGGCTGGCGGGCAGCCTGGCCGGCTTGTCGCCTGCAGCCCCGTGCGGCGTGGCGTTCGTGTCCACCGTCACCGGCGATGCGGTCGATGACGCCGAACTCGACGCGCACTACTGGTGGCGCAACGTGCGCGAGCCGGTGCGCATGGCCGACGCGATGTCGCTGCTCATCGGTCTGGGCTGCCGCGTGTTCGTCGAGATCGGCCCTCACGCTGTCTTGCAACGCTACGTCGGCGAGTGCCTGGCTGCGGCAGGTGTCAGCGGTCGCGTGCTACCCACCCTGCGCCGCAACGATGATGGTCTGGCACGGCTCGAAGAGGTCGCCTTGCGCATCCACCTGCTGGCCGATCAGCCGCAGCTGACCACGCTGTTTCCGTGGCCTGCCGCTCACGTTCGCCTGCCCAATTACCCCTGGCAGCGAGAGCGTCACTGGCACCCCGTCACCAGCGAAGGTCACGGGCTCATCGAGCGCCGGCGCGTGCATCCGCTGCTCGGCTGGCGGCTCACCGAAACGCCCACCAGTTGGGAAAACACCCTCGACGCGGCCACCGTGCCCTGGCTGGTCGATCACCAGGTGGGTGCGGCCGTGGTGTTGCCGGGCGTCGCTTACGCCGAGATGGCGCTGGCCGCAGCGCGCGAGTGGCTGGGTGGCGAGCGCTTCACGCTCGAAGAGCTCGACATCGTCTCGCCCATCGTGTTCGACGCCGATCACGCGCGCAGCCTGCGCTTCGCCCTCAACGCGCGCGACGGCAGCTTCCAGATCACCAGCCGCGAGCGCCTGTCCGACGACGACTGGACGCTCAACGCCACCGGGCGGCTGCTCGATGCTTGCGATCTGGCGGTGCCTGATTCCGGACTGCTGGAGCCACTGGCCGAAGCGGGTCACCTCATCGAGCACGAAGCCCACTACCGCCTCGCGACATCGCTGGGCCTCGATTACGGGCCGGCCTTTCGGGGACTGGCCCTCGCGCGCTTGACCGACGACCGGCTCGACGCCAGTGTGCAGGTGCCTGACAGCGTGCTGGCCGATGGCGGCTACCTGCTGCACCCGGCGCTGCTCGATGTGTGCTTCCAGACGCTGGTCGACTTTTTCCAGGCCGACATCGAAGCCGGCCGCGGCGTGGCGATGCTGCCTGTGAGGGTGGGGCGTCTCGACCTGTTCAGCGGCGCGCCCATCACCGGCTTGCGCGCCCAGGTGATCCGGCGTGGCGCGCGCTCGGTGGCGGCTGACTTCGAGCTGCACGATGCCCACGGCCAACTGGTGGCGCGACTTTCAGGCTGCCGTTTCCGCGCCGCCCATGTGGCGCAGCGCGAGCGATCTGCGGTGGCGCGCTGGCACATCCAGCCTCGCTTGCAGCCGCACCCGGCCGATCAGGCACGCAGCGAACTGCCAGCTCCAGCCGAGCTGGCACAGCGGCTGCGCGAGGGCTTTGCCGGCATTGACGCCGAGCCGCAGCGCGCCGCTTGGTTCACGCAGACGCTGCCGCTGTTCGAAGCACTCACGCTGTCGTTCGCCCATGCGGCGTTCGACACGCTGTTGGCACAGCGACCCGGCTGGCTGCAGCAGCAGCTGAGCGATCCGGCCGCCTCGCCCTACCTGCGCTGGCTGGCCGCGCGACTGAGCTCTGAGAACCTGCTGGTCGAAAGCGAAGGCGTCTGGCGCCTCGAAGCCACCGACCTGCCGCGCGCCGACGACATCTGGCAAGAACTGCTTCGCGATGTTCCTGCGTGTTTGCCGCAGCTGGCGCTGCTGGGCGGCGTGGGTCGTCAGCTGCCTGAGCTGCTGAGCGGTGAGGCGTCGGGCATCGAGTTCCTGCAGAACTTGCAACGTTCGCCGACGGCCGAGACCCTGCTCGACGACGACCCCGCTTACCTGGGCACGCGGCTGGCCATCCACAGCACCGTGCTGCATCTGGCGCACGAGTGGCCTGCGCACCGCCGTCTGCGGGTGCTCGAAGTCGCCCATGGTGCCAGCGATCTGATCCGCGGCCTGAATGCCGTCTTGCCCGAAGGCCGACTTGAGTGCGTGATCGCACAACTCCACGACGACACACGGCTGCGTCAGCAACTCGAGTTCGAGGGCGACGCCACCACCACGGTCGCCGCCATCGACGCGTCGTCGTGGCAGCTCAGCGCCGAGCGGCCGCTGCCCGAGCTTTTCGATGTGGTCGTGCTGCGTCACGGCTTGCACCGTGCGGTCAGCCCGCGCTCGGCGCTGGCCCAGGCGCGGCGCTGGCTGGCTCCGGGCGGCGTGCTGGTGGTCGCCGAGCGCCACGCCGACTGGAGCGCCGATTTCCTGCACGGGCTCGACCCCGCTTGGTGGCATGAGGGTGCCGATCAGCCGCAGTCGTCGCTGCTGTCGCCCGCCGCCTGGCAGGGCGCACTGGCTGCCGCGGGCTTCGAGGCGATCGAACTGGCCTGCGAGCCGGCCGCCGAAGACCTGTCGGCCGGTGCTTACCTGCTGCTCGCGCGCAAGCCGGCACAAGACGCCGCCAACGCGATCGCCCCGCAACCGGCACGCTGGCTTCTGCTGGCCGATGGCGCTTCTGCGGCGTGTGCCCTGCATTTGCAGCGCCACCTCGAGTCGTGGGCGCAGCAGGTCGCGGTGGTGGCTTGTGATGCGAGTGAGCCTGCGGAGTTCAGCCTCAGCGGCGTCGATCACGTGGTCCATCTGCGCAGCTGGGGTGGGGCGGTCGATCACGCGCTCAGCGCACCGGTGGCCTTGCTTCAAAGCGTGCAGGCCATGGCGCACGAAGCACGAGCGCCACGCCTGTGGCTTATCACTCAAGGCGGCGCGCTGGTGGCCGATGCGCCTTGGTCCGTCGAGCCCAACCCGCTGCAGGCTGCCCTGTGGGGGCTGGGCCGCGTGGTCATGAACGAGCACCCCGAGTTGTCGTGCTCGCTGATCGACATCGCCTGCGATCTCGACGTGCCGCACTCGATGACGCGCCTCGCGCAGGAACTGCTGCAGCCCGACGGCTGCAACGAAGTCGTCCTCGCACCCGAGTCGCGCTACAGCCTGTCGTTGCAGCCGCAGATCGAGCCGGCCGTGCTGCCGGGCGACGGCGATGCCGCGGAGCAGCCCGTGCGCTCGCGGCTCGATTTCCGCGTGCCCGGGCAGTTGCGCAACCTCGTTTGGATGAGCGACCCCGAGCGGCCTTTGAAAGACCACGAGATCGAGGTGCGCCCGCAAGCCGTGGGCCTGAATTTCCGCGACGTGATGTACCTCATGGGCTTGCTGCCCGACGAGGCGGTGGAAAACGGTTTTGCCGGCGCCAGCCTCGGGCTGGAGATGGCCGGCGTGGTCTCGCGCGTGGGTCGCCGCGTCAAGGACCGCCTGCCCGGCGACGCCGTCATGGGCTTCGGCTCGGCCTGCTTTGCCAGCCACGTGATCACCCGCGATGATGCCGTCGTGGCCATGCCGCCGGGCTGGTCGTTCGAGGCCGCGGCCACCGTGCCCACGGTGTTTTTCACCGTGTATCACTCGCTCAAGCACCTGGCCGATCTGCAGCCCGGCGAGCGCGTGCTCATCCACGGCGGGGCCGGTGGCGTGGGCATCGCCGCCATCCAGCTGGCGCGCCACTTGGGCGCCGAAGTCTTCGCCACCGCCGGCAGCGATGAAAAGCGCGACTTCGTGCGCCTGCTGGGCGCCGACCATGTGTTCGACTCGCGCAGCCTGGGCTTTGCCGACGAGCTGCTGGCGGCCACCGGCGGCGAGGGCGTCGACGTGGTGCTCAACTCGCTGGCCGGTGAAGCCATCCGTCGCAACCTGCGCGTGCTCAAGCCGTTTGGCCGATTTCTTGAACTGGGCAAGCGCGACTTCTTCGAAAACACGCCTGTCGGCCTGCGCCCCTTCAAGGACAACATCAGCTTTTTCGGTATCGATGCCGACCAGCTGCTCACCGGGCGTCCCGCGCTGGCCGCGCGCATGTTCCGCGACGTCATGGCGCTGCTGCGCGAAGGCGTGCTGTCGCCGCTGCCGTGCCGCACGTTTCCGGCCGCGCGCGTGGTCGATGCGTTTCGCACCATGCAGCAGGCGCGTCACATCGGCAAGGTGGTGGTGTCGATGGCCGTCGTGCCGCTCCCCGAGCCCGCGGCACGGCCAAAACC
>CAMCNE010000019.1 GCA_945875935.1 Bordetella parapertussis
GCCCACACGCCCACCATCGGTCCCACATCGACGCTCACCGCGTGCGCCATGCCGGGCAGCTCAACCGTGGCGGTCTTGCCATAGAACATCGGAATCCAGCCGGTGAACAGCTTGTTCATCACCACCACCACCAGCAGCGGCGCCACCGCCAGCCACGTCTGGGGCGCAGCGCCCACCTCGGGCAGCGGCGTGGGCTCGTTGAGCACATGGTTGCCGTAGCCCTCGCCCGCAGCCGCTGCGCTGCGCCGGCGCCACTCGAGGTAGCTCATGCCCACCACGAAGATGAACACCGAGCCGATCAAACCCATCCAGGGCGCCGCCCAGGTCGTTGTGCCGAAGAAGGTGGTCGGAATGATGTTCTGGATCTGCGGGGTGCCCGGCAGGCTGTCCATCGTGAAGCTGAAAGCCCCCAAGGCGATGGTGCCCGGAATCAGCCGCTTGGGGATGTCGAGCTGGCGGAACAACTCTGCTGCCAACGGATAGACGGCGAAGACCACCACGAAGAGCGACACCCCGCCATAGGTGAGCAAGGCGCACACCAGCACGATGGACAGCATGGCCCGCTGGCGCCCCAGCAGCGATACCGACGCCTTCACTGCCGCCTTGGCATAGCCCGAAATCTCGATCAGCTTGCCAAACAGCGCGCCGAGGATGAACACCGGAAAGTAGACCTTGATGAACTGCGCCACCTTGTCCATGAACACGCCGGCGTAGACGGGTGCCACCAGCGCCGGTTCGGTCAGCAGCACCGCGAGCAACGCTGCCAGCGGCGCAAACAGGATGACGCTGTGGCCGCGGTAGGCGACGAATATCAGCAGGCCGAGGGCCAACAAGACGATCAAAAACGACATCGGTGAATCCCTCTAGGAAGGGGCATTCTTGCCGACACCTGGCGCAGCCGCGCCCCTGCCATCAGCCCTCGACCCTAGAACGGACGGCCGATGAAGAAATAGAAGTTGGCCGTGCCGTCGGTCGAGCGTCCGTAGCCCAGATAGGCCGGGCCCAGCGGGCTGTCTGCGGCGAAGAACAGGCTGCCGGATTTCAGCGTGTCGCTCGGATTGCCAGCGACCAGCGGGTTGTCCACGCGGCCGACTTCCAGCGAAACACCGGCATACATGCCTTCGAGCAGCGTGCCGCGCATGACGCGGTGGTAATAGACCACGCGGCCAAACAGCAGGTCACCGCCCAGCAACTGACCCGACGCGTAACCGGACTGCTGCAGGAAGCCACCCCACTGGAACTGGTCATAGCCTGGCAAATCATGCGAGCCGATCTTTCCGCCGGCTTTCAGCCCCACGTTGAGGGTGTGCTCGCCCAGCGAATACACGCCGTTGATGTCAGCGTCCCACTTGGTGTAGACCGCTTCGGCGCCCAGGGCCTTGTTCGAGTCGTAGACCCTTGCGCCAGCACGCCAGCCTTCGCGCGGAAAGTGCAGGCTGTCGAGTTGATCGAGCGACAGTTTGAGCGTGTAGGCCCCCTGGCCGATGCTGTCGTTGTTGGGTGCCAAATAAGCAGCCCCAATGGACAGGTCCGGTTTCATGGTGCCAGTCACCACACCCAGCCTGATTTCGCCGTACTGACCCAGTTGAGAGCCCAGATCGACTCCGGCCAGCGCATAGGTCAGGTCATAGCTGCCGATCTGATCTTCCCCCTGGAACAGCGGCACCCCTCTGCGTTCGAGTGCCGCATGCGGCGCCACAAAAAACGGGCCGTCGGCTTCGAAGGGCTGATACAGCTCGGTGATCACGCCGGCGGTGGGCCCGATCTGCGCATCGGTGCGCCATTCGGCGCCCAGCGAGTTGATCCACTTCTTGCGGTAGCTGACGAGCAGGTTGAACAGCGCATCGCCATCGAAATTGGTGGTCAGCCCGAGGCCCAGGCGTATGGTGTCCAGGCCCCAGGTTTTTTCCACCGCATCAACCGCCAGGATGCGCCGGTTCTGTTCTTCAAGAAAACTGTAGTTCACGTGCTCGAAGTCGCCGGTGCCGAAGATGCGCCGCATGTCGGCATCGAGCTTCTTTTGATCGATGGGCTGGCCGGCTTCGGTGTCCATCGCGGCGCGCACGGTGGCCGGGTTGACGCTGTGCAATCCCGCGATGCGGACTTCGTCGACCGGACGCAGGTCGGTCTCGACCTTGGCTTGCTGGCGCTGGCGCAGCGCGGCGTACTCGGCCGGCGGCAACGACAGCTGTGAAAGCCGCTCGCCCATCTTGCGAGCGGCCTCTTCGCCCAGCGGGCTGATCTTGGGCAGGTTGTCGAAGTCACCGGTGGTGTAGTCGCCCAGTTCTGGCGAAATCAGGATGTCGGTGGGTTTCAACGAAGCCAGCGAGGCCTGCACGTTCTGTTCGGTCAGGATGCTCAGCATCTGCCCGGTGATGCCCATGATGCCGTTCAACTGCTCGCGCTTGAGCAGCGGTGTGCCCACGTTCACCGCGATGACGATGTCAGCCCCCATGGCGCGGGCCGTATCGACTGGCAGATTGCTGGTGAGCATGCCGTCGACGAGCATCATGCCGCCGAACTCGGCGGGCGCGACCGCACCGGGCACCGACATGCTGGCGCGCATCACGTTGGCCAGCTCGCCGTCCTTGAAGACCACCGCCTTGCCTGTGACCAGATCGGTCGCCACGCCACGAAACGGGATCGGCAGATCATCGAAGTGGTAGTAGCCCTTGGCCTTGGACAGCTGGCGCAACACCGTCTCCAGCTGCACCCCGCTGACCAGACCCTTGGACAAGGTCAGCGAGCCCTTTCCGACACCGATCTCCGGGCCGACGAAGTCGCGGTAGTCGTCTTGCTTCCTGCGCCACCCCAGGTCCTGTCGCGGCGGGTCTTCCTTGAACAGCAGTTCCACCGAGATGGTCTGGTTGATGGTCTCCATTTCGGCCACCGTGGTGCCCGTGGCGTAGGCGGCGCCGACCAGCGAGCCCATGCTGGTGCCGGCAATGCAGTCGATCGGCACGCGGTATTCCTCGAGCACCTTGAGCACGCCCACGTGGGCCGCGCCGCGGGCGCCGCCGCCTGAGAGCACCAGACAGATCTTCGGCCGCTTGGCGGTGGCCTGCGGCTTGGCCGGTTCAGCCGCCTGCGTTGGCAGCGCCACCACGCCCAGCCCGGCGACCATGGCGGCCGAGACAGCACTCAGCGCCATCTCGCGGCGCACACCGATCAGCATCTTTCGCTCCTTCATGGCGAGGCCGCGCTCGCCGAACTTTGAGCCGGCTCGGCACGAATGAGTCTGGAGAAGTCGGCACTCTGATCGGCCGCCTGAGCGCGCGCGTTCACATGGGCACGGCGCTGGATGTCGTCAAAGGGCTGGTCAGCCGGGCCGATGGCGCCGTGCTCGTAGAGGTACTCGGGCACATGACCGCTGGCCAGGATCTTCCAGCTGAACGGCAGATGGCCCGGATTGATGCGGCTGAGCTGCCAGATGCTGGTGGTGCAGTTGCTCATCAGCGTGTTGTAGAAAACCGGCTGGTCTTTCAGCGCGTTGATCTCGCGCATGTACTCAAGGAACAGCCGCTTGGCGCCTTCCTTGGGCATGGCGGTGCGGTAGACGTAGACATCTTCCGGCGGATCACGGCGGTAGTTGCTGCGCAGGCGAATCAAATCGCGCTCGTCGCCCACCACGTAGTTCAACTCGTATTGGCGAAAGAAGCCCTTGAAGGTGGAATAAGCCTCGCCTTTTTCCTTGCGGCTTTCGATCGAAATCGCCACGTGTTCACCATCGGAAAAGGCAAAACTGAGAAAAACGTGCGCGATGTGCGGGCCCATCCAGTACACCGCCACCAGATCAACGCCTTCGATCTGGCCAAGGTCGTAGCGCTTGTCGTAGTAAGCCGGCGTGTAGTCGAACTCGCTGCGGTAGTCGAAGTTGCGCATGTTGTGCACGGTGACCATGTCGCCTTCGATGGTGGCACTGGCCAGCACCGCCGCATCGCTTTGCCAATCGCGGTCGTTGGACGGCTCGAGGCTGAACAACCAGACCGTCAACGCAAGCAGGCTCAAACCCAAAAACCAGCCGACCCAGCGAAACACGCGCCACAGCACCTTGCTCACCGCCATGTCGGCACCCGCATGAATGCGCCCAGACCATCGAGTCGGTTCATCGCCATCCTTGAAACCACAAAGGCTTGTCAGGCGTACTTCATCGGACCAAAGCACCCCCCCCCGTTGGGCGCGGATCATCCCATCAATTGGTGCGAAAACCATGACAAAGCGATCGCAGTATTCACAAACTTCGCAGGCAGTTTCGCCGTTGAAACGTGCGGTGCAAACCCCGACCGGTGCGTCACTGAATTGGGTTACAACCTGCGTACTTCAATCTAACCGTATCGATTCAGTTTGCGTCTTTTTGGCTTGAAGTCTTAGCCGCTCCGGCCCACGAAAAGCAGCCGGGCGTTCATGTTTCCAACCCACTCCATCTTCCAATGAATAAAACCACTCGAATGAATGCCGGCACGCCGCGAAGCGCGCTGGCTGCTGTTGCCCTCATGGGCGTGATCGGTTTCTCCTCACAAGCCTTGGCTGCCGGTGGCGGAGTGGCGGTGTCAGACCCGGGCGCCAAAGAGGGCAAGCACTTTGATTCAAAAGGCAAGATGCCTTCGAAGTTCACCATCGAGTTGCAAAACGGCTTGAGAAAGTCGCTGCCCTTCGAAGACAAGCGCGATTTTGAAGAAGCCAAGAAGGGTTTCATCGCCGCGCCGAAGTACACCAAGATCATGGCCGACGCAGGCAACGTGGCCTGGGACATGGGCAGCTACGACTTTTTGCTCATGGGCAAGGATTTCGACAGCGTTCACCCATCGCTGCAGCGCCAGGCCATCCTGAACATGGCCTACGGCCTGTATGAAGTCGTTCCGGGCAAGATCTACCAGGTGCGGGGCTTTGACCTCGCCAACATCAGCTTCATCAAGGGCGACACCGGCTGGATCGTCTTCGACCCGCTGACCTGCAAGGAAACTGCCAAGGCAGCGCTTGATTTCATCAACGAGAAGTTGGGCAAGCGTCCGGTGGTTGGCGTCGTTTTCTCGCACTCGCATGGCGACCACTTCGGTGGGGTGCGCGGTGTGGTGGACGAAGCCGATGTGCGCAGCGGCAAGGTGCCGGTGATCGCACCGGCTGGCTTCATGGAGCACGCGGTGGCCGAAAACGTGTTGGCCGGCAATGCCATGACGCGCCGGATGTTTTTTCAGTACGGCGTCCTGTTGCCACGCAGCCCCTTCGGCCACGTCGACCAGTCGATCGGCAAAAACACCGCCTCGGGAAATCTGGGTTTGATCGAGCCCTCGAGATACGTCTCTAAGGACTACGAGGAAATCACCGTCGACGGCGTGCGCATGGAATTCCAGAACACGCCGGGCACCGAAGCTCCGTCAGAGATGAACACCTGGTTTCCGGACCTGAAGGCCTTCTGGGCGGCAGAAAACATCACCGGCACCATCCACAACATCTACACCCTGCGCGGCGCGCTTGTGCGTGATGCGCTGGCGTGGTCCAAGCACATCAACACCGCGCTTTACCGCTACGGGTCGCAAGCCGAGTACATGTTTGCCTCGCATTCCTGGCCGCGTTTCGGCACCGATCGCATCCAGCAGATCATGCGCACCCAGCGTGATGCCTATGCACACCTGAACAACGAGGTGCTGCACCTGGCCAATCAGGGCGTGACCATCAACGAAGTGCAAAACGTCTACAAGCAGCCCGACAGCCTCAAACAGCAATGGGCCGCGCACAGCTACCACGGCTCGGAAGAACACAACAGCCGAGCCGTCATCAACAGGTACCTCGGGTACTGGGATGCCAACCCAGCGACGCTGATGCCCTTGTCACCACGCGACTCTGCGCCGCTGTATGTGGAAATGATGGGTGGCTCGAAGAAGATCCTTGCCAAGGGCAAGCAACTCAATGACCAGGGCAAGTACCGCGAGGCCATGGAACTCCTCAACAAGCTGGTCTATGCCGAGCCAACCAACACCGCAGCCAAGGATTTGCTGGCGGACTCGTTCGAGCAATTCGGCTACCAAAAGGAAAGCCCAAGCGTTCGCAACAGCTTCCTGGGTGCGGCCTATGAACTGCGCCATGGCATTCCGCAGGGCTCGCCACCCAAGTCCAGCGGGCCAGACATGATTCGAGGCATGTCCACCGAGCTGTGGCTGAACTTTCTGGGCATCAGCATGGACAGCAAGAAAGCTGCCGGCATGAAGTTCGTGATCAACCTGGTCACCCCGGACAACGGCGAGTTCTTTGCGGTGGAAATGAGCAACTCGGCGCTGACCAACATCAAGGGCAGCAAGGCCGCAAAGCCTGACCTGACGGTCACCGTCAACCGCAGCGACCTTGAAAAGGTCATGGGCGGCACCGCCACCTTCGACAAGCTGTTGGCTGAGGGCAAGGCCAAGTTCGAGGGCGATCGCAAGCCTTTCGATCAGCTGCGCAGCACGCTCACGCGCTTTGCCATGGACTTCGAGCTGATGCCAGGCACCAAGCCGGCCAAGGCTGCAGCCCCTGCGCCGGCCAAGGATCCGATGTCGGTGGACAACCCACCCGATTCAACCGGCGGCTGAAAACTCGCTCGACACCCTACTTCCAATGCAAAGGAAAACACACATGAAGCTATCGATGCGCTTGTCCAGCCTGTCCCTGAGTTTGTTGCTCGCCAGCGGCGCGGCTTGGGCTGCAGACCAGACGGTCTACTCCGGTTTTCTGGGCGACGCCTACCCAAAGATGACCGAGGCGAAATCGCCATCCGGCCAGAAGGTCAAACGCTGGCTGGAACCCGAAGTCACGGCGGCCAACTACGACGCGCTGATGATCGAAAAGACGGCTCTGTTTCCTGAGCCCGTGGGCACCGACCAGATGTCGGTGGCCACGCTCAAGGAGATCAGCGCCTACATGGACGAAGCCCTCAAGCGGGAGCTCGCGGATGTCGTGACTCTCGTCGACAAGCCCGGACCACGCACGCTGAAGATGCGCGTGGCGATCACCGCTGCGGCTGGCAAGGACATGGGGCTCAAGCCCTACCAGTACCTGCCAGTCGCCTTCGTGCTGACGGCAGGTCAGACCACGAAGAAGGCCACCCTGGCTATCGAGTACGAAGTGCAGGATGCGACCACGGGCAAGGTGATGGGTGCCGGCATGCGCGAAAGCGCCGGCAAGGACATCAAGTCCATGAAGGACAAGCTGACGCTTGAACACATCAAGCCAGCGGTCGATCTGTGGGCCAAGGACGCTCGCGCCTTCGTGGCTGCAGGCAACTTCAAGAAGTGATCGACGACGACGCGAGCCATCGCTCGCGTCGTCATCCGACCACACAAGGAACTTTCGTCATGACACCTCGCCTTTCAATGCAGTCCGCGATGAGCGGCACCATCGCCGCCATGCTGCTGGCCGTCGTCGGCTTCGCCTGCCCGCTGGTGGCCCAAGCCGCCGAGCCCAGCCTCGAGCAGGAATCCCGAGCCGCGCTGAAATCCCTGTACGAGGGCTCACCCGTCGCGCGCTCTGTTGGCAAGGACGCCAAGGCGATCCTGGTCTTCCCTAACGTGACCAAGGCCGGCTTCATCGTCGGCGGACAAGCTGGCAACGGCGTGCTGCTGGTCAACGACAAGGTGGCCGACCACTACAACACCGCCGCGGTTTCGGTGGGCATGCAAGCCGGTGTGCAGTCGTTTGGCTACACGCTGTTTTTCATGAGCGACAAGGTGCTCAAGGAGTTCCGCGAGAGCAAGAACTTCCAGATCGGTGTCGGCCCGACCATCGTGGTCGTCGATGCCGGAGCGGGCAAGGACCTGAGCACGCTGACCGCCAAGTCCGACGTCTACGCCATGATCTTCGACCAGAAAGGTCTGATGGCCGGCGTGGGCGTGCAAGGCTCGAAGATCACCAAGCTCGACCGCTGAGCAGGCATGGAAGCACGCGGTTTACAGCAGCAGCCGGCTGCCACAAGCGCACTCTGGCTGGTCGCGATCTGCTCGTGTTTCGTGATGGGCCCGGCCCGCGCAGACGAGAGCGTCGAACTGGCGAAAAAGCTTGCCAACCCGGTTGCGAACCTCATCAGCGTGCCGATCAAGCTGGACTGGGACACAGGGATCGGGTCGAACAACGCGGACCAGTACAACTTCGTCATCCAGCCGGTGATCCCCTTCTCGCTGAATTCGGACTGGTCGCTCATCTCGCGCACGATCGCCCCGTTCATCGAGGCCAAGGCACCGCAGCCGGGTCTGAGCGATGAGTCCGGTCTGGGTGACATCACGCAGAGCTTTTTCTTTTCGCCCAAGGCGCCGACTGCGGGAGGCTGGATCTTGGGAGCCGGGCCGGTGCTGCTGCTGCCCACGGCCACCAACGACAGGCTCGGCGGCGAGAAGTGGGGACTCGGCCCGACAGTCGTGATGCTCAAGCAAGACAGCGGCTGGACCTACGGGATGCTGGCCAACCACATCTGGTCGGTGGCCGGCAGCGACAGCCGAAGCGACATCAGCAACACCTTCTTGCAGCCCTTCCTGTCGTTCACCACGAAACAGGCCACCACCTACAGCGTGAACACGGAGTCGACCTACAACTGGCAAGAAAGCCAGTGGACGGTGCCGATCAATGTGCAGTTGAGCCAACTCACCCGGCTCAGTGGCCAGCCCGTGAGTTTCGCGATAGGCACGCGCTTTTATGCCGAGCGACCCGCGGGCGGCCCCGACTGGGGTTTGCGCTTCACGGTGACGCTGCTGTTCCCGAAGTGATGTAACCAACGAGATGCGGCGTGGGTCCTGCCGCGATCACGATCGCGCCGAAGGCAGCCACCGAGCGGGCCGGGCCGCACCGGATCAAAACGCGAAGCCCAGTCCCAAATAGATGCCCTGGGTCCTGGCGTCGTAGACGAACTGGTCTTTGTCGTAGTCGATCTTGAGAACGCGGTATCCGAACTTGCCCGTCATCGACTTCGAGAACTGGTAATTCGCACCGGCAATCGCCTGCCACGTGAAGTCAGACCCGCCGCCACCGGCATCGAGGTAACCCACGAGCGACCAGTTCTCGGCAATCGGCTGCTGCACCCTCACACCGACATAGGCGTCGGTCCACGATTTTTCGGCGCTGCGAGACACCGTCCCCGCCACACCTTGTCCGCCAGACGCGAACAGGCTGGCGCCAATGGTGGCATCGGCGTCGATGTTCACGTAGCGCAAGCCGCCGACCGCATCCACCAGGGTTGGGCCCTGCGACAACCGGTAGGTGACGGCAGCCGCCACGACGGTTTCCTTGATGGTGATGTCGGCGTTGGCCTTGCGTGTCACGCCCAACGACCCGGTGGTGCTGGATGTCGCCGACTCGCTGACCTTGAGGTACTGGACATCGAACAGAAAACCCCAGCGCTGCTTGCGCGCTTCCAGGCTGCCCATCGCCGCGAAATCGAGCACATCGAAGACGTCTGAAAAGCTCATGTCGACGCTGGTCTGCGGCAACCTTCCCGCCTTGACATCGCCCTTGATGCCGGCCAGCCAGGCATAGGGCGTGACCTCAAACGTCCAGCCGGGTTCTTCGATGGGCGCGGTGGGGGTGACGCTCTCGGCCACAGCTGAGGTGGTTTGTGCCATGGCAGGCGCGGCACAGGCTGCGGCAAGGCACGCGCCCAGCGACATGGCCCTGAAAAGTTCTTGCGGCCCGATGGCCAAGTGGCTGCATGGTTTCAAGTTCGTCTTCTCACGGTTGACGGTTTCTCCATCCTGAGCGAGCACGATGGACAAGAGCAGTCAGGCCAACATGGCCTGACCAGGAGCAAAGCGACGGAGATCAGAACACGCTCTTGAAAAACCAGAACAGCAAGCCCGACAGCAGCACAGAGGCCGGCAGCGTCAGCACCCAGGCCAGCGCGATGCTGCGAACCGTGTCCTTGTTCAGCCCCGAGCCGCTGGCTGCCATGGTGCCGGCCACGCCCGATGACAGCACATGGGTGGTCGACACCGGCAGCCCAAGCACATCAGCCACACCGATGGTGACGGCAGCCACCGACTCGGCCGCTGCGCCCTGACCGTAGGTGAGGTGGGTCTTGCCGATCTTTTCGCCCACGGTCTTCACGATGCGCTTCCAGCCGACCATGGTGCCCAGACCGAGCGCGATGGCCACGCCCACCTTGACCCACAGCGGAATGAAGCGCGTGGCGTCATCGACCGCCTTGTGATACGCCACCACCGCCTTCAGCTCATCGTCGGTCACCTTGAGCTGTTTCTTCTTGTCAATGAGCTTGAGCGCCTCGCCGATCAGGTACATGTCGTTGCGCAGGTTCGACACCATCGCCGTGGGCACCTCCTTCAGGGTCTTGTAGCTCTCGACGTCCTTGAGCATGCTGGTGACCATGCCACTCAGGGCCACGGTGGTGACATCGGTGTAGGTCTTCTCGCGCACGGCATCCTTGACGGCTTCACGCGGGTCTGAAACCGTCAGGCCGGGCTTGGCGTAGACCTTGAGCACGGCTTCCATCTGCACCGAGGCCGTGCGGAACTGGTCCAGCTTGGCGGCGTCAGGAGTGCGGTTGAGCGCAAAGGCGGTGGGCACGATGCCCACCAGGATCAGCATGATCAGGCCCATGCCCTTTTGCCCGTCATTCGAGCCGTGCGCAAAGCTCACGCCAGTGCACGTGCCGATGAGCAAAGCGCGTATCCAGAACGGAGGCGGCGCATTGCCCTTGGGCGGCTCGTACAGCGCCTTGCTGCGCACCAGCGCGCGCATGGCCAAGTAAAGCAGCGCCGCGGCCACAAAGCCGAAGACCGGCGAGATCAGCAGCGCCAGACCGATTTCCTTGACCTTGCCCAGATCAACGCCACTGGTGGCTGCGCCCCCGGCCAGCAACTGGTTGGCCAGACCCACACCGACGATCGAGCCGATCAGCGTGTGCGAGCTTGACGACGGCAGACCCAGCCACCAGGTGCCCAGGTTCCAGATGATGGCGGCCAGCAGCAAGGCGAACACCATGGCCAGACCGGCAGACGAATTGACCTGCAAGATCAGCTCGACCGGCAGCAGCGAAACAATGCCCCAGGCCACCGCGCCGCTGGCGGCCATGACCCCCAGGAAGTTGAAGAAGCCCGACCACACCACCGCCGCATGCGCCGGCATCGAATGCGTGTAGATGACGGTGGCGACCGCGTTGGCGGTGTCGTGAAAACCGTTGACGAACTCGAAGCCCAATGCGGCAAACAGCGCCAGTATCAGCAGCATCCAGGGCACCGCTTGGGCATCGCCAATGTCAGCCATCAGCGAGTAAATCACGTAGCCTGCTCCGAGCGTGAGCAAAGTAACAAAGACAACAGGACCCCAAATTCCTGTGGGATTACCCGATTCAAGCGGGTTGATGGGTTGGGCTGAATTTGCTGAGCTCATGGCCAGTTCCGGTAGTTGGTCGCGAGACGATGCTCTTTCGAGGTGACACGGGGTTGACAAAGCCGAAAAATTGAACTTTTCAAGCTGAGTAAATGTAGCCGCTCAGCGCGACGCGATTGAATCCACCAAGGCCTCGATGTCGTTCACCGAGTCCACCAGGTTCACGTCAAAGTCCAACGCTGAAAAATCTACCGAGAGTTCTGTCTCGAGATAAACCACCAGATTCATCATCGAAAACGAATCGAGCCGCCCGCTCAGAAACAGCGACTCGTCGACTGCAAAGTCGTGCGGGTCTCCATGCTTGTCGAGTGCCGTTCTGAGGTACTCGCGCAGCTTGCTCTTGGCTTGGGTTTGCATCAGATGAATCCAAAAAGGCTGACCAGAAAAGACGTGCGCTCGCCCAGCGTGTGGTCTCGCGAGGCGTCGCCAAAGATGTGCAGGCAGGTCACGAACGACCAGACGAAACAAAAAGAATAAATCCGCCCGGCCAGCGTCGCCGAAGGCCGATAGCCCAGATTGGCCCGCAGCTGTGACAACCCCACACCCGTGGCCAGCACCGCGCTGTAAACGAGGTAGCTGCTGAAGGTTTCGAGAGCCGCGCCGAGCCCCAGCGTGCTGATCAGGTCGATGTCGCGCACAAAGTGCCACAAGGCATTGCCCACGCCGGCGGCCATGAAGGTGGCAAAAAACATGCGAAGCCGCTGGTGGTTGCGAAACACCTTGAAAAACGTGGGCACAAAGAAGAAATCAACCAGCAGTTCCTTGAAGTAATAGTGAAAGCGGTTGAAGTAGTCCATCAGCGTGCGCGATTCCAGCGGGCGCCACGAGCCGCGCGGCAATCGATAGCCCGCCAGCCGCGCGATGCCAATGAACAAATGCGCCCACATGGCAATCTGCAGCGACAGCTTGGCCATCGACAAGATGAGCGCGGCCCAGGCCGTGGACAGCGCATAAGGCTGACCCGCCACGAACGCATCGATGGCATCACCGAGCCGGGGGATTTGCAGCGTGTCGTTGAACAGCCAAATCAATGCATCCCGAAGCGCGAACAGCGCGTTGGCCCACAGCAGCAGCTTCACCGCCTTGAGCTGGGTGACGGCCAGCTCGGCGGGGGTCTTTGAAAGTGACTTGCGCAAGAAGGCCGCGCCCTTGCCGAAGGGCAGATAGCTCGGGCTCCAAAACGGTCGCAGCGTGCCCAGTTGCGTGAGCGCCGAATTGGGGTCTCGCGATCGCTGATCGACGATTGCGTAGGGCAAAAACCAGATGTAAGGCGTGAGCACGAACACCGCCGACCACAGCATGGCGCGCGGCAAGCCGGCAACGCCACTCAGGCTGGCCACGCCACACAGCAAGGCCTCGAGCGCCAGCAGCGTGACCAGCGGCCGCCGCGCCAGCATCGACTGCGGCTTTCGGCGCACCCATTGCAGCGCCACGACCGAGCCCAGCAGCACCAGCAGCAACCATCCGATGGCCAGCGGAATCGCCGCCGCATCGGGCAACTGCTCCTGATGAAGCACGGCGGTGATCCGATCGAGCGTGTCGTTGCCGCCCAACCCGGTCTCCAGGAAAGCCATCAGCCAGGTGGCTGAAAACAAGATGGCCGCGCGCGCGTTCGTCCAGATCACGGCCGACATCGCTGCAGCCACTGCAAGCACCGCCTGCCAGGTGCCGAGATGCCCAGCGATCGCCAGCAACGCGATCAGCGCGATGGCCAGTTGCCCGAGCGGCGTTTGCGCGCGCTCGATGAAGGCCTCGCGCTCGTCGATGGCCAGAAAGCGGCGCAGCCTGCTGGTGTCCGATGACCTGCTGGCACCCGCTGCTGACGGCGTCATGCCGCTTGCGCTTCGAGCCAGCCGCGCAGCGCCCGCCTGTCAACCTTGCCACTGGCGTTGATCGGCATGTCTTCGAGCGCGATCACCCGGCTGGGCAGCATGTAGGCAGGCAGGCGCAACCTGAGCGCACTGACCACAGCCGCCTCATCGACCACTGCCGCGCCGACGAAGGTGACGATGCCGCCGGCCTGGCCGTTGTCCATCGGCCAGGCGACCGCGCTGGCCAGCGCGTGGCCACTGACCTCGCGCAGATGCGCATCGATTTCCTCGAGCTCGACGCGGTGGCCCAGCACCTTGATCTGGTTGTCGATGCGCCCCAGGCAATGAAACACGCCCGACGCATCGCGCATGCCGAGATCGCCCGATCGATACCAGCGCTTGCCGTTGATGACCGGAAAACGCGCTGCGGTCAGCTCGGACGCGCCCAGATAACCCTGGGCCAGCTGAACGCCGCAGATGACCAGCTCGCCGGGCGAGCCGTCGGGCAGCGGCTGGTCGTGCTCATCGATGACCATGAGTTCGTGGTTCGCAAACGGCACGCCGATGGCCACGACGTCACGCCCGGGCGACATCAGCAGCGGTGTGGTCACCGGCTGCGCGGTGCAAAAGACCGTCGCCTCGGTGGGGCCGTAAAGCGCAGCGATGGCGCTGTTCGGCGCGGCCATCTGCCAGGCCTTGACGATGCCTTCGGGCACCGGCTCTCCACCAAAGATCGTCAGGCGCAGATCGGGCAGGCTGGCGGGCGCCAAGGCCTTGATCTGGCCCAGCATGCCGGCCAGCGATGGCACCGAGGTCCACAGCGTCAGCCGCGACTCGCGCGCAAACTTGACCGCGCCCATGACCATGGTGGCCGGCAGGATGTGCAAAGAAGCACCCGCCTGCCAAGTGGAAAACATGTTGTGCACCGACAAGTCGAAGCCCAGCTCGCAGGCCTCAAGCGCGCGGTCGCTGCTCGTGAGGCTGAATCTCTCGACCACCGTCGAGACATAGTGGCGAACCGCCGCCAGACTGATCATCACGCCCTTGGGCACGCCGGTCGTGCCCGAGGTGAAGATGATGTAGCCGGTGTCCGATGCGGCCATCGGCGCCGGCTGCGAGGGTGTGACCCTGTCGAGCGACGCCATGTTGATGATTTCGACGCGGCCCGCACGGGCTTCGATCGGCTTAGTTCCGGCGTGGATGACCAGCGCAGGACAGCGCGCCAGCAGTCGTTCACTGAGCAGCATTGCACCCGCGTCGTCGGTGACGATGGCCGAGAAATCGCACTGCTCGAACAGGTTCAGCAGCCGCTCTTCAGGAAGCTTCAGACCGAGCGGCACATAGGTCGCCCCCGACCAGCACGCACCCAGCGTGGCAACACAGGCATCGATGCCGCGCGAGGCGAGGATTCCAACGCGTGGTGGCTGAGCGCCGTGGGTCGTGGGGGTGGCTCGACTGGCAAGACAGGCCCCGATTCGCGCCGAGCGCTCGGCGAGCTCGCCATAGGTCAGCATGCGCCCTTGGCAGGCGAGCGCGAGTGCATCGGGGGTGATCAGACTGTGACGGTGGACGGCTGCTGCGAGGTTGAAATTCATCTTCATGCAAAGGGGCGCCAGTGACGCCGCGAACGGGAGCTGTGAGCGTTTGCGCCGGGGTTTCGGCTGCTCAAGGCAGATTATTCTCAGGGCGATTGATGGCACGACGCTGCTGCGGAGGGCGATGGCATCGCCACCACCGCGATCTGATTTTTCAAGCCACCCCAACGGAGCGACCCAGGCCATGCAAATCAACGCAACGCGCGCAGGCGAGCTGCTGACCCTTCGATTGGCCGGAAGGCTCGATGGCACGACAGCCAAGGCGCTGGAACCCGAGCTCCAGCTCGAGGGCGTTCAACAACTCGTGCTGGACCTCGACGCGTGCACCTTCATCTCCAGCGCCGGACTGCGCGAGTTGCTGCGGGCGCAAAAGCAACTGTCCACGCTCGGCGGCACCATGGTGCTGACCCACGTGTCGCGCAGCATTCAAGAGGTGCTTGACGTCACCGGACTGTCCCGGCTGGTGCAGTGCAAGCCCAAGCTGCGGCAGATTTCCATCGAGGGGCTCGAATTTCTGTCCGAGGGCGTGTGCGGCGAGTGCTTTCGGCTGGACGAGGAAACCATCGTCAAGCTCTACCGCGAAGGCATCGCACCCGAGATCGCCGAGAAGGAAAAAGAGTTCGCGAAGGCGGCCTTCGTGTCGGGCATACCCACAGCCATCTCGTATGACGTGGTGGCCTGCGGCAATCGCACGGGTGTGGTCTACGAAATGCTCGACGCCACGCTGTTCAGCGCGGTCATCAAAAACGATCTGGCCCACATCGAGCAACACGCCCAGACGCTCGCGCAGATCGCCATGAACTTTCACGCGACCGTGGCCGACCCCAAGGTGTTTCCCGACATCAAGGAAAGCTTCAGGGGCTACATCGACCAGATGGGCTTCTTCATGTCGGCCGACGAGATCGCCTTCTTGCACCGCAAGCTGCAATCCATACCCGACGCCGAGACCTGCATCCACTGCGACTTGCACACCAGCAACATCATGATCCGCGCCGGCGAGCCCGTGGTCATCGACATGGGCGATGTGTCCCGCGGCCATTACCTGTTCGACATCGGACTGATGGCGACCATCTACGGCGTGCCCGAACTCGGGATCTGCGAGATGGCCACCAAGCTGCCCAGCGATGAAGGCGTGCGCTTGTACGACCACTTCATCCGCCACTACTTCGCGAACAAGACGGCCGACGAGCTCGAGTTCTTCCAGCGCAATGTGCACTTCCTGGCTTCGCTGCGGCTGATCTACGCCATCACCTTCGCGCCCCGGCTCAAGCAGCAACTGGCCGCGTCGATCCGCAAGGTGCTGCTGCCGAAGATCATGGCCAGCGATGCAGCGGCTTGACATCGTCAGCCACCACAACGCAAAACGGGAGCCTAGGCTCCCGTTTTCATTCGCGTTCAGTGCTCAAGCCAGCCTGGCTTTGCGGCGTTTGACCACTGCCCCCATCAAACCCAGGCCCGCCAGCAACATGGCGTAGGTTTCGGGTTCAGGAATTGGTGCCAACGGCACATGCCCGACAAAGGGCACGTCATTGATCTGCACACCGCTGGCCCAATTGTTCACCACCACTTGCCCTAGCACCACGCCAGAGCCGCCGCTGCCCACCGATGCGAACGGCGCCAAGATACTGGCGGCCACCCAACCCAATTGAAGCGTGGTGGCCTCGGGCAGGTTGAACAGCACCCGGTTGTTGAAATTGGTAAACCCGTGGTTGCCGAAGTTCACCGTG
This sequence comes from Bordetella parapertussis, assembly GCA_945875935.1. Lineage (GTDB taxonomy): Bacteria > Pseudomonadota > Gammaproteobacteria > Burkholderiales > Burkholderiaceae_C > PBB1. Next base: position 16,498 of record CAMCNE010000019.1, read on the forward strand.
CTGCCCAGCACATTGATGATCACCGTGCCGCTGTCGCCGAGACCGTTGATTTGCATGTTTTGCAAGGCCTGCGCAGAGGTGATGTCAAATACATTGATGCCGTTGGCGTTGCTGGCATTGAACATCAGCGTGCTCCAGGAATCGACCGCCGAAGCCGCTGCCAGACCGTCAAGCCGGGTGGACAGGCTGGTCAGGCTGGTCCGCAAGGCGTCGAAATCCACGCCCTGGCTGAAGCTGCCGCTGCCCTTGAGCAGTTGATGCGAGTACCAGTCTTTGTACCCGGTGGTGTTGCCCCAGACCGTCACCGTGTTGCTGCTGCCGCCGGAGATGCCGTCTTTGGCATCAAGGTTGCCGCCCACAGCCACATTGCCGTTGAAGGAGCCGCTGTAGTTGCTCACGAGATTGCCACCCACCGACGTATCACCGGAAATGCTGCCGCTGGAGAAGCTCAGATTGCCACGCACGGTCAGCGCGGTGCCCGCCAACTTGTGGTCATTGATGGAGTAGCCGCCTTTGATATTGGCGTTGCCACCGACCGCCACCCGGCCTTCCACGTCTGATGAAGTCGGCTCGAAGTTCTCAAACACCAGCAGGTTCAGGCTCGGGTCCAAGCCCAGTGCGTTGGTGCTGGCCATGCCAGAACCGGTGCCCAGCAACAGGGACAGCGCGCAAAATGTGACGCGAAACGAGGCGGTGTTGAGTGATTTCATGGCGGTACCTCTTGGGTCAGACATCAGGGTTTGAGTGTGTTGGCCCCGGGGTTACCTGTAAATAGCCACTGCGCTGAGTTTTCGTGTGAAGCTTCTCAGAATGGTCAGCTTTGCAGCAATTAACGCACACACAAGCCCGGTCGCGTCACGCGCCGCAGACCCCTCTCGAGCGTTGGCGACACGCTGAACGCCACGGTCATCAGAAACGATCTGGCCGATGTGCCCCAATATTCGCAAGGTGCTGCTGCTAAAGATCATGGCCAGCGATGCGGCGCCTTGAAATCGTCAGCCACCACTCAGCCTTCGCACCATGGACATCACCTCAGAACGAACCGAACAACGCCTGACCCTGGCGCTTTGCGGCAGGCTTGATGCGACGAGCGCGCCGGCACTCGAAGCGGCACTTCAGCTCGAGGGCATGCACGAGCTCGTGATGGACCTGCAGGCTTGCGACTTCATCTCGAGCGCCGGACTCAGGGGCATCTTGCGAGCACTCAAGGACACCGCCAAGGTCAACGCCAGCTTGGTGCTGGTCGGCGCGCAGCCGAATGTGATGAGCGTGCTCGAGGTGACCGGCTTGACCCGGCTGGTCACGGTCAAACCCAAGGCACGCGAGATTTCGATCGAGGGCCTTGAATTCATTTCGGCCGGCATGTGCGGCCAGTGCTTTCGCATTGACCGTGAAACCATCGTCAAGCTCTACAACGAAGGCGTCGAGCCGCGCATCGCCGAGCAGGAAAAAGAGTTTGCGAAAGCCGCCTTCGTGCTGGGCATACCGACGGCCATCTCGTACGACGTCGTGTCGTGCGGCAACCGCACGGGCGTGGTCTACGAGATGCTCGATGCGCAGCTTTTCAGCCAGTTGATTCGCGACGATCCGCAAGCGGTCGATGCCCACGCCAAGACCCTGGCGGACGTGGCGCGGATGATCCATTCGACCCCCGGCGACCCGGCGCTGTTTCCCGACATCAAGCACAGGCTGCGGGGCGCCATCCGGCAGATGGACTTTTTGTCGGCACCAGAAATCGACATCCTGCTGGGCAAGCTGGAGTCCATTCCCGACGCCGACACCTGCGTTCATTTCGACCTGCACACCAGCAACATCATGATGCGCGAGGGCGAGCCGGTGCTCATCGACATGGGCGACATGTCGATTGGCCACTACCTGTTTGATGTGGGACTGCTGTGCTGCATCTACGGCCTGCCCGAACTCGGCAGCTCCGAGGTGGTGACGAAGGTCCCCAACGACACCGGCGCCAAGCTGTGGCAAGGCTTCATCAAGTACTACTTCGCCGACAAGCCGCCCGAGGAATTCGAGTTCTTCCAGCGCAACATGCACTTCCTGGCGTCGCTTCGGCTTATCTACACGATCACTGCCGTGCCGCCATCCAAAGACCTGCTGGTCAGCCTGATCAAGGGCAAGCTGCTGGCGAAGATGCTGGCGTGAGGGCCGCCGCGCTGCTGTTTGTCAAGGCGTCCGACGCATCTCGGTGCGATCAGGGCCCAATCACTAGGGGGCCACCGTCCGGACGTCGAGGATCGAGGACCTTCCGATCGACACCGTGAAGTTGTAGACGGTGCCGTCGGTGATGGTGCAAGTGAATCGGGTCGCACCGTCGATCGCGGCGCACTGGTACCCGTAGGCTGCAAGGTCGCCGACGGGCGGGGCGGCGATCACCCGACCGTACGATTCGCGTGGCACGCACCCTGCGGTGGCCTTGAGGGGCAGCACGAAGCCGCCGGTCTCGTTGGCGCCGTTCACGGCGCGCGGCAGGCGCAGGCCGAAGTCGAGCTCGTCCCCGCCCTGACCATAGTCGTCGTAGTGAGGCAGCGGGTTGCCCAGCCCGCTGCCGATCCACCCGATCGAACAGCCCTGCGATGCGTTGCCGGTTTCGTAGTTGACGGACTCGGTCCGGCTTCCGGTGTACCTGGGCGACTGCAGGTTGCCTGTCCCGACAAGCGCAACACTGGGGATCACCGCGCACGAAGACGGGGCGCCGGACGGCCAACTGCCGGTCAGCGTCGTCATGGCGGGGTACCTGTTACCGATCGGCGACGTGAGATTGTCGGAACAGTCGCCGCCCAGTCGAGTGGTGCTGCCGTATCCGCCAACGGGGGTCTGATCGGTGTAAAAAAACTGTTCGCTGTTGCCCGCCGGGACGTTCGCCCGCGGGAAACCGGCCGCGAGATATTGCGGCGCATACCACTGGCCGCAGTTCAGTACCGGGCCGGCGCGCTGCGGTTCCCAGGCCAGCGTCGGGCTCGTCGGATCGCAGAACTTGAGGTTGTTCGGCACCGGTGCGGTCAGCTGTATCGGGCCGCCTGTGGTCCCCGTGACCGCCTGGTAGCTGGTGTAGGGCTGCAGCGTGTTGCCGTCGTACACGCTGCCCGTGCATTGGCTGGGATCGCTGGTGTCGCAGGTGTAGCTCAACGGCGTGCCGTCGGCCAGCGTGAAGATCGCCGGGCATGCGGCCGGGTTGCTTTGCAGCCAGTCCTGCAAGGTGCCCGCGGTGCCGGCGGTCTGGTTGTAGGACTGCATGTTGCTGTAGCAGGCCGCCGCATCCTTCAGCCCCGAGAACTGGTAGAGCACGGCCGCCGGCGTCCAGGTGCCGTTGGCCACCACCGGCACCAGCGAGAGCGGCGTCGGGCCCTGCGCGCCGTTTGTCGAGGCTGGAATGTTCTTGCCCAGCTGGCCCGCGTAGTCGACGGGCTTTTCGGTGTAGGTCACACCGTTGAAGCTGTAGCTGAACGAGCCGACGGGATAGGCCTGCGGCGCCACCGGCACGTCGTTCACGATGTAGTTGAGCGTGTTCTGGTACAGCTGGTTCACGCGCGCGGCGTACAGCTTCGCGAGATGTCGCTGGGCCGCGTTGTACCTGTCGGTCTCCTCTTCGAGCGACTGGTTGCCGTACCGGTAGAGAGTGCCCGGAACGCCGCCCCACGAAGGAATCTGCGAAAGCGCTGCCTTGCTGGCGGTGCTGGTTCCCCGGAAGTAGTTCATCTGGTTGACCTGCCACTCCATGGTGAGGGCCTGCTGCAGCGCGTAGACCGACTGCGTCCAGACCTTGACCAGCATCGCGTTGTACTGGTCGTAGAGCGGCACGACGTTTTGGTTGGCGACGGCGTTGTACGTCTGGGCCTGCGGCACGTAGAGGTCGATGTTCGATTTCAAGGTGCTGAAGAGGTCCCTGTACAAATCGATGAGGGCGGAATCCGGCACCTGGACCACGTGCCCGGAGCAATCGGTGGTGCAGGTCGACTGATTCGGGACGACCACGTCGGTGCCCGAGAGCTGTTTCAGATAGCCCTGGAAAAAGGATGATTTCGTGACGGCCTGCAAATAGGCGTTTGTGTAGGCGGTGTCGTCCAAGGCGAGCACCGCCGGGTCGGTGGGCGCACCCGCACGGGGTTGCAACTGGTAATTCCACAGGCCCACCCCGTTGGGGTCCATGAAGGAACCGAACAGCCCGGTGCTGCTCCCCTGGGGAGAGATGCCGTTGATGTTGGTATTCCAGGCATAGGCGGCCGACTGGGTGTTCTGCACCTGAAGCTGGTACCACTCGTAGTAGAGAACGTTCGTCGCGAGGCCCAGGTAGCTGTCGATCTGCTGGATTTCAGCGGCCATGACCGCCAGTTGCTCGGCCGCTGCATACATGGGAGAAGACGGACAAAGCGCACCCGCCAACTGGCCACCGGCAGTCGTTGCCACGGCGCCGATCGACAGTGCCAGTGCCCAGGTCGCGCCCCCGGTGGCGAACCCGGCGATCGCAGCGCCGATGTACAAACCATCGGTGACAACGGCGAAAGCGCCTGCCCCGCAACTGTTGGACGCCGACAGGCCATTGGTCGAGACGGACCCAGTCGATGGCGGCGTGAAGGACTTGTCGAACAGCCCGTAGGAGACCGGCCCCGCCGGCGCCTGCGCGGCCGCGAGGTTCCAACTGCAGCTTGTGCGCGAGCCATTCGGAGCGGTGCCGAGCGTGGCGGTGGAGCTGCCCTGCAGGGTCGCCTTCCCGTTGGCATCCACGCCGACGGTCCAGCGACCCGACTCGGCATACGTGCCCGAGGCCGGATCGGCGCTGACCTCGAAGTCAATGGCCGTACCCGTGAACCTGGACCGGGAGGCCATCGTGGCCGACACCTGAGACCGTGCGCCCGTGGCAACCGAGCCTGCCAGACCTCCGACCTGAACCCCGGCTGCGCCCGACACTTCAGATGCCATGCCCCGGTAGACCGAACGGTCGAAGATCACCCGCGTTTCCCAGACTTGCGACTGCGGCGTTACTCCGATCGAGTCGCACTGAACCGTCCCGGCGAAGCTCTGGACCGGCTCCGACTCAGACACCGAGTCGGACGAGGAGCCGCCGCCGCAGGCTGCGACGCCGACAAGAATGCAGGCCACCAACGCCCGCTTGGCGACACGTGGTACGAGCGGCTCAGGAACTTCCATCACGGCATTGTCCGGGCATGGCTCGCGAGGCGTCGCATTTTCTTAAGCGGGGGCAAACAGGCTGTTCTCGAGGGAGTGCAGTATCTGTGTCTTGCTCGCGGCCATGGGGGTATTTCTGCGTTTGCGTGAGCCTTTTCAGCCTTGCGACAGGCGCTCGACTGTGGGTGCACGGGGTTGGGAAACTGTCGGTAGGGTTCTGCGCGTCCGGCTTGATCGACCACGAAAAAACCATGAAATGATGATATCAGTTCGTTTATTTTTCGACGTATCCAGCGAGGGCGTGGGGATTTTCATCACATCGCTGGCGTTGAATGCGCAACAAGAAAATCTAAGGTCTAGGGTAATTACCACCGCACTGCATCGAAGACCACATCACCCAATGTCACAATAATTCCATGTTCACCTGTAAGCCCCGGAGGAAAAAATGACGGATGAGAAGAGTAGTTCGCAAGCGTTTGCCAGAACCGCATTGATACCCGGCACATTGCTGGCATCCACACTGCTTTTGGCGGCATGCGGCGGATCGGGCACTGCCCCTGATCCGGGCACGCCAACGACTTTGGTCAATTCCGCCAATGGCATGAGTCCTTTTGAGTGTGCTGTCAACGGCATGTGTGTGAGTCCAGCCTTCGGCCTGATTCCCGACAGTCCGCTGCCTCTTAACACTCAATATGCACAATCCACTTACCCATGGATTGATCAAAGCGAAAATACAATTTTGATCTCGGAAATGCCATACGTCAGCGGCACTGTCTATGCAAAAGATATTGATCCAGCTGGATTCAACCTGACAGTCACGGAAACGACTGGAACCGACACTGCCGGAAATACTGGGGTCCAGTATAGATACTTTAAGGGTAATGGGCTACCCAACTTTGCAATAAGTCAATTCCCAGTCCAACCCGGCACGCCAGCTTATCCTTATTACAATGCCCTGCCCGGCGGCCAAGACTACCCAACGGCGGATTTAATACCTGTTGCGACCTACAACCTGGAAAGCTATATCCCGAAAGTTCCAGTTGAAAATCCAAAGGGCCTCGATGGCAAAGTATCACCAGGGCCAATTTCATCACTGATCGTCGGAATTTCCCTGCATGGGGTACCTTGGCACCTTGAAATGGCCAACTCGACCACTTCTTGGTACAACCCTTCTTCCGCACTTCCGCTGGATCAATGCTGGGGACACCCCTATAACAAGCAATACCATATTCATGGCTATTCTTGGAAGTGCTTTCCAGATCAAGGAAGCTCTGGCCCATCGCCGTTATTTGGTTACGCACTGGATGGTTACGGCATCTATGGACCACGCGGGGAGGATGGCCAGATGATCACCAACGCACAACTGGATGAATGCCATGGCCACACAGCCCCCGTCATGTGGGATGGAAAAATGACCAATATCTATCATTACCACCTCAATCGCGAATACCCATATTCTATTGGCTGCTTTCATGGCGTCGTAGATTACGCAAAAGCATTGCCAAACAGCGATATGACGGAAGGTCTCGACTACGCGGCGATCACTGCCCTAGCCCCACCACCAACCTTTACTTCTGCAGATTCGAATGTGCAGCAAGAAATCGAAGCACTTGCACCCAGCGATAAAACAACATTTTTCGACTACCTTTCTAAAATACTCAATGATTTCCTGCGATGATTCAATGAAATCTTGATTTCATGGGGAAGACCATCGATCTTTTTGAAATTTCTGCAATCAGTGCCGGGAAGGACCAGACGCTGGTGATGCTGAAGTCTGGGGAAGTTTTAGGTTGGGGCGGCCCGGGGAGCGGCCGGTATGCGCCCCCCTATAAAGATATTTGTAGCGCATTCAAGGAATCAGACCCGAAGTCTGTTTATGTGTCTGCGCCATCCCATTATTCGGATATATCTGCCGGGTACGGAGTCAGCCTGGGAATTTCCGATAAAAAGCCATTCGCCTGGGGATTCAGTCAAATTGGCATGGGCGCCACTAAATCCATCTCTGAAGCCCCCTCTGCCATTGCCCATGTAACAAGCGCAAAGAAAGTAGCAGCGGGGCAATTTTTATTTGGCGTGATCGATGAGGCAGGCAGCATTTACACCTGGGGGTTGAATGTGGATGGCGCTCTGGGCCGAAAAACCACTCAAATCAATGCCGCGCCTGCAACCATTCCAGGCATCCCACCCATGCAAGAGGTGGTTATCGGGGACAACTTCATGCTGGCGTTGTCGCATGATAAAAAAGTGTATGCATGGGGCAGTAACAGTTCTGGACAGTTGGGTTTAGGGCATCTGAATACCATTTCCAACCCTGAGCCAGTTGACCTTCCGCGCAGGATAAAAAGTCTCGCCGCGGGTTCAACCCATGTTTTAGCGCTCACTGATGACGGTGAAGTCTATGGGTGGGGTAGCAATCACTTCAAGCAGTCGGGAGACACCAAGCTGTCTTTTATCACCCGACCCCAAAAGACTCGATTTTCAGAACCCATTTCTGCGGTCGCTGCAGGGATGCATTATTCGCTTGCACTGGCTTCTTCAGGAAAAGTTTACGCATGGGGCTGGAATGGGATGGGGCAATTGGGCTTGGGTGATCTTCAATCGCGATCACATCCTGTACCCATTCCCGATCTCTCTGGAATCCGTGCTATTTCCACCGGAGAACTGCACTCAGTCGCCATTGGAAAGAATCATCTATTCGGCTGGGGAAACAATGCCTCCAACCAAATTGGCAGGGCCGATCTCAGGCAGATGACTCCAAACTCTTACATGGAGATTTCATGAGGGTCGGATTGTCAATATGACAACGGTCAGCATTCCAGAAGACGGGCGCCGCCAATTTTTAAGCTTGGGTCTGCGTGTGGTTTCAGGGCTTGCGGTTCCACTGGCCTTTAACGGGTGCGATAGGACTGAGGGGAATGAACACAACGAAACCCCGGTACAAACTTTTATTCAACCGACCCTGCTTGAATCGAAAGACGGTTTGCTGGACATTGAGCTGAAAGTGTCATATTTCGACACAGAACTGGCCGGCCTTGATCCCCTGAAAAAATACCCAGTCTCTTTGCGCGCTTATGGTTACAACGGGCCGGATTTCTTTGGCCCCACCTTGGTGGTCAAGGGTGGCGATCAATTGCGCATTAAATTGATCAACAACTTACCATTCAACCACCCTGCCGCACCCAATGATCCGCTTCTTTACATGAAGCCCAACACAACCAATTTACACACCCATGGACTCCATGTTTTTCCAGGGATTTATAACGATTCAAATCCTCGCGAATATGGTGACTACGTCGTAGATTCCAACTCGGGCGGCGTGGTGCCGCGAGGTGATTCACGTCAATACGTGTACAACTTGCCTGCCAATCATCCGGCAGGCCCGTTTTATTACCATCCACAGTTTCATGGCTCCAGCGCGCTTCAAGGTGCCAGTCTCATGCAAGGCGCCATCATGGTTCGCGGTCCGGTGGATGATTTGCCTGAGATGTCGCAGGCGACCGAACTGATATTTTTATTTCAAGCGCCCTACTTCGCCAATGGCAGGACCGTTGACGACCATGGAGTGAAATCTGGTTCGCTTGAGAAATTTGGCCAGATTGCAAACCACCCCACAGGTCATGGCGTCAATAAAAATAACAAGGAATACTTGGATGCCCAGCCCGTTTTGATCAACGGTGTGCGCCGTCCCACGATTTTGATGGGGAGTGGTGAGGTACAGAGATGGCGGTTTATCAACACCCAGATATTCAACTGCCTCAACCTCAATCTGGATGATCACGTTTTGCATCAATTCACGGTGGATGGTTGGGGAACCAGTGCCTACCAGGAATTTCCGGATGCGCGCAAGAACGGTGGCCGGGGGATCGTCCTTTCAGCAGGCAATCGCTCGTCAGTGATCGTGAAAGCAGGCGAACCAGGCACCTATCTGCTGAGGACGCTCCCAGTCAAAATCGCAGAAGATAAGCAGGCGGGTTCCCTGCCAGGGGATGTTCTGGCCAAGATCATTGTGGTGGATGACAGGAAATTTTTAGCGCAGAAGGTACCGGACACACCTCTTCCTGTGTCTGACTTTTTAAAACCCATCAGTGATGAAGAATTGGCTGGCTGCGGTGGCAGAAAGCGCAGCATTGTTTTAAACATGAAGGGTGATGTTGCTTCACAGCATTCCGAAAATTCTCAGTCTGGCTCAACTGAAAATTTCCAATTACAACCTTCAAATTCAATCATTCAATATGTTCCACGAGGATCGGTAGAAGAGTGGACCCTGTTTAATTTCAACAGCATCCGCCACCCATTTCACATTCATGTGAACCCGATGTATGTCACCCAGGTCAACGGCATTCCGATTGATCCTTATTGGTGTGACACGGTGACTTTGCCCGCAGGCGGCACTCAGGAAATGCCCACTTCAGTGACATTTCGGATGCGCTTTGATGATTTCTCAGGCCCCTACATCATGCACAGTCAAATGCTGCAGCACTCTGATTTGGGGATGGTGTTTCGGGTAACGGTGTTACCCACACAGGGCTGATCCGGCAAGGCCGGAAGCCACCTGCGTGTCAGGCGACACGAGGGATCGACCCCCTTCGCCGAAGGAGGTCGTATGGCGCGAGAGCGCTTCGCGGTGAGGTCAGGTTGCCGCTGGTGCCGCGGTTGGGAACAAAACCCTCGACGGCTGGGTGCCGTCGGACTTGCGGCGCTTACGTCCGCTTGCTGTCTTGCGAACTTGCTTGGCAGACAGGGTTCTCTTGCCAACGCGCTTCTTCTTTGCCAGTGCCATGTCATTCCTCCAAAGTAAAGAGGCAGAGGATACCCGCGGCGCGGGCGTCCACGTGCTGGAAGGCGCGCCAGGCGCGCAAGAGCAAGCGCTGACTGGGGACGAGCGCCTAGGCGGGCCGGAGCTTGGCCAGCAACGCCTGGGCAGCAGGCTCGGACGAGGCCGGGTTCTGGCCGGTGATCACAAGGCCATCGACCACGACATGGGGCTGCCAGTCAGCCGCCCTGGAAAACTGGCCGCCATGTTCCTTGAGCATGTCTTCGACCAGGAACGGCACGATCTGGGTCAGCCCGACGGCTTCTTCTTCGGTGTTGGTGAAGCCGGTCACGTTCTTGCCCTTCACCAGCGACTGTCCGCCGGGCGCGCGCGCATGTCGAAGCACACCTGGCGCGTGGCACACCGCCGCGACCGGTTTGCCGACAGCGATCATCGCGTCGATCAGCGCGATCGACGCGGCGTCTTCGGCCAGGTCCCACAAAGGACCATGGCCACCGGGGTAGAACACGGCATCAAAGTCGCTCGCCTTCAGCGTTCCCAGCTTCACCGTGGCGGCCAGCGCCGACAGCGCAGCGCTGTCGGCCTTGAAGCGGCGTGTGGCATCGGTCTGCGATGCCACGTCGTCGCTCTTGGGGTCGAGCGGCGGCTGTCCGCCCAGCGGCGAGGCCAAGGTGAGTTGGGCACCCGCGTCCTTGAACACGTAGTACGGCGCCGCAAACTCTTCGAGCCAGAAGCCGGTCTTGTGGCCGGTGTTGCCGAGTTGGTCGTGCGAGGTGAGGACCATCAGGATGTTCATGGGATTTCGCCTGTGTGAGGTGGTCAAGGTCGATGAAGCACTGCATTTTGATGCGCTTGCGCCGCAGCCGTGCGGCGGGCACGGCCCGACGACATGGGCGGCGAATGCGTTCTGCGCGCTGCCGCACGCTCAGGGGGCTCAAGGGGATGTGAGACACCGCCGGCTGCGACACGTGAGCTACCAGTTTCCTGGAAGGCGCCGTGATGTGTGAAAGACCCGCAGCACTTCGACCGTGCCCCCACGCACCCTGTAGGGCACCAGGTATCTCGTCTTGGCGACGATCAATTCGCGTGTGCCAGGCACTCGGCCGGGACGACCCAGCCCCGGCTGCTCCGCCAGCATCGCCACCGCCGACAGCACTCTTTCGACAACCAGGCATGCAGCGTTGGCGTCGTCCTGCGCAATGTAGGTGGCTTCGTCGTCGAGGTTTTGGAGCGCCGTGCGCAGCCACCTAACCTGCATTGACGCGCCACTTCTTGGCCAGGGCTTGAACACCGTGCTCGCTGGCGAACTCGCCTGCTTCAGCCTCGATCAGCGCGGCTTGTATCTCGCCGATTTGCCACTCGTTGGTTTCCACAAATTCACGGATGGCCTCGGACGCCAGGAACGACTTGCTCCGGTGTGTGGCTTGCGCCAATTGGTCGAGTCGATCTTTAACGTCATCTTCGAGACGCACTGTCATCGTGGTGGACATGGTGTGGGGACCTGTAATTTGATGTGTACACCCTAACACACCAGCCCCAGTGAGTGAGCAATTTGCTGCGGTTGAAAGCGGGGATGGCGCGGGCCCAGACGAAAAAAAGCCCTTCACGGGGAAGGGCTCGGTCTGGCTGGAGGAGGCGAAGGGATTCGAACCCTTGATGGAGTTTTAAGCCCCATACTCCCTTAGCAGGGGAGCACCTTCGGCCACTCGGTCACGCCTCCAAGCCAGCCCGGATTATGCCGCAGTGGCCGCGAGCGGAGCATCCAATCCGAAAGCCTTGTGCAGCGAGCGCACGGCCAATTCCATGTATTTCTCGTCGATCACCACGCTGGTCTTGATCTCGCTGGTGGTGATCATCTGGATGTTGATGCCCTCGTCGCTCAGGGTGCCGAACATCTTGCTGGCCACGCCCACGTGCGATCGCATGCCAATGCCCACGATGCTGACCTTGCAGATCTTGGGGTCGCCCGCCACCGTGGCCGCACCCACCTTGGGCAGCACCACGTTTTGCAGCAATTCGATGGTGCGGGCGTATTCGTTACGGTGCACGGTGAACGAGAAGTCGGTCTTGCCGTCGTGCGACATGTTCTGGATGATCACGTCGACATCGATGTTGGCCTCGGCCACCGGCCCAAGGATCTGGTACGCGATGCCCGGCTTGTCGGGCACACCGATCAGGCTGACCTTGGCTTCGTCGCGATTGAAGGCGATGCCCGAAACGACGGCTTGTTCCATTTTTACGTCCTCTTCGAAAGTGATCAGCGTGCCCGACCGGGCCTCTTCTGTGATGTCGATGTCCCACGGCGTGAAGCTCGACAGCACACGCAGCGGCACGCGGTACTTGCCGGCAAACTCGACCGAGCGGATCTGCAGCACCTTGGAGCCCAGGCTGGCCATCTCGAGCATTTCCTCGAAGCTGATGGTGTGCAGGCGACGGGCCTCGGGGACGATGCGCGGGTCGGTGGTGTACACGCCATCGACGTCGGTGTAGATCAGGCACTCGTCGGCCTTGAGGGCTGCAGCCACCGCCACCGCCGAAGTGTCCGAGCCACCGCGGCCCAGCGTGGTGATGTTCTGATGCTCGTCCACGCCCTGAAAGCCGGTGATCACGACCACCTTGCCAGCGGCCAGATCGGCACGCACGCGCTGGTCGTCAATGCTCTGGATGCGCGCCTTGGTGAAGGCAGAGTCGGTCTTGATGGGCACTTGCCAGCCCGAGTAGCTCACGGCCTGAAGGCCTTCGGCCTGCAAGGCGATGGCCAGCAGACCGACCGACACCTGCTCGCCGGTGCAGGCAATCATGTCGAGTTCGCGCAGCAACTCGGGCGAGCTGCCGCTGGGCGAGAGTTCCTTGGCCAGGCCGAGCAGGCGGTTGGTTTCGCCGCTCATCGCCGAAGGCACGACAACCATCTGGTGGCCGGCGCGCGACCACTTGGCCACGCGCTTGGCGACGTTGCGGATGCGCTCGGTCGAACCCATCGAGGTGCCGCCGTATTTGTGAACTGTGAGAGCCATAGAGGTGGAGTGTTTGAGGCAGCCCATGATTTTAGGGCTGCGCAGGCTCCCAGGCCAGCACCACCTGCGCCCGTCCGGGCAAGCCGATGACACGCGCGTCTATGCCCAAACCCGGCACGAACACGAGCTGCCCGCCGCTGTAGATGAGCGGGCCGCAACGCTGCCAGGCCGGCAGATCGGCGGCCTGAAACTGCTTTTTCAGGCTGCGCGCCGGACGCCCAAGGCCGGCCTGAAACTGCTCGCCCCCCGAGCGTTCTCGCAGTTCAAGCCGCGCCAGCCACGCCAACGGCACACCGCCGTGCTTCACGCGTGTCACCCGCAGCACCCCGCCCCACCCTGCCAGCCGATAACTGCCGGCGCGACGCAACTGCAAGCTGGTCTCGCGCTCATGAACCTTGGGCAAAGCAGCGCGCGCCTTAGGCACAACCGTCAGACGTCCTCGACGGCGATGCAAGGTGGCGCCGTTCATCGGCCATGACGCGGTGCCGCTGGCCTGCAACTCCTGGCCCAGCCGCTCAATGAGCGAAGCTGGCGCAGGGGTGCCGCTTTGCTGCCGCAGCCAAGCGCGCAAGGCATTCACGCGGCGCGCTGGCGACAGCTCAAAAAGCCCGTCGATGCGCAAACCTGCGGCATCGATGCGCGTGGCCAGATCGCCAGCGGCCAGCTCGTCCAGACAGTCTTGCGCCTGCTGCGCCCAGGTGGCAGCGGCGGCCAGTGCCGGTTCGGCATCGGCAAAGGCCTCTTCGAGCGCAGGCCACACGCGCTGGCGCAGCCGGTTGCGCGCGTAGCGTTC
>CAMCNE010000020.1 GCA_945875935.1 Bordetella parapertussis
CAGCCGAGCTCGCGCAGCAGCAGCCACACGGCCTCGTTCTCGACGCCCTCGGCCACCACGCTCAGACCGAGGTTGTGGGCCAGCTCGACGGTCGAGCGCACGATCTTGGCGTCGTCGCCATCGGTCTCCATGTTCTTGACGAAGGACTGGTCGATCTTCAACTCATCGACCGGCAGCTTCTTCAGATAAGCCAGCGAGGAGTAACCGGTGCCGAAGTCATCGATCGACAGCGAGAACCCCATGGTGTGCAGCCGCTCCAGCGTGGCTTGGGCGCGCTGCGGGTCGTCCATGATCGCGCTCTCGGTGATCTCGAGGCAGAAGGCTTCGGCAGGCACATCGTGCAGAGTCAGCAGCGCCTGAAATTTCTGTGGCAGCTCGGGGTCGAGCAGGTCGCGGGTGGACAGGTTCACCGACAGCGTGATCAGCAGACCCTCGCCCATCAGCATGTGCCAGTGGCGCGCGGCTTCTTCGAACACCCACAGCGTGAGCTGGCGGATGAAGCCGGTCTTTTCGGCGAAGGGGATGAACTGCAGCGGCGGCACCAGCCCGCGCTGCGGGTGCTGCCAGCGCACCAGCGCCTCGGCGCCGACCACCTTGCCTGTGTCCAGCGACAGCTTGGGCTGCAGGTACAAGCGCAACTGCCCTTCGCTGATGGCCGCGCGCAGCTCGGTGAGCAGCGACAACGTTTTCGAGCTGGAAGCGTCGAGCGTCGGGTCGTACAGCAGCACGCCACCGCCACGCCGCTTGGTGGCGTACATCGCGATTTCGGCGCGGCTGAGCAGCACATCGGCGTCGGCGGCATGCTGCGGCCAGCAGGCGATGCCGATGCTCGCGCCCATGTCGATGGTGTGTTCTTCCAGCGTGAGAGGCACATCGAAGGCCTTGCCGATGCGCTCGGCCACGGTGTGGGCCAGCTCGCCGTCGCCGCTGTGCAGCAAGATGGCGAACTTGTCGCCGCCCATGCGCGCGATCAAATCCGCGCCGCGCACGGCGTGTTGCGACAGCCGCTCGCCCACGGCCGCCAGCACCAGATCGCCGAAGCGGTAGCCGAGCACGTCGTTGACCTGCTTGAAGCGATCGAGGTCGAGCATCAGCACCGCCACCGACGCATGCACCGGCCCTGCATCCTGCGCGGCCGCCACGGCAGCGCGCAAGGCGTCGCGAAACTGCGCCCGGTTGGGCAGCCCGGTCAGCGAATCCCAGTAGGCGAGCTTGAGGATCTCGTCCTTCTGCCCCGCCACGTTGACGCGCATGCGCTCGAAGGCATGGGCCAGTTGGCCGACTTCGTCACTTTGCGAGTCGATGCCCATCGGCGTGTCGTAGTCGCCCGATCCCAGGCGGTCGGCGGCCGCGGCCAGGCGCTGCAGCGGCCGGGTGACCCGGTTGGCGGTGAAGGCGCTGCCCACGGCGAATGCCGCGCAGCTCAACAGCGTGATCGCCAGCAAGGCCCACTGCAAATCGTGCGGCAACTGTGTGGCTTCATCCACCGACAGCGAGGTCAGCGCCACCACGCCTGCGCCCGACGCCGAGCTGCCCGACAGCCACTGCGCATGCGTGCCGATGTCTTCGTTGTCGACGCTCACGGTGGTCATGCCCGGGTGGGCCGGCTGCGCAGCCCATGCGGTGAGCGCCAGGTCGCTCGCCTGACGCGACGGCAGACTCGAGAGCTGAACGCGCCAGGGCTCTTGCGGGCTCGCTCGGCTCAGCAGCGTCAGTTGGGCCGCCGCGAGCGATTGCATGTCGGTGGCGAGTTGGGCGTCGATGGCAAAGCCCATCAGCACCCAGCCGACGACCACCGGCGCGCGCACCGGTGCCATCACGAACTGATACGGCTGACCGGCGAGCAGCGCGATTTCGCTGGGCGGTGAATCGGCGGATGCGCCTGGCGCGCTGGCGGTGATCCACAGGCGGCGTGCCAGCGCGTCCACGCTGTCCAGCGGCTCACCGGTGGAAGCGCGCAGCGCCAGGTCTGCGCTGTAAAGCGCCACCTGCGTGGCACCGATGCGCTGGCCGTGGTTCTCGAGCACCGAGACGATGGTGTCGCGGTCGTTGGAGTGAATCGCTTCGCGAAAGCCGTAGTCGGCTGACAGCAGCCGTGCACCTTCGGTCAGCTTTTGCGCGCGTTGCGCCAGCAGGCTTTGCAGCACGCGGTCGCCTACGCCCAGGCGCTGCGGCAGCTCGCTTTGCGCGTGGCTCGACAGGCTGGCCCGAATGGCGGTGAAGCCTGCGAGCTGCACCACGAGCAAGAGACCGAGAAACACCGCCACGATGCGCGCGCGCAGCGAGGTGTTGATGAGATGTCGCAAAGCGTTCATGGCTTGGAAGTCGACGGCGCGGCGAGCGCGCTCAGCTGTACAGGTTGATCCAGGTCCGCCTGACCCACGGTGAGGCTGCTCACCACGCCATCGGCAAGCGCCGGCAGCCCCGGATGCCAGACCCACATACGGTAGTTGCCTGCAGCCACCGTGTCGATGCGCACCTGGCCTTGGGCGTCGCTCAGCCCGTGCAGCGGCGTGTCGGCCACCACGATCCAGGCGGCCATCTGGTCGTGGATGTTGCAGCCGACGATGGACACGCCCGGCTTGTCAAACACCACCGGCTGGTTGGGCACCCCGGCGTAGAGCTTGAGTTCGAAGGTCTTGGCCGGCGAAAACGAATACACGTGATGCCTGACGGTGTCGAAGTTAGAGAACACCACCGGCGTGCCCACGGTCAGCAGCGTGACCTGCGGACGGAACTGCCGCTTGAGCTGAGAGACCTCGACGGTGGGCATGGGTTTGACGCTCAGCTTGGCCGACACCGGTTCGAGCAGCACCACCGCTTGCGGCAAAGGGCTGCCGGCGGCATCGCTCACGTTGATGCGCACGACCGCCGCCTGCGATGCGCCGCAGAGGCACCCCAGTGCGGCAAGCAGCCAGGAGCAGGCGTGGGTTCGAGAAGGGGCGAAGCAGATCATGGGCAACAGCGCTGAGAACACGGCCAACAGGACAACGCCGCAACCATCTGGCTGCGACTGTCCGTTTGGTTTCGGCCTGCTGGCAGCCAACTTGAATGCGTCGTCGTGCGCTCGCAGGCCGATCAACCTGGCGGCGGGCGCGTCAAAGGGCTTCGGTTCGGGCGATCACGCCACCACCGAGGCAAACCTCGCCGTCGTAAAGCACGGCCGATTGGCCCGGTGTGGCCGCCCATTGCGGGCTGGCAAAACGCAACTCGAAGCCGCCGGCCACAGCGTCATCCGCCGTGGCAGCCGACAGCTCGCAAGGTGCGTCGGCCTGGCGATAGCGGGTCTTGGCGCCCAGTGCGCCGGCCGTCGGTGGCTGGCCGGCGACCCAGCTGGCGTCCTCGGCCACCAGCGCCGGTGACTGCAGCCAGGGATGGTCGTGGCCTTGCACCACGTACAGCGTGTTGCTCGCCATGTCCTTGCGGGCGGTGAACCACGGCTCGTGATCGCTGCCGCCGCGTGCCGCGCCACGCGGCTTGATGCCGCCGATGCCGATGCCCTTGCGCTGGCCCAGCGTGTAAAAACTCAGGCCCACGTGCTCGCCGATCACGCGGCCGCGGTCGTCCTTGATCGGGCCTGGTGTGTGCGCGAGATACCGGTTGAGAAACTCGCGAAACGGCCGCTCGCCGATGAAGCAGATGCCGGTGCTGTCTTTCTTCTTGGCGTTGGGCAGGCCGATCTCGGCGGCGATGCGGCGCACCTCGGTCTTGGGCAGCTCGCCCACCGGAAACAAGGTCTTGGCCAACTGCGCCTGGCTCAGCCGGTGCAGGAAGTAGCTCTGGTCTTTCAGCGGATCGAGCCCCTTGAGCAGCTCGAAGCGGCCTGCGCGCTCACGCACCCGGGCGTAGTGGCCGGTGGCAATGCATTCGGCGCCCAACCGAATCGCATGGTCGAGGAAGGCCTTGAACTTGATCTCGGCGTTGCACAGCACGTCGGGGTTGGGCGTGCGGCCGGCCTGGTACTCGCGCAGGAAGTCGGCGAACACACGGTCCTTGTAGTCGGCGGCGAAGTTCACGTGCTCGAGCTCGATGCCGATCACGTCGGCCACCGAGGCCGCATCGAGAAAATCCTGTCGCGACGAGCAGTAACTGGTGCCGCCGTCGGCCGCATCGGCGCTGGTGTCGTCGTCTTCCCAGTTCTTCATGAACACGCCGATCACCTCGTGCCCCTGCTGCTTGAGCAGGTGCGCGCTGACCGCCGAATCGACCCCGCCGCTCAAGCCCACGACCACGCGCCGGCGCGGTGTGCTCATGCCTTGATTTCCGGCTCGTAGACGCTCGGGTGGGTGTCGATGAGCTCGAGCGGATAACAGCGCCCGGCAGCGTGGTCTTCGATGCATTGCAGCACCATGCTGCTGCGATGGCGCTCGGGGCACGCGCGCAGCTCAGGCAGACTCATCCAAAGCGTGCGCACGATGCCGTGGTCGAGCCGGCGACCGGCCAGCCGCTCGCCCACCGTGCCCGA
This sequence comes from Bordetella parapertussis, assembly GCA_945875935.1. GTDB lineage: Bacteria > Pseudomonadota > Gammaproteobacteria > Burkholderiales > Burkholderiaceae_C > PBB1. The sequence goes on from CAMCNE010000020.1 coordinate 4,466, forward strand.
AAATGCCATGCGCAAGTACGTGATGTCTTCGTGGCGCGCCGGCCGCTGGAAGCGGCCGAGGTACACGCCGACCAGCGACTGCAGCGTGAACACGCAAGCGGTTTCCTCGAGCACCTCGCGCACCACGCCTTCTTGCGGTGACTCGCCCGGATCGAGATGGCCGGCTGGGTTGTTCAGCCTCAGGCCTTCGGGCGTGTGCTCCTCGACCAGCAGGAATCGACCGTCTCGCTCGATCACTGCGGCCACGGTGACATGGGGTTTCCAGCGATTGCTCATGGCCGGGAATGGTAGCGGCGCGCGGTCGCCGAACCCGGCACCGCAGTTGTTTGTGTAAGCTGCACGGTTTTTGCTGGATCAGGGGTCTGCGCAGCCTGTGCGCGCGAGCCCGACGGAGGACGCTTTCATGCTGATTGGGGTTCCACTTGAAACCGCGCTGGGCGAAACGCGGGTGGCCGTCACGCCAGAAACCGCCAAGAAGCTCAAGGCCTTGGGCCACACCGTTCGCATCCAGAGCGGTGCCGGCGTGGCGGCCAGCGCCACCGACGACGCCTACGCCGCTGTCGGCGCCGAGATCACCGACGCTGCCGGAGCCTTCGGCTGCGAGATGGTGCTCAAGGTGCGCGCGCCGTTCGACAACGAACTGGCATTGATGCAAAGCGGTGCGGCGCTGGCGGGCATGCTCAATCCCTTCGATGCCGCCGCTCTGCAGCGCATCGCCGCAGCGGGCCTGACCAGTTTTGCACTGGAGGCCGCGCCGCGCACCACGCGAGCCCAGAGCATGGACGTGCTCAGTTCGCAGGCCAACATCGCCGGCTACAAGGCCGTGATGATCGCGGCCAACGAGTACCAGCGCTTCTTTCCGATGCTGATGACCGCCGCGGGCACGGTGAAGGCCGCTCGCGTGGTGATCCTGGGCGTGGGCGTGGCCGGCTTGCAGGCGATTGCCACCGCCAAGCGCCTTGGTGCGGTGATCGAGGCCAGCGATGTGCGTCCCGCAGCCAAGGAGCAAGTCGAATCACTCGGCGCGAAGTTCATCGACGTGCCCTTCGAGACCGACGAGGAACGCGAGGCCGCCGTGGGTGTGGGCGGCTACGCCCGGCCGATGCCGCCAGGCTGGCTCGAGCGGCAAAAACTCGAGGTCGCCAAGCGCGTGGCGGCGGCCGATGTGGTGATTTCCACCGCGCTGATCCCCGGGCGCGCCGCGCCCACGCTCATCACCGAAGACATGGTCAAGGCCATGAAGCCCGGCTCGGTCATCGTCGACATCGCAGCCGGCCGCGGCGCCGATGGCGTCGGTGGCAACTGCCCCTTGTCGCAGGCCGACCAGACGGTGGTGGTGCACGGCGTGACCATCGTGGGCGAAACCAACCTGCCCGCACGCGTGGCCGCCGATGCCTCGGCGCTGTATGCGCGCAACGTGCTCGACTTCCTCAAGCTGGTGATCAGCAAGGAAGGCACGCTGGTCGTGCCGATGGACGACGACATCGTGGCTGCCTGTCTGATGACGCAAGGCGGCGTCGTCAAGCGAACCTGAAGGAACCTGTCATGGACATCATCTCGCCCACCCTCACCAACCTGATCATCTTCGTGCTGGCCATCTATGTGGGCTACCACGTGGTGTGGACCGTCACGCCTGCGCTGCACACGCCGCTGATGGCCGTGACCAATGCGGTGTCGGCCATCGTGATCGTCGGTGCCATGCTCGCCGCCGCGCTCACCGAGACCGTGCTCGGTCAGACCATGGGCGTGCTGGCCGTGGCGCTGGCGGCGGTGAACGTGTTCGGCGGTTTCCTCGTCACGCGGCGCATGCTCGAGATGTTCAGGAAGAAAGAGAAAAAGGCGCCTGCCGCCGGGAGCGCCGAATGAGCCTCAACCTCGTCACCCTGCTCTACCTGGTGGCCAGCGTGTGCTTCATCCAGGCGCTCAAGGGCCTGAGCCACCCCACCACCTCGATCCGCGGCAACCTGTTTGGCATGTGCGGCATGGCGATCGCCGTGCTGACCACCGCCGCGCTGATCGTCAAGTTGATCAACGCGCAGCCCGCGGGCACCACGGCCGGTGGCCTGCCCTATGTGTTGGCCGCGCTGGTGGTGGGCGGTGCGATCGGCTCGCTGATGGCCAAGCGCGTCGAGATGACCAAGATGCCCGAACTGGTGGCTTTCATGCACAGCATGATCGGTCTGGCCGCGGTGTTCATCGCGGTGGCGGCGGTGGCCGAGCCGCACGCATTTGGCATCGTCGCCAAGGGCGAGCCCATTCCCGCAGGCAACCGGCTTGAGTTGTATCTGGGTGCGGCGATTGGCGCCATCACCTTCAGCGGCTCGGTCATCGCCTTTGGCAAGCTCAGCGGGCGCTACAAGTTCAGGCTGTTCCAGGGCGCGCCGGTGCAGTTTTCCGGCCAGCACCTGCTCAACGGGGCGCTCGGGCTGCTCATGTTGGGCCTGGGGCTGATCTTCATGTTCACCGACAGCGAGCCCGCGTTTTTCGCGATGCTGGCGCTGGCCTTCGTGCTGGGCGTGCTCATCATCATCCCCATCGGCGGCGCCGACATGCCGGTGGTGGTGTCCATGCTCAACAGCTACTCGGGCTGGGCCGCCGCGGGCATCGGCTTCAGCCTGAACAACGCCATGCTGATCATTGCTGGCAGTCTGGTGGGGTCGTCGGGCGCCATCCTCAGCTACATCATGTGCAAGGCGATGAACCGCTCGTTCATCAGCGTGATCCTGGGCGGCTTTGGCGGTGAGGCCGCCGGTCCCGCAGGCGCCAAGGCCGAAGCGCGGCCGGTCAAGAGCGGCAGCGCCGAGGACGCGGCCTTTGTGCTGGGCAATGCCGAGACGGTGGTCATCGTGCCGGGCTACGGCCTGGCCGTGGCGCGCGCTCAGCACGCGGTCAAGGAACTCGCCGCCAAGCTCACCGAAAAAGGCATCACGGTGAAGTACGCCATCCACCCGGTGGCCGGACGCATGCCGGGCCACATGAACGTGCTGCTGGCCGAGGCCGAGGTGCCCTACGACCAGGTCTTCGAGATGGAAGACATCAACGGCGAATTCGGCCAGGCCGACGTGGCCATCATCCTGGGCGCCAACGACGTGGTGAACCCCGCCGCGCACGTCAAGGGCAGCCCGATCTACGGCATGCCCATCCTCGAGGCCTACAAGGCCAAGACCGTCATCGTCAACAAGCGCTCCATGGCCTCGGGCTACGCGGGCCTGGACAACGAACTGTTCTACATGGACAAGACGATGATGGTGTTTGGCGACGCGAAGAAGGTCGTTGAAGACATGATCAAGGCTGTCGAGTAGGGGTTGGCAGCAGGCATCCCGTCACACTGGGACGCGCGCTGCTCGCCTATGATCCAAGGCCGCTGCCAAGCACAGCGGCCCGCTCGCCCACCCCGATTCAGACGAGGACCACCATGCCCATCGAATTCCAGGAAATCAGCGACGGCTTGCGCCGCATCGTCATCACAGGCCGGCTCGACATCCCCGGAACGGCCGAAATCGAAACCCGGCTTGCGGCGTTTTCGGCCGCCTCCAACCTGCGCGTGGTGCTGGATCTGACGGGGGTGAACTTTCTCGGATCGATCGGCATTCGCTCGATCATCATCAACGCCAAGGCCGTCAAGCAGCGCGGTGGCCGCATGGTGCTCATGGTCGGTGACAACGCCGCCGCCGCCGAGACGCTGGAGTCCACCGGTCTGGGCGCGTTGATCCCCATCCTCAAGGACAACGCTGCCGCCGAAGCGGCCGCCTTGGCCTGAAGCGCTGAGGTCGGCGCGATGGCTGCCCCGTCTACTGCGGAGCTGGCCATCCGTGCGGTGGCTGACGACGTCAGGCCGGCTTCTGAGTGGCTGGCGCAAACCTGCGAGACGCACGGCGTGCCAGACACCCAGATCCTGCGGCTGGATCTGTGCCTCAACGAGGCACTGGCCAATGTGATCGCCCATGGTGGCGAGCAGGCGCTGGCAAATCCGGTGCGACTGCGTCTGGACGTGACTCGCGATGCGCACACGCAGCTGGCGGTCGTCACCGTGCACGACAGCGGCCCGCCCTTCGACACCACCTCGGCGCAGCCGGGCGCGCTGCCGCTCACGCTGGACGACGCTGAACCCGGCGGCCTCGGGCTGCTGATGATCCGCAATCTCTCCGACACGCTTTCCTACGGGTACGACGACGGCCACAACGTGCTGGCCTTCGGCGTGCGCTGGACCGAGGCTGTCTGACACGCGCCAAGCAGTCGCACCGCGCGCTCGCGCGGGCACGACGCTCGTCGAATCCCCTGATGGTGGTTGGCCTCAGCCAACGCAAAATCGCCACCACCACCTTCGCGGACTCGCATGGAAAACATCTGGCTCAAGCAGTACCCCCTAGGCGTTGCGCACACCGTCGACATTCAGGCCCATGCCTCGCTCGTGGCGCTGATGGAGGAGAGCTTCGTCAAGTACCGCGACCGCTGTGCCTACCGCTACATGGGCCGCAACTTCAGTTTCGGCGAGGTCGACGAGATGTCGCGCCTGTTCGCGGCCTTCCTGCAAGCCGCGGGTCTGGCCAAGGGAGACCGGGTCGCGCTGATGATGCCCAACGTGCCGCAGTACCCGGTGGCCGTGGCCGGTGTGTTGCGCGCGGGCTGTGTCGTGGTCAACGTCAACCCGCTGTACACGCCGCCCGAGCTCGAGCACCAGATGAAGGACTCGGGAGCGCGCGCCATCGTGGTGATCGAGAACTTCGCCATCACGCTGCAGCACGCGCTGCCCGCGCTCGATCTCAAGCTGGTCGTCACCACCGGCCTGGGCGACCTGCTCGGCTTTCCCAAGGCCGAGATCGTCAACTTCGCGGTTCGGCACATCAAGAAGCTGGTGCCCTCATACGACTTGCCGCGCGCGGTGGGTTTTCGAGCGGCGCTCTCGGCGGGTCGCCACCTCACGTTCAAACCGGTGGATGTGGGCCACGACGACATCGCCGTGCTGCAGTACACCGGCGGAACCACGGGCGTGAGCAAGGGCGCCATGCTGCTGCACCGCAATCTGCTGGCCAACATCCTGCAGTCCGAGGCCTGGTACGGCCCGGCCCTGAAGAAGCTGCCTGCCGGCGAGGCGCTGGTCACCGTGAGCGCGCTGCCGCTTTATCACGTGTTCGGCTTCACCACCAACCTGATGCTCAACATGCGGCTGGGCGGCTGCAACATCCTGATCGCCAACCCGCGTGACATCAAGGGGCTGCTCAAGGACCTCATCGGTCAGCGCTTTCACAGCTTTCCTGCGGTCAACACGTTGTTTCGTGCGGTGGCGGCTCATCCTGACAGCCAGAAGGTGGACTGGAGCCACCTGATCATTTCGGTGGGCGGCGGTGCGGCGGTCCAGTCGGCGACTGCCGAGCTGTGGCTGAAGCAAACAGGTTGTCCCATCGTCGAGGGCTACGGCTTGTCCGAGACCTCGCCCATCGCGAGCTGCAACCCCGTCGACAGCGACCGCTTCACCGGCACCATCGGCCTGCCGGTGCCCAGCACCGAGATGAAGTTGCTCGACGACGAAGGCCTTGAGATGCCCACGGGCGAGGCCGGCGAGATCGCCATTCGCGGCCCGCAGGTGATGGCCGGCTACTGGCAGCGCCCCGATGAAACCGCCCAGGTGATGACGCCCGACGGCTTCTTTCGCACCGGCGACATCGGCGTGGTCGATGAGCGCGGCTACTTCAGGATCATCGATCGCAAGAAGGACATGATCGACGTCAACGGCTTCAAGGTCTATCCGAACGAGGTCGAGGAGGTCGTGTCGCGCTTGCCCGGCGTCGCCGAATGCGCGGTGGTTGGCGTGCCCAACTCGAAAAGCGGCGAGACCGTGAAGCTGGTCATCGTGCGCGCCGCCGGAGACCCGATCGACGAAGCTCAGGTGCGCGCTCACTGCGAGGCCAACCTGGCGGCCTACAAGCGGCCGCGACAGATCGAGTTTCGAAGCGAGCTGCCCAAGAGCAACGTCGGCAAGGTGTTGCGCCGCGAGTTGCGCGAACGCGCCTCGGCCTGATGGCGCCGCGCTTTTTCGTGCCGCAGCCCTTGGCTGCCGGCCCGGCGTTCGAGTTGCCGCCGGGGCCCGCACGGCATGTTCAGGTGCTGCGCTTGCAGCCGGGCGATGAGATCACCTTGTTCGATGGCGTGGGCGGCGAGTGGCGCGGCTGCATCGAGCACATGGGCCGTGCTGACGTGCGGGTGAACTTGATCGAGCACCTGGCGGCAAGCCGCGAACTCGACTTTGAGGTGACGCTGGCGGTGGGCATGCCGGCCAATGACCGCATGGACGGCCTGGTTGAAAAGGCCACCGAGCTGGGCGTGGCGGCCATCCAGCCGCTGGTGTGCGAGCGCTCTGTGCTGCGTCTGGCCGGCGAGCGTGCCGACAAGAAGGTGGCGCACTGGCAGGCGGTCGCCACCTCGGCCAGCGAGCAGTGCGGCCGCACCCGCGTGCCCACGATGCATGCGGTGCGCAGCCTGACTGATTGGCTGCGCGGACAGTCGACCGAGGTGGATTCGGGCGAGGCCGGCGCGTGCCAGCGTCGCGTGCTCAGCCTGCGTGAAGGCCGCAACTGGCAGGCGGCGGCGATACCGGTGGGCCAGCGATTCGTCTTCCTGAGCGGCCCCGAGGGCGGCTTGTCCGAGGCCGAAGAAAGCAGCGCGCTGCAATGCGGCTTCGAGCCGCTGTCCTTGGGTGCCCGAGTGCTGCGCGCCGACACCGCGCCGCTGGCGGTACTGGCGGCGCGGGGGCTGCAGGCCGGCTCGCGCTGAGTTGCTTCAGCGCGGCGTGCTGTCTGCGCGCATGGAGCCCGCCACCAGATCGAAGCGAAACAGCCGGCATTCGATCGGGCCGTTCCACATGGGCGTGCGGCGCGCTTCCTTCAGGCGCATGGCGCTGGGCAGCTTCATGTCGGGGCTGAGCACGTAAGCCGTCCAGCCGGCCGGGTGATGGGTGTAAGCGCGCTTCCAGTGCGCGCTCAGGCGGGCAAAGAAGTCCTCGGGCAGTTCGCGGTTGCCGCCATCGCCGTGCGGTCGTGCGGCACCGGGGGCGGCCTTGCCGGCCACCTCGATGCGCTCGCCGTAGGGCGGGTTCAGCATCAGCGTGCCAGGCAGATCGTCTGCCAGCGCGGGGGCCTGTCGCTCGAGCGCGTCACCGCCATTGAAGACGATGGCCGCCTCAACCCCGGCGCGCTGCGCGTTGCGGCGCGCGAAGTCGACCATGCGAAACGACACGTCGCTGGCGAAGATTGGCACCGCCGAGGCGTGGATGCGGGCTTGCGCGTGGCTGCGCAGACGCTGCAGCGCACCGCGCATCTCGGTGCTCGAAAACGGCAGCAGCCGCTCGAAGGCAAAGCGGCGCTTGAGGCCCGGCGCGATGCCGCAGGCGATCTGCGCGGCCTCGATGGCGATGGTGCCTGAGCCGCAGCACGGGTCGTGCAAGGCGCCGCCCGCATCGGGGCGCCCCTGCCAGCCGGCAGCGGCCAGCATCGCGGCGGCCAGCGTCTCTTTCAGCGGCGCGTCGCCCTTGTCCTCGCGCCAGCCGCGCTTGAACAGCGGCTCGCCCGAGGTGTCGACATACAGCGCCGCACGCTCGGGGCCGAGGTGCAGCACCAGCGCCAGATCGGGCTCGCGGATGTCGACGCTCGGGCGCTCGCCGGTGGCTTCGCGCAGTTGATCGCACACCGCGTCCTTGATGCGCAGCGCGGCGAAGTTCAGGCTGCGCAACGGGCAGCGCGTGGCCGTGGTGTCCACGCGCAAGGTGTGCTGCGGCGTGATCCATTGCGTCCAGTCGACGCTGCCGGCGAGCTCGTAGAGCGACTGCTCGTCGCGGTACTCGCCCTCCGCCACTTCCACCAGCACCCGCTGCGCCAGACGCAACTCAAGGTTGAGCACCATCACGTCGGTGGGCTTGCCATCGAGCCCCACGCCGCCGCGCATGGTGTGCACCCGCACATCGGGCAGCAAGCGCTGCACCTCGGCGCCGAGCAGGGCTTCGACGCCAGCGGCGCAGGGCAGGAACAACGGAGCAGTCATGGGTTCGGGCTCACATGTCCTTGCGCAGCGTCGCCGGGGCGATCTTCAAGGCGTCTCGGTACTTGGCCACGGTGCGCCGGGCGACCTGAATGCCTTGTTCTTCGAGCATCTTGCTGAGCTGGTTGTCCGACAGCGGCTTGAGCGGGTTTTCCGCGGCGACCAGCTGCTTGATGAGCGCGCGCACCGCGGTGCTCGACGCATTGCCGCCGGCTTCGGTGTTGAGCGACGAGCCGAAGAAGTACTTCAACTCGAAAGTGCCGAACACCGTGGCCATGTACTTGGCGGTGGTCACGCGCGAGATGGTCGACTCGTGCAGACCGAGCTCGTCGGCGATCTCGCGCAGCACCAGCGGTTTCATGGCGATCTCGCCGTGGGTGAAGAAATTCTTCTGCCGCTCGACGATGGCCTGCGACACGCGCTTGATGGTGTCGAAGCGCTGCTGGATGTTCTTCATGAACCAGCGCGCTTCCTGCAGCCGCTGGCTGAGCCCAGCCTGCGAGCCATCGCCTGCCGAGCCGCGCCCCTGACGGATGGCGCTGGCGTACAGGTCGTTGATGCGCAGCTTGGGCATCACGTCGGGGTTGAGCACCACCTTCCAGCTGCGCCCGGACTTCAAAACGATGACGTCGGGCACGACGATGTTGGACTCGGCCGGGTAGAACGGGCGGCCAGGCTTGGGCTCGAGTGCGACGATCAGCGTTTGCGCGCGCTTGACCAGCTCGTCATCGGCACCTGTCACCGCCATCAACTTCTTCAGGTCGCGCTTGGCGAGCAGCTCGAGGTGCTGCTTGCAGATCATGATGGCGATGAGCTGCGCCTCGCTGCGCGGCAGCCGGCGCAATTGCAGCACCAGACACTCGGGCAAGTCGCGCGCGCCGACGCCGACGGGCTCGAGGTTGTGCAGCCATTTCAGCGCGCAGCTCAGGCGTGCCATCACTTCTTCGAGCCTGGCCTCGTCGTCACCAGCGAGCGCTGCGGCGATATCTTCCAGGCTGTCGGCCAGGTAGCCGTCTTCGTTCAATGACTCGATCAGCACATCCACCGCCGCGGCGTCTTCGGGCGAGAGGCGCATGCCCAGCAGCTGGGCTCTGAGGTGATCCTGCAAGCTGATGCCGTGGTGATTGCGATCCTGCGCTTCGAAGTCGTCGCCTTCGCCATTGCCGCTGTTTTTGGTCGGGGTCTCGCCGATGCCGTCGAAGTCGTCGCGCTCGGTGCCGTTTTCCCAGTCATCGCGCTCGGTGGTGCCGAAATTGGTGGCATCCACGCCGGGCGCGTCATCGCCGCCTTCGGCGTTTGACTCGCTGGGGGTGTCGGCGCGCTCGGTGTCGCGCTCGGCCAGCCGCTCCGACGCGGTCGAACGCTCGGCCAGCGGCTCGAAAGCCGCGGCGTTCTCGTTCTCGGGTTCGAGAAACGGGTTCTGATCGAGCATTTGCTCGACTTCTTGCTGCAGCTCGAGGGTAGACAACTGCAGCAGCCGGATCGACTGCTGCAGCTGTGGCGTGAGCGCCAGGTGCTGCGAAAGGCGTACTTGCAGCGAAGGCTTCATGAGCGAGGCCTACATGCGGAAGTGTTCGCCGAGGTAGACCTTGCGCACGTCGGCGTTGCGAACGATCTCTGTCGGAGTGCCTTCGGCCAGCACGCGGCCTTCGCTGATGATGTAGGCGCGGTCACAGATGCCCAGCGTCTCGCGCACGTTGTGGTCGGTGATCAGCACGCCGATGCCGCGCGACTTGAGAAAACTGATGATGCGCTGGATCTCGATCACCGCGATCGGATCGACGCCCGCGAACGGCTCATCGAGCAGGATGAAACGCGGCTGCGTGGCCAGCGCACGGGCGATCTCGACACGGCGCCGTTCGCCACCCGACAGCGCCGGTGCGGGCGAGTCGCGCAGCTTTTCGATGCCCAGCTCGCGCAGCAGGCTGTCGAGCTGCTCGTCGATCCTGGCGGTTTGCAAAGGCTTGCCGTTGGTGTCGAGTTGCAGCTCGAGCACCGCGCGGATGTTTTCCTCGACGTTGAGCTTGCGAAAGATCGAGGCCTCTTGCGGCAGGTAGGACAGCCCAAGGCGCGAGCGTTGATGGATGGGCAGGCGTTCCACGCGCTGACCTTCGATCGTGATCTCGCCCGCATCGGCGCGCACCAGGCCCACGATCATGTAGAAGCTGGTGGTCTTGCCGGCACCGTTGGGCCCGAGCAGGCCGACCACCTCGCCGGCATCCACCGACAGGTGGACGTCATGGACGACGGTGCGCGAGCCGTAGCGCTTTTTCAGACCGCTCGCGCTCAGCCTGTGAACAGGCGCGGCAGGCTCAACCGTCTCGACAGTGCTCAACGGCTGCCGCCCAGCTCATTGATCGGTTTGAGGCTGATGCCGGGTTGCGAGGCGCTGGCGCCCGGCGCCGAGGCCTGCTCGCGAGGCGCCAGCACGGCGCGAACCCGACCGCTTGGGTTGTTCGGCGTGGCGGCGGTGGCGCCGCCCACGACGTTGATGACCTCGTTCAGGTTGTCGTAGATGATGAGACTGCCAGCGGTCTCGTCGGCGAGCACCGATGCGCGGTAGCGCCGCACCACGGCCCGGTCGATGAAGCGGATCAGGTCGGCCCGACCGTCGTACTCGATGCGCTCGGCTTCACCTTCGATGTATTCATCGAGGCCCTCGCGCTTTTGCCTGAAGATGGCCCGCTTGCCCCCTTCGGAGGTGGCCACGCCAAACTGCGATCCGTCGGGAGCCTGTCGCACTTCGATCTTGGCCGCGCGCATGGACATCGTGCCCTTGGTCACCACCACGTTGCCGGTGAAGGTGCCCAGCTGCTGTGCGTCATCGAAGCGGCCGTTGTCGGATTCGATGTTGAGCGGCTTGCTGCGGTCGGCCTTTTCGGCCCAGGCCGGCGACAGCCCCAGGCACACGCAAAGCGCCAGCATGGCTGTGCGTGCAAGGCCGGGCGCGCGGCGGTTGGAACGGATGGAAATCAGGGTCTTCATAAGGCACGAATCTTGCAGAAATTTTAGCCGACAAGTTCATGCCGGACCCCCTGTTGGCGGGCTTGAATTTGCCTGCTTGCGCTGCGCTGGCTCAGCCGGGTTTGCGTGAGCGCTGGATCAGGTAGTCGGCCACGCTGAGCGCTTTTTCGGGCGAGCCCGCCAGCGACGGTGAGGTGTAGTAGCGCCCGTGGATGCCCAGTGTGGGCACGCCGTCGATGCGGTAGGCCTCGGCAAGCTGCTTGGCCTGACGGGCCTTGGTCTGCACCGAGAACGAATTGAACGCGTCGGTGAACTTGGCCGTGTCCACGCCGTTCTTGGCCATGAAAGTCAGGATATCGGGCAGCTTGTCGAGCTTGGCCTGATCGACCTGTATGGCGTGGAAGACCTTGCGCTGCATGGCGTCGACCAGATCCATCGCCTCGAGCGAGTAGTACAGCTTCTGGTGGGTGGTGAAGGGCTCTTCGCGAAAGACCACCGGTGCGCGGCGGAAGGACACGTCGGCCGGCAGCTTTTTCTGCCACGCGGCGAGCGTGGGCTCGAAGATGCTGCAGTGTGGGCAGCCGTACCAGAAGAACTCCACCACCTCGATCTTGCCGCCGGCGGGCATCGGTATGGGCTGGCTCAGCTTGACATAGCTGGTGCCTTCGACGGGCTCGCCCTGAGCGAGCGCACACGTGGCAGACACCAGCGCGCTGGCGCCCGCGGTCAGGGAAATCAGTCGACTGGAAAACTCGCGTCGTTTCATGGTGCTCGGTTCCTTCGTGTGGGCGGTTTGCCGGCGTGTCGAGAGCGCTCGCCAGCAGGTTGAGTTTTACCTTGGCGCGCGCACAAGCGCGGCCTCGAAGCCTGCGGCAAACACTTTTTCCTTGATGTCGTCGGCTTCGGCCTTTTCCTCAAACGGTCCGAGTCGCACGCGGTGGACCGTGCGCCCGGATTGTTCGCGTTCGATGATGCGCGCGGAGTAGCCCAGCAGCGCGAGCTTGCCGCGCTGCGCCTCGGCGTCTTCCACGCTGGAGTAGGCGCCGGTCTGAACGAAGTAGGTGAAGCCGATGTCGCCAGCCTTGCCAGTCTGCGCGGCGGACGCTGCGGAAGCTGCCGTCGCAGGTGCTGCGCGGTCGGCCAGGATGCTGGCCGGATCGCGCGCCGTCGGGGCTGCCGCGCTGGCCGACTCGTCGGCCTGACTCGCCGGCGCTGCGGGCACGGCCACCGGACGCGCCGGGTTCTTGCCGGCCAAGGGTGCGTTGGGCTGCCAGTTCTTGTTTTTTTCCTGTTCGGCCAGATCCTGCTCGGCGGTGCGCTGCGGTACCTTGTCGAGAAAGGGCACCGGCACCTTGGCCACGTACAGCGCCACGCCGAGCGCGATCGCCAGGCCGATCAGCAATCCGATGATCAGGCCGGTCATGAAGCCGCCACCTTGGCGAGAGCGGCGCGATGCGGGGGGTGCAGACAGGCGCATGGTGGACCTCACATTTTCTCGGGCGCGCTCACGCCGAGCACGGCCAACGCATTGCGGATCACTTGCCGGGTGGCAGCCAGCAGCGCGAGCCGGGCGCGGGCCAGCGCGTCGTCATCAACCAGAAAGCGCTCGGCCGCGTAGTAGCTGTGGAAGGCGCTGGCCACATCGCGCAGGTAGAAGGTCAGGTCGTGCGGCGCCAGCGTCTCGGCCGCGCTCGACAGCATCGCCGGGTAGTCGGCCAGCCGCAGCATCAGCGAGGTTTCGGTCGGAGCCGTGAGCAGCGAGAGATCGGCGGTGGCGATCGCATCCACGTTGCCGCCCTTGTCTGCGTATTGCTGGATCACCGAGCAGATGCGCGCATGGGCGTACTGCACGTAGAACACCGGGTTCTCGTCGTTTTGCTTGAGCGCCAGATCGACATCGAAGGTGAATTCGGTGTCGGCCTTGCGGCTGATCAGGAAGAAGCGCACCGCGTCGCGGCTGGTCCAGTCGATCAGGTCGCGCAGCGTCACGTAGGAGCCGGCGCGCTTGGAGATCTTGACCTCCTCGCCGCCCTTCATCACGGTGACCATCTTGTGCAGCACGTAGTCGGGATAGCCCGGCGTGATGCCCACACCCGAGGCCTGCAATCCGGCGCGCACCCGGGCGATGGTGCCGTGGTGGTCGCCGCCCTGGATGTTGATGGCCTTGGTGTAGCCGCGCGAAAACTTGTTGATGTGATAGGCCACATCGGGCACGAAGTAGGTGTACTGAGATTCGTCACCGGTGGTGCCCGACTTGCGCATCACGCGGTCCTTGTCGTCGCCGTAGTCGGTGCTGCGCAGCCACAGCGCGCCGTCTTGCTCGAAGGTCTTGCCGGCCGCCACCAAACGCGCCACCGTGGCTTCGACCTGACCGCTGGAATACAGGCTCGACTCCAGAAAGTAATGGTCGAAGCGAACGCCGAAAGCCTGCAGGTCCAGGTCCTGCTCGTGCCTGAGGTAGGCCACGGCGAACTGGCGGATGCCCTCGATGTCTTCGATGTCGCCCGAGGCGGTGAACTCGCGGTCATCGGCCTTGACCGTTTGCCGTGCCGTGAAGCCTGCAGCGATGTCGGCGATGTAGTCGCCGTTGTAGGCCGACTCGGGCCACTGCGCGTCGCCGGGCTTGAGGCCGTGCAGCCGTGCCCGCGTCGAGGCGGTCAGCGTGGCGATCTGCACGCCGGCGTCGTTGTAATAGAACTCGCGCCACACCGACCAGCCCTGCGTTTCGAACAGGTTGCAAATCGCGTCGCCGAGCGCGGCCTGCCGGCCATGGCCCACATGCAGCGGCCCGGTCGGATTGGCCGAGACGAATTCGACAAGCACCTGCTGGCCATTGGGGGCCTGACGACCGAAGCACGCGCCAGCGGCAAGCACCTCGCGCACGATGGCCTGGCGGGTTGCGTGACGCAGTCGCACATTGACGAAGCCGGGCCCGGCGATCTCAAAGGATTCGACATGGGCCTGTACGGCGCTGTGGCGCTGGAGCGCATCGATCAGGGCTTGCGCGAGCTCGCGCGGATTTTTCTTCAGCGGCTTGGCCAGCTGCATAGCCGAGGTGCACGCCAAGTCTCCGTGGGCGGCGAGTTTGGGCGATTCGAAGGCGGCGGGCAGCGTGCTGCCAGGGCTGAGTTCGTGGATCGCTGAGGCGAGGGCCTTCAACAGGTCTTGCTTCGCTTCAATCATGCCCAGATTCTACGTTTCGCCCTGGGCCAGCCGACCCTGCGCGCCACTGAAGCGGCAGCGCGGCTCGAGGTTTGGTGCGCCTTTGGTGGCTTGTTCCGCCTTACCCATCGGCGCATCCTGAGTCAACATCGCAGCTGTGCGCGCGGCGTTTGGCTGCATCGCCATGCCCAAACCTCGAGCTCGACTTGAACGAGAACCCCACCGAAGTCATCACACCGGCTGTCGACATACCGCTCGACGTGGCGACCCAGGCCGCGCCCGGAGGTGAGCTGCCCGCGCAAATCGGCAAGTACCCGGTGATACGCAAGCTCGGCGAAGGCGCCACCAGCGACGTCTTTTTGTGCCGGGACGAGTTCCACGACCGCGACGTGGCGGTCAAGCGAGTGCGCCTGCCGGCCAGCGACGACGCCGATGCAACCCGCTACAGCGAACGATTCTTCGCGGCCGAGGCCACGCTGGTCGGCCGCCTTCAGCACCCCAATGTGGTGAAGATCTACGACGCGGTGATCGAGCCGTCATGCCAGTACCTGGTGATGGAGTACGTGGCCGGCGGCACCTTGCGGCCCTTTTGCCGCGCCGATCAGCTGCTGCCGCTCGAGCAGATCGTCGAAATCGGCTTCAAGTGCGCGATGGCGCTGGGCTACGTTTACCGCCAGGGCCTGATCCACCGCGATGTGAAGCCGGCCAATTTGCTCACGGTGATGAGCCCGGGCGGCATCACCGATGTCAAGGTGTCTGACTTCGGCAGCGTGCTGAATCTGGGCTCCGATGTGACCCAGGTCTATCGCGTCGGCTCGCTGGCCTACATGTCGCCCGAGCAGCTCGATGGCAGCACCCTCGACAGCCGCGCCGACATGTATTCGCTGGGCGCGGTGCTCTATCACCTGACCGCCGGGCGCCCGCCGTTCGACGCGCAGATCCAGTCGGCCCTGATGCACCAGATTTATCACGTGAAGCCAGCGCCGCTGCCGGGACTGCGTGAGGGGGTCAGTGAGGCGCTTGACGAGGTGATACAGCGTGCACTGGCCAAGGACGTACAGCAGCGTTATGCCGACTGGGACGAATTTGCCAACGCGCTTGCCGGTCTGATCTCTCGGCAGGAGGTGCCGCGCGGCCAGCTGCAGGCTGTCATGGATTCAGAGCGCTTCAACTTGCTGCGCCAGCTGGAGTTCTTCTCGAGTTTTGGCGATGTCGAGCTGTGGGAGGTGGTCCACCGCGCCAAGTGGCGGCGCTTCCCGGTGGGCCATGGCCTGTGCCGCAAGGGCGATCGGGGCCGAGCCTTTCACATCATTGCGCAGGGCTGCGTCGAGGTCTTTCGCGATGGCGAGAAAGTCGCCACGCTGGGCACGGGCACGTCGGTTGGCGAAATGGCCTACCTCGCGCCCAGCCCCGATCTGCGCACCCACACGGCAGACGTGATCGTCAGCGAGGTCGCCACCACCGTGTCCTTCGTGCCCGAGACGCTCGCGCAGCTCAGCGAAGGCTGCCAGCATCGCTTTGATGCCTCGTTCATCCGCGTGCTGGTGCGTCGATTGCACGCCGCGCACGAGAAGATGGCGCACCCGCGGCGCATTCTTTGACCGTGCGAGCGGGCCCGCGCCTTGCTGGCGTGTGGGCCGCCGTGATCCAATCCTTGCTGGCGCGTCCCGCGCCGTCCCCCACCACCCGCAAGGAGCCACCATGAAATCATTCCTGATCGCGATTGCCCTGGGCCTGGGCGTTCTGGCTGCACCCGCATTCGCCGCCGATGCTGCCAGCGCCCCCTTGACGAAGCAGCAAAACAAGATGAGCACCTGCAATGCCGAAGCCGGCGACAAGAAGGGCGATGACCGCAAGGCCTTCATGAAGACCTGCCTTTCTGCCGGCGGCAAGCCCACTCAGCAAGACAAGATGAAGACCTGCAACGCTGAAGCCGCCGGCAAGAAGGGCGACGACCGCAAGGCCTTCATGAAGGCCTGCCTGAGCGCCTGAGTTGACCCAAGCCCGGCCGGCCCCTTTTCTGGGGCAGGTCGGTCGGGCCCTTCCCACGACATTGAAGCCACGCGCATCGGCCGCAGCCTGCGCGGTGAGACGAATTTTTTTGAACCCTTGAAGGAGTTTTTCTGATGAGCCTTTCCACGCTGACCTTGCCTGCGGGCATGGAGATCAACGCGCCGATGCGTCCTGGCTTCGAGGCCGTCCTCAGCCTGCCCGCGCTCGAACTGGTGGCCAAGCTGCACCGTGCGTTCGAGCCTCGGCGCCAGCAACTGCTCGCGGCGCGCGTCGAGCGCAGCAAGCGCCTTGACGCCGGCGAGCGCCCCGACTTCCTGGCCGAGACCCAAGCCATCCGCGAGGGCGACTGGAAGGTCGCGCCGGTTCCGCCCGCGCTGCAGTGCCGTCGTGTGGAGATCACCGGCCCGGTCGAGGCCAAGATGGTCATCAACGCTTTCAATTCGGGCGCTGACAGCTACATGACCGACTTCGAAGACAGCAACTCACCGCTGTGGACGAACCAGATTCAAGGCCAGATCAACCTCGGCCAGGCCATTCGCCGCACGCTCACGCTCGAGTCCAACGGCAAGACCTACAAGCTCAACGAGAAGATCGCCACGCTGCAGGTGCGCCCGCGCGGCTGGCACCTCGATGAAAAGCATGTGCTGGTCGACGGCCAGCGGGTGAGCGGCGGCATCTTTGACTTTGCGCTGTTCATGTTCCACAACGCGAAGGAACAGATCGCGCGCGGCGCCGGCCCGTTCTTCTACCTGCCCAAGATGGAAAGCCACCTCGAGGCGCGGCTGTGGAACGACGTGTTCGTGATGACGCAAAACGAGCTGGGCCTGCCGCAAGGCACGATCAAGGCGACCGTGCTGATCGAAACCATCCTGGCTGCGTTCGAGATGGAAGAAATCCTCTACGAGCTGCGCGAGCACAGCGCCGGTCTGAACGCCGGGCGCTGGGACTACATCTTCAGCTGCATCAAGAAGTTCAAACTCGATCGCGAGTTCTGCCTGGCCGACCGCGCCAAGGTCACGATGACCGCGCCCTTCATGCGTGCTTATGCGCTGCTGCTGCTCAAGACCTGCCACAAGCGCGGTGCGCCGGCGATTGGCGGCATGAGCGCGCTGATTCCGATCAAGAACGATCCGGCCAAGAACGAGATCGCCATGGCCGGCATCATTGCCGACAAGCGCCGTGACGCCACCGACGGCTACGACGGCGGCTGGGTCGCGCACCCCGGCTTGGTCGAAGCTTCAATGAAAGAGTTCGTCGAGGTGCTCGGCGATCGACCCAACCAGTTCGACAAGCAAAAGCCCGAAGTCAACGTCGTCGCGGCCGATCTGCTGAACTTCCAGCCCGAAGCGCCGATCACCGAAGCTGGCCTGCGCATGAACATCAACGTGGGCATCCACTACCTGGGCGCCTGGCTGGCCGGCAACGGCTGCGTGCCCATTCACAACCTGATGGAAGACGCCGCCACCGCCGAGATCAGCCGCTCGCAGGTGTGGCAGTGGATCCGCACACCCAAGGGCGTGCTCGAAGACGGCCGCAAGGTCACCGCCGACATGGTGCGCTCGTTCGTGCCTGAAGAGCTCGCCAAGATCAAGGCCGGTGGCTTCGAGGGCAGGTTCGACCGTGCCGCCGAGATCTTCACCCAGATGAGCACGCAGGACGCCTTCGAAGAGTTCCTGACGCTGCCGCTGTACGAAGAAATCTGAGCGTGAGCCTCCACCTGTGCACGTTTCGTGCATGGGTGGGCTTTCCGTTTCCGTGCGCACGGCTGCGGTACCGATGAACTCGGCGGGGTGCCGCTGAGACCTTCAGGCTTTCCTTCGCGCCCATTGCGCCCGCTTGCCGTGAACTTTGCTGCTGTGACCCGAGTCGTTGTTGTCGGCGCCGGCTTTGCCGGCACGAACATGGTGCGCGCGCTGAGCGCCCAGATGCCGCGCGGCTGTTCGCTCACGCTGGTCTCAGAAAACAGCTACACCACCTTCAGCCCGATGCTGCCCGAGGCGGTGGGCGCTTCGGTGTTTCCGGAGCACGTGGTGGTTCCGGTGCGCGAGATGCTGCCGCAAAGTCCCATCCAGCAATTCATCATGGGCTCGGTCACCTCGGTCGACACGCAGTCGCGGCGACTGACCATGCAGGCCCTCAACGGCGAAATGACGCTGCCGTACGACCACCTGGTGTTCGCGCTGGGCAATCGCGCGCGGCTTGACCTGATGCCCGGCATGGCCGAGCACGCCTTGCCGCTGAAGACGGTGGGCGATGCCATGCACATCCGCAACACGGTGCTGCGCCGGCTGGCGTGCATCGAGCTCGAGACCCACCCCGAGCGACGTCGCCAGCTGGGTCATTTCATCATCGTGGGCGGGGGTTTTTCGGGCGTCGAGGTGGCCGGCGAGCTGATCGACTGCCTGAGGGGCATCCGTCACTACTACCCCCGTGTGGCGGCCGATGAACTCAAGGTCACGGTGCTGCACGGCATGCCCAGGCTGCTGCCCGAGCTGCCGGCGCGCCTGGGTGCTGCGGCGCTCGAGTCGCTGCGCCAGCGCGGCGTGACGGTGCGGCTCGACACTTTCGCCAGCTCGGTGTCGGCGGCCGGTGTGCACCTCAAGGACGGTGAGTTGGTCGCTGGCGATACCGTGCTGGGCACCATAGGCACCTCGTCCAACCCCCTGCTCGAGCGCATCGGCGTGCGCTGCCTGCAAGGGCGAATCGTGGTCAACGGCGACATGTCGGTGCCCGACTTTCCCGGTGTGTGGGCTGTGGGTGACTGCGCGGCCGTGCCCAATGCGCTCGATGGCAGCATCTCGCCGCCCACCGCGCAGTTCGCCGTGCGGCAGGCCAAGCATCTGGCGGGCAATCTGGTTCGGGAGATGCGCGGCCGTGCCACCGAGCCGTTTTGCTACCGCTCGCGCGGCGCGATGGCCTCCATCGGCCACCTCAAGGGGGTGGCCGAGGTGTTCGGCGTGCCCCTCACCGGCTGGCTCGCCTGGCTGGTGTGGCGCGCTTACTACCTCTCGCAGATGCCGTCATCGGGGCGGCGCTTGCGCATCTTCTTCGAGTGGAGCTGGGGCATGTTCTTCCCGTCGGACATCACGCACCTGCGTTTCACGCGCAGCGCCGAAGTCCAGTCAGAAGACCAAAAGCACCATGCCGAGGCAGATGCCCAGGCGTTGTTCCTGGTTTCAAACCAGGCCCCGGTCGATCAGCCGCTCAAGCACGCGCAACGGTGAGCGGCTGGGGTTTCCCATGCGCTTGGCCGTCAAGCAGCGCAAACGGCAGGTCCGGCAATGGCAAGACGGCGTCGGACTCGAGCGCCTTCACCGCGGTGGTCTGTTGGGGCTCACCGTCCGAGCACGCGGCGGTAGACCGCTCGGTTGCCCGCAGCCATGGCCGGTGGCGTGAAGTCAGACTCGACATAGGCCGGCCCGGCTGCGCCCAGCCGCTGGCGCAAGGGCGCGTCGCCGAGCAGGCGGTCGATCGCCGCGGCCAGCGCGGCGGCGTCGCCCACCGGCACCAGCAAGCCGGTGATCCCATCGGCGATGGCCTCGGGGATGCCGCCCACGCGTGAACCGATGCACGGCACGCCGGCCGCTGCGGCCTGCAGGCACACATTGCCCAGGCCTTCGGTGTGGGCAGGGTGCACCAGCACATCGAGCGCGCCCAGCCACTGCTCCAGATCGGTACGAAAGCCCGCGAAATGCACCCGCGACCCCAGCCCGCGCGCGGCGGCCAGTGGCGGCAAGCTGTCAGACAGCGGACCGCGCCCGAACACGATCAGCTGCACCGTCGGGTGCTTGTCCGCCAGCATCTGCAGCGACTCGAACAACAGCGCGTGGCCCTTGCGTTCAATCAGCTGCGCGGCGATGCCCAGAATCGGCTGCGCTGCGTCGAGCGCGAAAGTGGCCGCCAGCTCGGCGCGCGATCGCGCCTGCTGACAGGGCTTCGGGTCGATGGCGCTGTGCACCACGGTGATGTCTTCGCTGGGCACGCCCTGGCTCACCAGCACGTCCTTGACGCCTTCGGCAATCGCCACGACGTGTCGAAACAGCGGGTACTTGAGCCACAAGGCCAGCTGCGCTTCGCGCGTGTCGTTGCGCCGCGTCATCACCGCCGGCACCCCCGCCAGCCGGGCGCCCAGCGCGCCCCACACATCGGCGCCGCGCCTGCTGTGGAGGTGCACCAGATCAGGCTGCAGCCGCCGCAGCAGCGCCGCAAAGCGCCAGGTGAGCGACACATCCGCGTCGCCGATGGTGGCCAGCTCGATCACCTCGGTGCCGGCTGCGCGCGCCCGCGCTGCCATCTCGCCGCCCTTCGCGCACACCAGCGTGCTGCGGATGCCCAGCGCCGGCAGATGCTCGGTCAGGTACAGCACCTGCCGCCCACCGCCATAGACAAATCGGCCGGTTTCCAGGTGAACCACATGAGGCAACCCGGTTGCACCGCGCTGGCTTGGGCTGATGGGGGGCTGGTTGGACATCACGGCAGCTCAGGCGTGGGGGCGCCCACCGGTGTTGCCGCTGGCATGGGCAGCCAGGCAAGCACCGATTGCGCCAGCGCATAGACACCAAAGGCCGCCGCAGCCGCCACGGCCAGCGGCGGTGCAATGCCAAACGTCGACCAGGCCGTCACCGTGGCCACCTCACGCGTGCCCCAGCCGCCAAAGCTCACCGGCAGCGCCGCAAACAGAAAGATCGGCCCGGCCGTGAAGGCGACCACCCACCACGGCAGCACCACGCCAAAGGCGCGGCCGGCGCAATACAGCGCACCCACCGCGAAGGCCTGCACCACCAGCGAGGCGGCGGCCTGGCGTTGGTATTGCTCAAAGCTGTTGGGCCGGCGCAGCAGCTCGACCGCCGTCGCGCGCCGCCCGCCGGCACGCGCGCCATAGCCTGCCACGCCCGCCAGCGTGCTCAGCACCAGCAAGGGCAGCAGCAAGACCGTGCCTAGCAAAGCGGCCGCGATCACCGCCGTGGGCCAGCTGTCGGGGATGTGCAGCCGCGCGCGCAGGATTTCCATCTCGGCCGTGCCCGTGCCGGCAAACAGCGCCAGCGCGCCCAGGGCAAACAAGATCCACAGCCCGCTCAGGCGGTCGAGTACCACCGACAGGCTCGCCGCGCCCATCGGACAGCCATCGCGATGCAGCTGCCAGGCACGGAACATGTCGCCACCCAGTACCGCACCCGGCAAAAGCGCGTTGATGGCCACGCCGCGAAAGTACACGGCGATCGCCCAGCGCGCGCGCACCCGGTGGCCCAGCCAGCGCGCCAGCTCAGACCAGCGCAGCGACGAGGAGGTGTTGCCTGCGGTGGCGCTCAGCAGGCCCAGCAGCAGCCAGCCGACGTCGGCGCCGCGCACCGCCGCCAGCACGGCTTGCGGCCCCGCCAGCCACACCACGGCGACCAGCAGCAGCGGCGCGCCCACCAGGCGCAGCAACTGCATGACGTGCTGGCGGGTCAGCGGCATCGGGATGGCGAGCGGCGCAGCGTCATCCGGCCGAGGCGCGCGGCGCGCCTCGGGTGTGGAACTGCGGCCGGCCGCGGCCCTCGTGGTAGATGCGCACCAGCATCTCGCCGATCAGGCCGGCCACCACGAGTTGCAGCCCGACCAGCAGCAGCACCACGCCGGCCAGCAGCAGTGGGCGGCCGCCGATGGACTCACCCATGGCTTTCACGATGGCCAGATAGCCAAGGATGACCGCCCCGGGGGTGACCAACCACAGCCCGAGCCCGCCGAACGCATGCAGCGGACGCTGGTGGTAGCGCAGGAAGAACACGATCAGCACCAGATCAAGAATGACACGGAAGGTGCGGTCGATGCCGTACTTCGACACGCCGCGGGTGCGTGCGTGGTGACGCACCGGCACCTCGGCGATGCGCGCGCCCGCCTCGCGCGCCAGCGAAGGGATGAACCGGTGCAGTTCGCCGTACAGCCGGATGCGTTCGATGATCTCGCACCGGTAGGCCTTGAGCGCGCAACCGTAGTCGTGCAGGTGCACGCCAGTAGCGCGCGAGATCAACCGGTTGGCCAGCATCGACGGCAGCTTGCGCGACATCGCGTTGTCTTGCCGCTGCTGACGCCAGCCGGAAATCATGTCGACGCCCGCATCGCTGTCGAGCCGATCGAGCAGCGCCGGGATGTCCAGCGGGTCGTTTTGCAGATCGGCGTCGAGCGTGACGATGTAGTGCCCGCGCGCGATGTCGAAGCCGGCCTGCAGCGCGCTCGACTGCCCGTAGTTGCGCGCCAGATAGACCGGTCTGAGCCACGGCCTGTCGGCGGCCAGTTGCGCCAGCAGCCGGTCCGAGCCGTCGCGCGAGCCGTCGTCGGTGCAGATGAGCTCGAAGCGACGACCGGTGGGCTGCAGCGCCGACTCGACCCGATCGACCAGATCCGGCAGGTTGTCGACCTCGTTGTAGACCGGGATCACGATCGACACCCCGATGCGGTCGTCGGCTGCGGCGATGGGCGCATCGGCCGCAGTGGCCAGTGAGATCAACATGGGGTGAGCAGGGCCTTCTGGCCGGGGCGAGGGGGAACCGAATTCTAGGAGCCAGCTGCCAGCGCAGTCGCTGTGTATGCTCCGCCGCCACATGACCGCCGCCACCTCATCTGCCGCCGCTGTGGATCCTGCGCATGACCCGGGTGGCGAGCGTTGCGCGATCTGGCTGCTGGGTGGGCTGCTGCTTTATTTCTCGCTGCAGATGGTGATGCGCTTGTTCACCTCTCAGTCGGCCGAGCTCGACGAGGCCGAGCAGTTGCTGTGGACGCAGGACCTGCGCTGGGGCTATGGCCCGCAGCCACCGCTCTACAGCTGGCTGCAGTGGGTCTTCTTCGAGGTGTTCGGCGTGTCGATCCTGGCGCTGGCGCTGCTCAAGAACGTGTTGCTGCTGGGCACCTACGGCTTCACCTGGCTGGCCGCACGCCAGGTGCTCGCCCCGCGGCTGGCTGCGCTGTCGTCTGCCTCGCTGCTGCTGCTGCTGCAGATCGTCTGGGAGTCGCAGCGCGACCTGACGCATTCGGTGCTGGTCACCACCTGTGCGGCGGCCACTGTGGCGGTGCTGCTGGCACTGCTGCGTCGGCCGCGAGTCGGGTTGTACCTGCTGCTGGGGCTGGCGGTGGGCTGCGGCCTGCTGTCGAAATACAGCTTCTTCATGGTGGTGGCAGCGTGGGGCATGGCCCTGCTGTGGAGCCCCGCGACTCGCCGAGTGCTGCTCGACGGGCGGATCGCGTTCAGCGCGCTGGTGGTGCTGGTGCTGGTGCTGCCGCACTGGCTGTGGGTGCTGGGTCACCTGCAGGAGGCCACCAGCAGCACGGCCGGCAAGCTGTCGGGCGGCCTGGTGCGCGGGCCGCTGCAGATCGCCCGCGGGCTGGGCAGTCTGCTGCTGGTGGTGCCGTCATTCCTGGCGCCTTGGTGGCTGGTTTGCCTGGGATTGTTCGGCTGGCGCCTGGCGGCCTGGCGCGACGGCCGCGATGTGTTCATGGCGGGTTTGTTCCAGCGCTATCTGATCGCTGTCCTCGGTTTGCTGGTCGCGATGGTGGTGATCGGCGGGGCGGCGCGTTTCAACGACCGCTGGCTGCAGCCGCTTCTGTTTGGCGCGCCGCTGATGTTCTTCGTGGCGTGGCCTGGGCTGCTACAGCACCCACGCCTGCGCTGGCTGCCACGCCTTGCCTGCACGATGGCGCTGTTGTGTCTGGTCTGCATTTCGCTGCGCCCGTACTACAACGGCCACTGGGGCCGCCCCAAGCAGATGAACCTGCCAGTGCAGGCACTGGCCAGCGCCTTGCGCCAGGGCAGTAGCGAGCCGGTGGTGATCGTGTCGAACAACAAACACCTAATCGGCACGATGCGGCTGGCGTTTCCAGGCGCGCGGCTGGTTCATTCGGGCTCGCCAGGCGCGCTGCCTGAGGGGCCGCTGTGGCTGCTGACCTACGCCGCCGACTTCGACGCGCTGCGCCAGCTGAAGCCGGACTGGGCTGCAGCCCAGCCCACGCTGCTCGATGTACCGCACAACCATGCTGCGGCCGATCGGCCGCCGCTGCGCTTTGCGTTTGCGGTGGTTGGTGCGCCGCTCAGCGCGGGTGCGGCTTCGGGTGCCGCGGGCGGTACCAGTCGATGAAGCGCCGAACGCCCTCGGCCAGTTCAGTGGTCGGCCGAAAGCCGACCCAGGCCTCGAGCGCCGAGGTGTCGGCGTGGGTGGCCAGCACGTCGCCGGGTTGATGCGGCAGCAGCTCGCGCCGCGCGACCATCCCCAGAGCACCTTCCAGCGCGCCGATGAAGTCGAGCAAGGGCACCGGTGTGCTGTTGCCGAT
>CAMCNE010000021.1 GCA_945875935.1 Bordetella parapertussis
CTGTGCATGGCCTTGAACAAGGAAGGCTGGCGTGTGGTCGAGGCCGCCGGCGGCGAGGCGGCCATCGACATGGCGCGCCAGCTGCGCCCCGCAGCGATCACGCTCGACATCATGATGCCGCGCATGGACGGCTGGTCGGTGCTCACCGCACTGAAGTCTGACCCCGAGCTGTCGGACATTCCGGTGGTGGTGGTCACCTGCACCTCGGATCGGGGCCTGGCGCTGTCGCTCGGTGCCAGCGATTTCATGACCAAGCCAGTGGACCGATCGCGCCTGGGTCTGGTGTTGAACAAGCTGCTCGATGAGGCAGCCACGGTGCTTGTCGTCGACGACGACGTCCAAAGCCGCGAGCTCACCAAGGCCCATGTCCAGCAGTTGAACGTCGAGGTGTTCGAAGCCGCCAACGGCCGCGAGGCCCTGGACTGGCTGGGTGCCAACCCGCTGCCGTCCTTGATCCTGCTCGATTTGATGATGCCCGAGATGGACGGCTTCATGGTGCTGGAACAACTCGCTGCCCATGCCTTGTGGCGCGACATTCCGGTGGTTGTGATCACCGCCAAGGACCTCTCGGTGCAAGAGCGTGAATGGCTGGGCAAGCACGCCCACTCGGTGATCGGCAAGGGGTCGGCCAATGCCAAGGGCGTGGCCGCCGAGGTTCGTCAGGCGCTGCGCGAGCGTCCTGCCGTTGAATTCGTGATCTGATGGCTCGCTTGGCGGGTTTTTCAAAAGGCTGTTGAAACGTGAAACTGCTGCTGGTTGAAGACAACGAAATGAACCGCGACATGCTGTCGCGCCGATTGCTGCGCCGCGGCTACGAGATCGTGATGGCCGTCGATGGCGGCCAGGGCGTCGAGATGGCAGGCTCCGAGCTGCCCGACCTGATCCTGATGGACATGAGCCTGCCGGTGATCGACGGCTGGGAAGCCACCCGGCGCATCAAGGCCGCCGAGGCCACGCGCCACATCCCCGTCATCGGCCTGACCGCCCACGCCATGGCCGGCGACCGTGAAAAAGCCATCGAGGCCGGCTGCAACGACTACGACACCAAGCCCGTCGAGCTCGATCGCCTCATCGCCAAGATCGAAGCGCTGCTGCCCGGCAAGCCGGCCTGAGTGCTGGCCACCCCATGACCGCAACCCCATCGTCTTTTGACGCAGCACCCCAAGACGCTGCCGCCTTGCAGGTGGCTGCCCTGTGCCAGGCGCTGCGCTCGCCTGGCGCCGAGATGGCCGCTGTGGTCGCCAGGGTGAGCGAGCAGGCGGCCTTGCGCGGTCTGGACGATGCGGCCGACGATCTCGCACGCATCGGCAAGGCCTGCGCGCGGCTGTGCACGCTGATCGAGGAATTCGCTGACGCACCGCGCGCGGCCCGTGACAACCCCGCCCAGTGGCTGGCCACGCAGGGCCATTGGCGCCACGACCTGCGCACGCCGCTCAATGCGGTCAAGGGCTATGGCGACATGCTCATCGACGACTGGAGCGATGGCCCGGGCCAGCCGCTGCAAGACGATCTGCGTGCGACCCTGCGGCTGGCCGACCAGCTGCTGGCATTGATCGCCACACCCCAGGAAACGCCATGAACCCCGCCCATGCCCGCGTGCTCGTCGTCGACGACATCGACGAAAACCGCGACATCCTGGTGCGCCGCCTGCGGCGTCTGGGCGTGGTCCACACCGAGCAGGCGGTCAACGGCCGCGAGGCGCTGGAGGCCATTTCACAGCGCGAGTTCGATCTCGTGCTGCTCGACATCATGATGCCCGAGGTCGACGGTTTCGAGGTGCTGCGCCAGCTCAGCGAAGCCGGCAAGCTCACCGATCTGCCGGTCATCGTCATCTCCGCGCTCAACGACATGGACCCGGTGGTGCGCTGCATCGAGATGGGCGCCGAAGACTTCGTGCTCAAGCCCTTCAACGCCACCTTGCTGCGCGCGCGCATCCTGGCCACGCTTGAAAAGAAGATGCTGCGAGACAGCATGCGCCAAGAACTGCAGCGCAAGCAAATCGAGCTCAACGACGCGCGTGCCCTGCAGCTCGCGCTGGTGCCGCCCAATTACCGTGGCAGCCACCACGGCCGCGACATCGCCATCGACATCGTGCTCGAGCCGGCCAAGGAAGTCGGCGGTGATCTGGTCGATTACTTTTCAATCGGCGACGACATGCTGGTCATGCTGATTGGCGACGTGTCGGGCAAGGGCGCTGCCGCCGGTCTCATGATGGCGCGCACCCAGGCGCTGTTTCGCGGCTTGCTGTCGCGACCCGATGTGCTTGAGGTCTTTGGCCAGCCCGAACGAGCCGCCGGGATGGTCCATTCCATCCTCAGTCGTGGCAACGACAGCTGCATGTTCGTGACCATGCTGCTGGCCACGCTCGAACTGCGCAGCGGCAAGCTGTCGTATGTGCGCGCCGGTCACGTCGAGCCCTTTCTCATCCGTGCCGATGGCGCGGTCGGGCGTCTGGCGTGCAGCGGTGGTTTGCCGTTCGGCCTGATGGACGAAG
The DNA here is from genome assembly GCA_945875935.1 of Bordetella parapertussis. GTDB lineage: Bacteria > Pseudomonadota > Gammaproteobacteria > Burkholderiales > Burkholderiaceae_C > PBB1. Next base: position 2,495 of record CAMCNE010000021.1, read on the forward strand.
ACTTTCGCTACGAGTCGGCCAGCGTTCAGCTGGAAACCAACGACCAGTTGCTCGTCGTCACCGACGGCGTCACCGAGGCCACCGCGCCAGGCGAGGCGATGTTCGGTGATGACCGCGTCACCGACCTTCTGGTGGCCCACACAGGCACGTCGCTGTTGCCGACGCTGGTGGCTGCCGTGCGCGAGTTCGAAGGCGGCCAGGCCGCCTTTGACGATCTGGCCGCCATTCACCTGCGCTTCGAGGCACCCGACCGCCCGCGCTGAGCGCTCATACGGCGCCGCGTCTCAACGCTCGCCGGTTTCTCGCCTTTGGCGGCTTCGCTCCCACAGCTGCAGGCTGCGCTGCCACGCGCTCAGGCGCGGGTCTTCGCTGCGGCTGTCGGGGCCCGAAAAGGTCGCGATCAGCTGGTCGAGCAAGATGTCCTGATCGGCGCTCATGCGTTGCGGAAAAACCGGCTGCACCGTGATCACCAGATCACCACGCGCGCCACGCCGCTGCGCCGGAAAACCCTGTTGCGCCAGCCGGTACGCCAGTTGCTCGCGGTTGAGCGCCAGCGGCTGCAGGCCGGCCAGCGTGGGCACCTGCACCGTGCGGTTGGCAATCCAGGCAAAGCCGTCCACCGGCATCTCGCAGCGCACCGTGCCATCGGGCTCCAGCGTGAACAATGCGTGGTCGATCAGCTCGATGCGCAGGTGCAGCTCGACCGCCATGTCGCCAGATCGGGTGCCACGCGTGCTCACGGTGAGCCGGTCGCCGCTGCGCACGCCGTGGGGAATGCGCGCTTTGACCTGATAGCGCCGGTTGTCGAGTTTGCCGGTGCCGTCGCACACCTGGCAGTCCAGCCTGAAGCGACCCAGACCCGCGCACGGCGTGCAAGCCACCTTGGTGTTCAACCAGCCGAACCAGCTGGTCTGCGCAACCTGGCCGCTGCCCTCGCAGGGCTCGCAAGCGGCTTCGGGCATCTGGTAGCCCAGGCCCATGCAGCTCGCGCAGGTGTCGGTCAGCTTGCCCTGCAGCACCTTGGTGCAGCCGGCGGCGGCTTCTTCCAGCGTCAGCCTGAGCTTGCGATGGATGGTGCGGCGTTCGCCGAGGTCTTCATCCTCGGGCGGCCGATCGCCAGGCGGTTCGGTGCGCGCGCGTGCGTCTTCGGCCGCTGGTTCAGGCGCGCTCGAGGCGGGCGTCTCATCGTGCGAAGGCACCTCATGCCCTGTGCCCAGGGCTTGCCTGACGATGCGAAACGCATCGTTGATGCGCTGCATGCGCACCAGCGCGCCGTCACTCGGGTTGCGGTCGGGGTGCCAATGCGACACCAGCCGGCGCCAAGCGGCCTTCACCTCATGCGCCGTGGCGCCGGGCTCCAGGCCCAGTTCGGCAAAGGCGTTTCGCGTGTCCATCACTTCCTGCCAGCCGCCGCACGCTGCGGCGCCTTGGTGCGCGCGACCCAGGTCTTGTAAGCGCTGGGCGTGAGCTCGCGCTTGAGCAACTGCACCACCTGACCCGGCGACAGCCCGTGGCTGCGCAGCACGGCTGCAAACGGCGGGCGGTCATCCCAGGCGACGGCGATCACCTCTTGAATCTGCTCGGGGCTGAGTCGGGGAACGGGTTTGGCCATGGTTTGGATTGTCAGCCTTCGGCCCTCACCCTGGCCCCCTCCCAGAGGGAGAGGGAACTTGAATGACTCCCTCTCCCGCTCGCGGGAGAGGGCTGGGGTGAGGGTGAATTCAGGCTCCCTCTCCCGCTGCGCGGGAGAGGGCAGGGGTGAGGGTCTATGCCCGCAAAAAACTTGGCAAAATAATTTGCAAAAACAAGGCAAATACATTCGCCATCAATGACTTGCAAGTGGCATCATCTTGGCAACCATGGTGACACTTTACGATTCTGTCCATCAGTTTGAACCGCTGATGCCGTCCGAGGCGGCGCAGCAGCCCTTGCTGGCGCAGGCGCACGATCTGGCGCGCGCGGCGTTGCAGTTGGCCGGCACGCGCGCGCCTGCCGAGTTGCGGCGGCTGCTGCGGGGCATGAACTCGTATCACTCCAACCGCATCGAGGGCCAGCACACGCGGCCGTTCGAGATCGAGCAGGCGCTGCGGCGCGATTTTTCAGACAACCGCGAGCTGGCAGCCCGGCAGCGGCTGGCGGTGGCGCACATCGATGCAGAGATCGCCATCGAGTCGCGCTACGCTGGCCCAGACGGTGCTCAGCGGCTGTACGGTGTCGATGCGCTCACCGATGTGCACCGTGAACTGTTCGCCCGCCTGCCCGCCAGCGATCTGTTCACCCCCGAGGGTGCGGCCATCACCTCCGGCCAGCTTCGCCAGCGCGAGGTGAGCGTGGGCCAGCACGTGGCGCCGGCCTTTGCGGCGGTGCCCGCGCTGCTCGAGCGTTGGGGCGACGTCTACGGCGGCACCCGCCGAGGCGAGGCCGCGCTGTTGGCGCTGGCCGCGGCCCACCACCGGCTGGGCTGGGTGCACCCGTTTGTCGATGGCAACGGGCGGGTCATGCGGCTGCACACGCACGCGATGCTCACCGCGCTGGGCTACACCGGCGGCTTGTGGTCGCCGCTGCGTGGCTTTGCGCGCAGCACCGATCGCTACTACGCGCTGCTGGCCGCGGCCGACGAGCCGCGTCGCGGTGATCTGGATGGCCGGGGCAACCTGAGCCAGCAAGCGCTGGTTGACTGGATCGGCTACGTGCTGTCGGTGTGCCAGGACCAGGTCGATTTCATGGCTGCCCTGTTGAAGCTGGGCGACATGGAACGGCGCATCGCCGCCTGTCTGGCCTATGAGGAACAAACACTGCGATCCGGCGTGCGGCTGGCCGCGCTGCGGCCGCTGCACTACCTGTGCGTGACCGACAGCGCACTCGAGCGCGGCGAGTTCAAGACCATGACAGGCCTGGGCGAGCGCACCGCCGGCACCGTGCTCAAGGCGCTGCTGGATCGGCGCCTGGTGGCCAGCGACACCCCCCAAGGCCCGCTGCGCTTCGGCTTGCCACTGCACGCGCTGCGCTTTTACTTTCCGGCGCTGTGGCCCGAGGCCGAGGCAGACGATGGCGATTCGGGCGCCGTCACGCTGGCCGGCAAGCAACCCTCACCCTAGCCCTCTCCCTCGGGGAGAGGGGATTTGAGTTTGCCTCTGCCTCGGGGAGAGGGGATTTGAATGGCCATCTCCCGCCAGCGGGAGATGGGACTTGAACAGCCATCTCCCGCTGCGCGGCCGATGGTGTCTTGACTCCCTCTCCCGCCCAGCGGGAGAGGGCGGGGGTGAGGGTGGTGGGGGATGAATGCAACCCTCACCCTAGCCCTCTCCCTCAGGGAGAGGGAACTTGAATGACTCCCTCTCCCGCTCGCGGGAGAGGGTTGGGGTGAGGGTGGGTCAGACGACCTGCGCCACCAGCTTCACGCCCAACGCCGCACACACCTTGGCGATGGTGTCGAAGCGCGGTTGGGAATCGGCACGCAGCGCCTTGTACAGGCTCTCGCGGCCGATGCCGGCGTCCTTGGCGATCTGCGTCATGCCGCGCGCCTTGGCGATGTCGCCCAAGGCAGCTGCCAGCAGCGACGCATCGCCGTCTTCAAGCACCACGGTCAGGTATTGAGCCACGGCTTCGTCGTTGTCCAGATACTGGGTGACGTCGAACTCCGGCAGGTCGGCGATCTTGATTTTCTTGGGCATGGCCAGATGTATTCGAGCGAATACGATTTGGCGAATTGGATTTCCATGCAGGGGCGCATCACGTTGGCCACGGTCCTGGCCGTCCCGCGCGGGAATGCAACCCTCACCCTCGCCCTCTCCCTCAGGGAGAGGGAACTTGAATGACGCCCTCTCCCTCAGGGAGAGGGGACTTCAATAGCCATCTCCCGTCAGCGGGAGAGGGGACTTGACGGGCTCCCTCTCCCGCCCAGCTGGATCTGCTGAATCGTTCAGTTCGTAGCTGGTGCTGCGGCCACCCGCCTCTGATTTGCGCAGGACGCCGCGCGCGAGCAGTTCGGTGATGTCGCGCAGCGCGGTGTCTGGCGAGCACTTGGCGATGGCCGCCCATTTGCTGCTGGTGAGCTTGCCCTCGAAGCCATCGAGCAGCCGATGCAGCAGCTTGACCTGTCGCTCGTTGAGCGGCACTGAGCCGGGTGCTGTCCAGCGCTGCCACAAGCGCGTGCGGACCAGCACCGTGTCGAGCGTGTGGTGTGAGTGATCGACGGCGCGGTGCAGGGTGTCGACAAACCAGGCCAGCCACTCGGTGACATCGAGCGAGCGCTTCTGGGTGCGCTCCAGGATGTCGTAGTAGGCCTTGCGCTCGCGCTGTATCTGCGCCGACAGGCTGTAAAAGCGCTGGGGGCTGCCGTCTGCGCGGGCCAGAAACAGATCGCCAATGGCGCGTGCGATGCGGCCGTTGCCGTCGTCGAACGGGTGCAAGGTGACGAACCACAGGTGCGCCAGCGCGGCCTTGATGAGAGGCGGCTCGTTCGAGGCGCTGTGGGCCCAGTCGATGAAGCGCTCGGTCTCGGAGGGAAGTCGATAAGCCGGCGGCGCTTCGAAGTGCACGCGCTGGCGCCCCGGCGGGCCGCTGACCACTTGCATCGGGCCGTTGGCGTCGTCGCGCCAGCCGCCCACCTTGATGCGCACCAGCCCCGAGTGGCCGGTGGGAAAAAGCGCTGCGTGCCAGCCGAACAGGCGATCCCGGGTGAGCGGATCGCCGCTGCGGCTGGTGGCGTCGAGCACCATGTCGACCACGCCCTCCACGTGGCGGTCCACCGGGGCAAGCGCGCCGATGTCGACACCCAGACGGCGGGCGATGGACGAGCGCACCGACTCGACGTTGAGTTGCTCGCCCTCGATCTCGCTGGTCTTGATGACGTCTTCTGTCAGCGCCGACAGGCTGGCCTGGTCGCGCAGCGCCATGCCGACATCGGCCAGTCGCCCCATCAGCAAACCTTGGGCGCGGCTGACGTCGGCCAACGGTTGGGCCAAGGCGGCCAGGTCGTAGTGCCAGTCTGGCCAATCGCTGGCCTGCCAGATGTAGGTGTGATCACCGCGTTTCATGCGGAGATTATGGCTGCGTTCTCCGCAAGCCTGGATTATTCGCCGCATTTCATGCGGTGATAGGGTGGCCTATTCGCCGCACCGCTGCGGGTGTGGGCGTCATGGCGATGCCTTTGACGGCGCCGTCCCGCGCGGGAATGCAACCCTCACCCTCGCCCTCTCCCTCAGGGAGAGGGGACTTGAAAAGCCATCTCCCGCGACGCGGCCGATGGTTTCTTGGCTCCCTCTCCCGCCCAGCGGGAGAGTGCTGGGGTGAGGGTGATTAACTCCCTCTCCCGCTCGCGGGAGAGGGCTGGGGTGAGGGTGTGGCAGCCGCTCAGAGATGCTCAACCACCACCGAATCATCTGGATCACCGGCACGGTGTCGGTGCAGTTCGGCACGTCGGCCACGATGGCCGCCGGCCAGACCCTGCTTGACCGTATCTCATACGCGATACAAAATTCGGTCAGACGGAGGATCTGACCATGGCCCATTCATCGATGCTGCACGTGCGGGTGGACGACGAAATCAAGGCGCAAGCCAGCGTGGCGCTCGAAGCCATGGGGCTTTCGGTGTCGGATGCCGTGCGCATCTTGCTCAAGCGCGTGGTCAACGATCAGGCTTTTCCGCTCGAGCTCAAGGTGCCCAACGCGCAAACCCGCGAGGCGATGGAAGAAGCCCGCGCCATGGCCGCGCAGCGGGCCGCCCGTTTCGAGTCTGCCGACGACTTGATCCATGGCCTCGAAAAAACCCGCAAGCCGTAAGCGGGCCACGCCGCCAAGAGCGTGCGACCACACCAAGGCTTTTCTCAAGGACTGGGAGCGCCTGAGCCGATCGGGCCGCTACGACCTGAACCGGCTGAAGCAGGCGATGCTGCTGCTCGTGGCCAACGATGCCGCTTTGGGCCCCGAGTGGCTGGACCACCCGCTGAAGGGCGACTGGGCCGATCACCGCGAGTGCCACATCGGCGGCGATTTCCTGCTGATCTACCGGCTGGACGGCGACGCCATCATCTTTGTGCGTGCGGGCACGCATTCGGAGCTGTTTGAGGATTGAGCCGCCGGCCCTGACGCGAACCCCATCGATCGTCAGCGCCCTGGCTTGACGGCGTTCAGCCGCAGCATCAGCGTCATCGGATGCTGCGGCGACTGCTGGAATCCGTAGTGTTCGTAGAACTGTTTGGCGCGGTCGTGAAGGGCGTGCACGAGCAGCGCCCGCACGCCGGCGTTGTGCGACACGCTCACCGCGCGGCCCACGGCGTCGCGCAGCAAGGCCGCTCCGAGGTGGTTGCCCTGGGCGCGGTGGTCAACGGCCAGCCGAGCCAGCACCATCACCGGCACCGGATCGGGCATGTTGCGTCGCACGCTGCTGGTGGCGTCCTGATGTGACACCGCGCCGGCGGCCATCGCGTAGTAGCCGTGAACGCGCCCCTGCGGATCGGTGACCACGAAGGTGCGGCTGGCGCCGCTCAGCTGGTTGGTCATCGCCCGGCGCTTGAGCCAGTCGTCAAGGCTGGCTTCGCCGCAAGCAAATTCGCCCAGCAGATGAGTGGCGGCCAGCGGTTGCGGCGCGCCAAGTTGCAAGCTCATGCCGCGTCGGCGCTCCAAGGGGCCTTGACCGCCATGAGGCGCTCCAGCCCCGGGTTGGGGGCGACAGGGGCGTCGAGCAGGGCGGTGAACTGCTTGAACTTGTCTGCGTCCAGGCTGAAGAACACCTGATCGAGCACCACCGCCTGGGCGCGGTCGCAGGCCGCTTCGAGCATGAAGTCAGAGCGGTTCTTGCCCAGCAGACTAGCGGCGTGGTCGATCAGATCGCGTTGCTCGGGCAGGGCCCGCAGATTGATGGCGGCGTCACGCATGGGCAGCTCCTGTTCGTGCATACACAAGTGATGTACGGATTGTTATTGGGTGTGTAGCTGTTGTCAACACGCTTACTCGCTTGGTGGCGCCATGCCGGACAGCAGTCGCCCGGCAGTCTGGGACGCTTTCAACAACTGATCCCAATCGTCGGGCGGGTGCCCGCCGGCCAGCACGATCACCTGGCTGGGCACGTGGTAGCGGAAGAACAAGCGGTACTGCTGGAAAAACTTGGCCCGAAACCAATGCTTGTGGTCGCCGCCCAGGGTGTGGCCTTGCCGGTACTCTGGCTTGGTCGGGTCTTGCGGGATCACATCGAAGGCCAGTTTGGCGATGGCCGCCAGCCTCTTGGTGGCGTTCTTGTTGACATACCCCACGGGGTCTTTGGCCTTGAGCAGCTCGACTTGCGCTGCGAGGGCTTCAACCTGCGCGAGAAACAGCGGGTGAGCGAAAACCGTCCAACCGTGGATGAGCAAAGGCGCGCTCTTGCCGCGGCTCATTCATCGTCTGCCGACAGGGGGGCCTCAAGATCGACTTCGATGCCACCGCTCAGCGACTGAAGACGCTGGACCAGGCTCGCGTCGATGGTTTTCAGGCGCTGCGGATGGTCGGCGATGTCGCGCGCCAGAAAGCCCAGGAACTCACCGAGCACCGGGTCGTCAACCTGGGCGGCGTCGACACGCGTCAGCACGACTTCGCCGCCGGGGCGGATCGAGTAGTGAATCTTGTCGCGCTTGCCCAGCCGCAGTGCGCGACGCACCGTCTGCGGCACCGTGGTCTGGTAGCGGTCGGTCAGCGTGGATTCGACTTCGAGGCTGGCAGACATGGCGTTCTCCAATCAAACAGGGGAATACCCAGCATGGTAATGCATGTGCATTGCCTGTTCGTCGAAGTTGTCCGGCCGCTCGGGACGGCGTGCCGGTGATCACCCGGCAACCGTCTGCGCAATCAACACATCGGCCGGGATGCCCAGGCTGTGGTGCAGCCGGCGGATCATGGCCAGCGTCAGCGGACGCTTGCGGTTGAGAACCTCGTAGACGCGGTTGCTTTTGCCAATGATGGTTTCCAGATCCTTGACGGACAGGCCGGCTTGATCCGTGCGGAATTTGATGGCTTCCACCGGGTCAGGCGCGGTGATGGGCAGGTGCTTGGCCTCGTAGGCCTGCACCAGCGTGGTCAGGATGTCGAGGCGATCGCCCTCGGGCGTGCCCGCATCAGGGTCAGATTCCATCAAGGCCGAAATCTCCTTGAGGGTGGCCTTGTAGTCTGCTTCGGTGTGAACAGGGCGAATGTCCATGGTGTCCTCCGTGGCCGCTCAGGCCGAATCGATGGTTTGTGCGTCCACGGCGTCGTACTCCTGGTGGGTGCCGACAAACTTCACGTAGACGATCTGCAGCTTGTACGCAATGGCCACGATCAGCCGGTAGTCGTTGCCTTTGACGTTGAAGACCACGCGACGGTTCTTCAACACGCTGGCGCTGCGGTATCGCGCCTTGATGTCAGCGGACTGGGCCCAGGTCGCATTCGCGGCCTCCTCGTACCAGGCCTTGAGCGGCTGCTCGGCGGCGAGGTGCCCGCATGCCGCAGCAGCGCGAACAGGTCGACCGCATCGGCCACGTGCCACATCAGATCGCCATGCGGGCGTATCACCGGCATCGCCTGACCTGCGGCCAGCGCCTGCGGTTCTCGCTCGTGCGGATGGCGCCGGGTGACCAGCCAGCGGCCCGCGCTCGGCATCACGGGAGCGCCGCCGAGCGCGAGCACCAGGTGGTTCGAGCCATCGGGCGCGGTGACGCTTGTGGCCTCGATCTGCGTGGCACGCAGCCAAAAGCCGGTGCTGCCGACGTCGATGAGCGCAGCCACATGGCCTTGCGCGGGGCGGCGTTCGAGGGCGGCGACCCAGTCGATGTCAGGCTCGATCACCAGCCATCCGCCCACGCCGTGGCAGGCGATGGCCGCGCGACCTTCGCCGCGCAAGCCCCCTTCGGACACCCATGACGCACCGGCCTCGTCGGCCAGCCAGGCCACCGCGTTGAAGCGAACCGGCACGCACCCCGTATGGGGCAGGGCGAGCGACCCGTCCACGATCTCGGCGATGTCCTCGACACGCACCAGACGCTCGATCAAGCCGTGGTGCACCCGCGGCGGCATGTCGCGCTCGGCGGCGTCGTAGGCGTTGAACAGGCTGTCGGACATGGCGTGCCAGATGCGGCGTGCCGACGTGCCCGCCAGCCGAGCGCGCACCTGTATGCCCCAGGGCTGGATCACCGCGCGCAGCGTGCTCGCGCCATCCACCGCCGCGTCAGCGGCCGCGGCTTCGTCGGCCGGTGCAGCGCCTTGAGCTTCGACCGATCCCGCCACACAAGCGCCATCGCCACGCACACCGACACCCCGCTCGCAGCTCCGTGCCGCAATGGGTCACTCTGGATCGATCGGGCAGGGCGCCGATTGAGTGAAATCAGCGCCCGCGCGGACCGGCCCGCAGCGTCAGCCGGGGTTCAAAAAGGCGCGTCGTCGGCGCTGGGCAGATCGGCCTTGCGGATGCGCACGGCCTTTTTCTTTTCTGGTACGGCTTCGGCTGTGGGTGCCGCCTCAGGGGCGACGGCCGCGTCGTCAGCGCCCAGCGACAGGGCCAGCGCGGCTTCGGGGCTGAGTGGGGCGGCGGCACCGGCGTGCGGCGCCAGCGCCTCGCCGTGGCTGATTTGCGTGTAAGGCGCCAGCGTGTGCACCAGCTGGCCGTAGATCTTGGGGTTGCCGGCGACGACTTCGCGCTGGTAGAGAAAGTCGGCCTCGCCGGTGAAGTTGCCGATCAGACCGCCGGCCTCGGTGATCATCAACGAGCCGGCGGCGATGTCCCAGGGTTGCAGACCGGTCTCGAAGAAGCCGTCGTAGTAGCCCGCTGCCACGTAGCACAGGTCGAGCGCGGCAGCCCCCGGGCGGCGCAGGCCGGCGCAGTTTTGCATCACCGCTTCGAACATCTTCACGTAGCGCTTGAAGTTGTCGCCCTTGCGAAACGGAAAGCCGGTGCCGATCAGCGCCTCGTTCATGCGGATGCGCTTGGACACGCGAAGACGCTTGTCGTTGAGAAAGGCACCGCGCCCCTTGGAGGCATAGAACAGGTCGTTGCGCGACGGGTCGTACACCACCGCTTGCTGCACCTGGCCCTTGAAGGCCAGCGCGATCGACACCGCATAGACCGGAAAGCCGTGGATGAAGTTGGTGGTGCCGTCCAGCGGATCGATGATCCAGACGTAGTCGCTGTCCCTGGCGCCGCGCTCGCTGCCCGACTCCTCGGCGAGGATGCCGTGGCCGGGATAGGCCTGCAGCAGCACGTCGATGATCGCGTTCTCGGCCGCCTTGTCGACTTCGGTCACGAAGTCGTTGGGCGCCTTGCTGCTGATGGTGAGCAAGTCGAGGTCGAGCGAGGCCCGGTTGATGATGCTTCCTGCCGCGCGTGCCGCCTTGATGGCGATGTTGAGCATGGGATGGAGCGCTTGCGACATGGGGCAACCTTGGTGGGTGGAGGGGGCTGGCGGGAAGTAAGAGCGGCCCCCGAAAGGACGCGAAACGCGCCGGTGTGGACGGCGTTCCGATAATCAAGAGTTTAGAGGGCCCCATGCCATCCCCACTCGAAAACCCTGATCTGCCGCCCGACACGACCCGCTTCGTGCTGCTGGGCACCAGCCACCCCGGCAATGTGGGTGCGACGGCGAGGGCGATGAAGGTGATGGGCTTTGGCGATCTGGTGCTGGTGGCACCGCGCTACCCCAACGTCAAGAACAAGGCCGAGGCGATTTCACTGGCCAGCGGCGCGCTCGATGTGCTGGGCAGCGCGCGCGTGGTCGACACGCTGGCCGAAGCGCTCGACGGCATCACCTACGCCTGCGCCACCGCGATGACGCCGCGCGATTTCGGCCCGCCCACCCACGCGCCGCGCGAGCTGTTTGCGAGCCTGGCACCCAGTGCGCACCGCGTGGCCTTCGTGTTCGGCTGCGAGCGCTACGGCATGAGCAACGACGATGTCTACAAGTGCCACGCCTGTCTGAGCATTCCGACCGCGCCGGGCTACGGATCGCTCAACCTGGCTCAGGCGGTGCAGCTGATCGCCTACGACTGGCGTCAGGCGCTGGGCGGCTTCGGCGTGCTGCCGCGCACCACCGACGCTCATCTGGCCGATGCGGTGGCGGTGCAAGGCGCGCTGGACCACTGGCAGCAGGTGCTGGTGGAGATCGGATTCATGAACCCGCAGCAACCGCAAAAGCTGCTGCCGCGGCTGCACCAGGCGCTCAACCGGCTGCAGGTGAGCGAAGAAGAAATCCACCTGCTGCGCGGCATCGCCAAGGCCGTTCAAAAACGAGGTTGAGACGCACTGCGCCGCATTCACCGCAGCGACTAGACTGCCCGACGACTCACCCACCACCGATCCATGTTCAAGCGCCTCCGCGAAGACATCGCCTGCATCCTCGAGCGCGACCCTGCTGCGCGCAGCGGATTCGAGGTGCTCACCTGCTATCCCGGGCTGCACGCGCTGATGTTCCATCGGCTGGCGCATGGTTGCTGGGTGAGCGGTCTGCATTGGCTGGGGCGCTTTGTGTCGCACCTGGGGCGTTTTTTCTCGGGCATCGAGATCCACCCCGGCGCGCGCATCGGCCGACGCGTGTTCATCGACCACGGCATGGGTGTGGTGATTGGCGAGACCGCCGAGGTCGGCGACGACTGCACCATCTACCAAGGCGTGACCCTGGGTGGCACCTCGCTGTGGAAGGGCACCAAGCGCCATCCGACGCTGGGCAACGGGGTCATCGTGGGCGCCAATTCGCAGGTGCTCGGCGGCTTCACGGTGGGCGACAACGCACGCATCGGCTCCAACGCGGTGGTGCTCAAGGCGGTGCCTGCCGGCGCCACGGCGGTGGGCAACCCGGCGCGGGTGATCGATGCGCAGGTGGACGCACAGCGCGAGGAGACCGCGGCCAAGCTGGGCTTTTCGGCCTACGGCATCACGCAGGGCGACGACCCGGTGGCCCAGGCGATGAAGTCGCTCATCGACCATGCCGCCGCGCAGGAGCACCAGATCACGATGTTGTGGCAGGCGATCGAGACGCTGTCCGGATCGCAGCGCACCGACGCGCCATCGACGGCGTGCGTGCCACCCGACGCACAAACCACCGAGCAGTTCGACGCCGCAGGCTTGAGCCGGCTGGTCAAGTGATCGCGCTGGCGAGCTGAATCAACCCCGCTGGGGTCGCTGCGCCGACTTCGGCCGAAACGCCACACACAGCGACGCGTCGGTCTCGATCCACGGCCCGCCGATCAGGTCCACGCAATACGGCACCGCCGCAAAGATGCCTGGCACGGCCGGTGTGGCTGCGGGCAGGCCCTGCAGGGTTTCGGCGATGGATTTGGGCTGACCTGGCAGGTTGATGATCAAGGCCGCGCCGCGCACCACTGCCACCTGCCGCGACAGGATCGCGGTGGGCACGAAGTTCAGGCTGATGCTGCGCATTTGCTCGCCAAAGCCCGGCAGCACCTTGTGCGCCACCGCCAGCGTGGCCTCAGGCGTCACATCGCGCGGGGCTGGGCCGGTGCCGCCAGTGGTCAGCACCAGATCACAACGGGCCGTGTCGACCAGTTCGCACAGCGTGGCGCTGATGCCGGCCTGGTCGTCGGGGATCAGCCGTGTTTCCCAGATCACCGGATTGCGCAGCGCGCGGGCCAGCCAGTCTTGCAAAGCCGGCACGCCCTTGTCCTCGTAGACGCCGGCCGAGGCACGGTCGCTGATTGACACGATGCCGATGCGCACCGCCTCGAGTGGGGCGTGGGCGGCGTCGCTCATTCGTCTTGCTCGTCGTCGTTGTTGTCGTCGTCAGCGTCAGGGTCGGTGCCTGCCGCCAAGGCTGAGGGGTTCTGGCGAAGAAACCGAAACAGCTCGCGAAAGGCCTTGCCACTGCGCTGCTCGGGGGCCGCTGACGCATCCTTGCGCGCGGCCCGGATCAGGCTGCGCAGTTGCTGCACGTCGGCTTGCGGGTGATCGGCCAGCCAGGTGTCGAGGGCGCTGTCGCTGGCGATCAGCTCGTTGCGCCAACGTTCGGCGTCGTGCAGCGCCAGCGCGTCCTTGGCCTGACCGAGTTCCATCGCGGCCACCGCCTCGCGCAGCGGTTCGGGGTCGTTGCGGCGCATCAGCTTGCCGATGTACTGCATCTGTCGGCGACGGCCCTCATGGGTGCGGGTGACGCGGTACTGGCGTATCGCGTCGAGCAGGCTCTCGTCCATCGGCAGGTCGACAAGCCGGCCATCGGGCATGGCCACCAGCGCTTCGCCCAGGTCTTGCAGGTCGTGCGAATCCTTCTTGCGGCGGGTTTTGCTCGGACGTGTCAGCCACGCGGGAATGGCGCTCGCGTCGGACGGATCTTCGGAATCAATCGGTGGCATCGGGGGTGGGGCCTCAGGCGGGGGCCGCGGGCGCGGCGAACAAGGCGGTCGGTATCATAGCCACGAGGTTTCGAGCCGAGCGCTTGACCTCCCGCGGGCCCACACGGCCCCCCTCCATTGGCGGCCTGTGCCGCAACTCAACACCCACACCCATCCATGTCCAGCAAGTCCTTGCCGTCGTCATCCACCGGGTTTGCCTATTCGCGCGCCGACTTCCAGCAACTCGTCGAGGACGCGCTGCGCGTGGCCCAGAAGATCGGCGCCAGCGATGCCAGCGCCGAGGTGTCCGAAGGCGTCGGGCTGTCGGTGTCGGTGCGCAAGGGCGATCTCGAGAACGTCGAGCGCAATCGCGACAAGTCGATCAGCGTGTCGGTCTACGTGGGACAGCGACGCGGCCACGCCAGCACCTCGGATTTCTCGCCCGCAGCCCTCGAGCAGACCGTGCGTGCAGCGCACGACATTGCCCGTTTCACCGCCGAGGATCCGGCCGCCGGCCTGCCTGACAAGCGCGATCTCGTCACCGCCAAGGCGGCGCTGAAGGACCTGGATCTGTTTCATCCCTGGGCCATCGATGCCAAGGGCGCGGCCGAGATCGCGATGCGCTGCGAGCAGGCGGCACTGACGGTCGATGCGCGCATCACCAACTCCGAAGGCGCGGGCGTGTCGGCGCAGCAGTCGCACTTTTTCTCGGGCAACAGCCGCGGATTTCGTGGCGGCTATGCCAGCTCGCGTCATTCGATGTCGGTGGCGCCGATCGCCTCGCTGCCAGGGCGCGACGGCGATGACATGCAGCGCGACGCCTGGTATTGCTCGATGCGCTCGGCCGATGACCTGGCCGCGCCCGAGGCGGTGGGACGCTATGCCGCCGAGCGCGCCTTGTCGCGATTGAAGGCCCGCAAGATCAAGACCCGCGAAGCACCGGTGCTGTTCGAGTCGACGCTGGCCGCCGGCCTGCTCGGCGCCTACGTGCAGGCCACCAGCGGCGGGGCGCTGTACCGCAAGTCGAGCTTTTTGCTGGATTGCCTGGGTCAGCCGGTGATGGCGCCGCACATCGACATCGACGAAGACCCGCACCTGCGTCGCGGCAAGTCCAGCGCGCCGTTTGACGACGAAGGCGTGGTGACACGCGCGCGTCGCGTGGTCGATGCCGGCGTGGCCCAGGGTTACTTCCTGTCGAGCTACTCGGCTCGCAAGCTGGGCATGCGCACCACGGGCAATGCCGGCGGCTCGCACAACCTGACGCTGACCAGCCGCCTGACGCGGCCCGAGGATGACCTCGACGCCATGCTGCGCAAGCTGGACCGCGGCCTGTTCGTGACCGAACTGATGGGGCAGGGCGTGAACCATGTGACGGGCGACTATTCGCGCGGCGCAGCGGGCTTTTGGGTCGAGCGCGGGCGCATCGCCTATCCGGTGCACGAGATCACCATCGCCGGCAACGTGAAGGACATGCTGCGCAGCATCGTGGCGGTGGGCGCCGACGCCTACACCATGGGTGGAAAAACCATGGGCTCGGTGCTGGTCGAGTCGATGAAAATCGCCGGCAGCTGACATCGGCCTCGGGCCGCCAACACACAGGAGTTTTCTTGATGCAACGACGTCGATTCATTCATCACAGTGGCCTCGCAGGTGTGCTGGCTGCCGGTATGGCCCCTGCGGTGGTGCACGCACAAACCACCTTGCGCTGGCGGCTGGCCTCGAGCTTTCCGAAGTCTCTGGACACCATCTTTGGCGGCGCCGAGGTGTTTGCCAAGAAGGTCAGCGACATGACGGGCGGGCGCTTTCAGATCAGTGTGCACGCGGCCGGTGAGTTGTTGCCGGCTTTCGGCGTGGTCGATGGGGTGCAGGCGGCCACGGTCGAGATGGCGCACACGGCGCCGTATTACTTCTTCGGCAAGGACGAGACCTTCGCCATCGGCGCGGCCATCCCGTTCGGCATGAATTCGCGCCAACTCACGGCGTGGATGTACCGCGGCAACGGCATGAAGCTGATGCGCGAGTTCTATGCCAAGTACAACATGATCAGTTTTCCGGGCGGCAACACCGGCGCTCAGATGGGCGGCTGGTACCGCAAGGAGATCAAGTCTCTGGCCGACATGAAGGGCCTGAAGATCCGCATCGGCGGCTTTGCCGGCCGGGTGGTCGAACGCATGGGTGGTGTGGCCCAGAACATCGCGGGCGGCGAGGTCTACCAGTCGCTCGAGAAGGGCACCATCGATGCGGCCGAGTGGATCGGACCGTACGACGACCTGAAACTCGGCCTGTACAAGGTGGCGCCTTTCTATCACTACCCCGGTTGGTGGGAAGGCAGCGCTGAACTCGATTTCTTCGTCAACACGCAGGCCTATGCGGCGCTGACGCCCGAGTACAAGGCCATCGTGGAAGCGGCGGCGTCATTCGTGCACGTCGACATGCAGGCGAACTACGACGCCAAGAACCCGGCCGCGTTGAAAACCTTGATCAGCAATGGCGTGAAGGTGCTGGCTTTTCCCAAGCCCGTGCTCGACGAGGCCTACAAGCAATCGATGGCGCTGTACGCCGAACTGAATGAGAAAAACCAGAACTGGCGCAAGGTCTACGAGGACTATGCGGCCTTCCAGCGCGAGCAAGGCCTGTGGTCGCGCTTCGCAGAAGCCAGCTTCGATCGCTACATGCAGGGCGTGAAGATCTGACGGCTCAGCCCCGGGTCATTCCGGGGCGTTTTGACGATCGGCTTCGATGGACTGCTGCATGGCTTTCATCGGGTCATCGACCTCGTTCCCTGCGGCTGCATCGGCTGCCTCGGAGCCGTCTTGCATCTGCTGCAGCGCGGCGTCGGGATCGATGCTGGCAGCCACGTCGTCGGGACGTGACACCAAGCCTGGAAAGCTGATGATCATCGCGACCATCACCAGCTGGATCAGCACGAACGGGATGGCGCCGCGGTAGATATGGCCGATGGTGACCGGTGCGATCTTCTTGCCCGTCACGCTGTCTTTGTATTCGATTTCAGGCGCCACGCTGCGCAGGTAGAACAGCGCAAAGCCGAACGGCGGGTGCATGAAAGACGTCTGCATGTTCACCGCCAGCAGCACGCCAAACCACACCAGATCGATGCCCAGAGCGACGGCCACGGGTGCCAGCAGCGGCACCACGATGAAGGCCAGCTCGAAGAAGTCGAGAAAGAAGGCCAGAAGAAAGATCATCACGTTGACCACGATCAGGAAGCCCAGCACGCCACCGGGCAGCGACGTGAGCAGGTGCTCGACCCATTTGGGGCCATCGACCGACTGGAACGCCAGGCTGAACACGGTGGAGCCGATCAGGATGAACATCACGAAGCACGACAGCCGCGCAGTGCTTTCCATGGCCTGACGCAGCAGATCCAGGCTGAAGCGTCGATTGATCACGGCGATGACCAGCGCCCCGACCGCACCCATGGCGCCGCCTTCGGTGGGCGTGGCGATGCCGAGAAAGATCGTGCCCAGCACCAGAAAGATCAGCACCAGCGGCGGCACCATCACCCGGGCCACACGCCACACCACAGCGATGCCCGGGCCCCATCCCGAAGCGCTCCCATCGTGCACCGGCGATCTGCCGAAGGTGCGCGCCTCGGGCGGCAGCGCCGGCACCCATTGCGGCCGAACGACGCTGACGACCGCGACGTAGACGACGTACAGGCCGGTGAGCATCAGCGACGGAACCAGCGCGCCTTGGTACAGGTCGCCCACCGATTGCCCGAGTTGATCGGCCAGCACGATCAGCACCAGCGACGGCGGGATGATCTGCGCCAGCGTGCCGGACGCGGCAATGACGCCGGCGGCCAGGCGGCGGTCGTAGCCGTAGCGCAGCATGATGGGCAGCGAGATCAGGCCCATCGAGATGACCGATGCGGCCACCACGCCGGTGGTCGCCGCGAGCATCGCGCCCACGAAGATCACTGCATAGGCCAGGCCGCCACGCACCGGCCCGAACAGCTGGCCTATGGTGTCGAGCAGTTCTTCGGCCATGCCCGATCGTTCGAGGATCAGGCCCATGAAGGTGAAAAACGGAATCGCCAGCAGCGTGTCGTTTTGCATGATGCCGAAGATGCGCAAGGGCAGCGCTTGCAACAGCGAGGCTGGCAACAGGCCGATCTCGATGCCCACCAGCGAGAAGAACAAGCCGCACGCGCCCAGCGAAAACGCCACCGGAAAGCCCACCAGCAAAAACACCACCAGCGAGGCGAACATCAGCGGCGCCATGTTGGCGCTCAGCAGCTCCGTCATGGCTTGGCCTTCGCAGCGCTGCTGCCTTGGCCGCGGATGCCCGAAGGCTCAGGCAGCACCCCCCGCAGATAGCCCACGCACTTGATCAGCTCGGACAGCCCCTGCAAGCCCAGCAAGCCGAAGCCCAGCGGCAGCAGGGCCATCACCGGCCAGCGCACCAGCCCACCGGCGTTGCTCGACACCTCGCCGCTGACGAAAGCGCCCACCACGAGAGGCCACGACAGCACGATCACCACGGCCACCAGCGGCAGCAAAAAAAAGAGCAGGCCGAAGACCTCGATCCAGACCCGGGTGCGCTTTGAAAAGCGCGAGGACAGCACGTCGATGCGCACATGGTCTTGGGTGAGCAGGGTGCGTCCGGAAGCCAGCAGGAACACCGCGGCGAACAGGTACCACTGGGCTTCGAGCAGGGCGTTGGAGCTGTTGTCGGAGACCTTGCGCACCACCGCGTTGCCTGCGCTGATCAACACCGACGCCAGCACCAGCCACGACACCCAGCGACCAATCGCCGCACTCAACCCATCGATGAGACGCGACAACCCGATCATGGGCGGCGCAGCCTCAGGCGGTCTGGGCGGCTGCGAACAGCTTGCCGCAGCGCGTTCCGGTGCGACAAAACGCCAGGATGGGCTTGGGCAGTGTGCCCAGCAGTTCGCGGAACTGCGCCACTTCCTGCGGGCTTTGCACCGCCGGGTTGACCGGAAGGTGAACGTAGGCCAGACCGGCAGCCTTGGCAGCAGCCTCGATTGCAGCACTTGGCGGCTGATCCGGGCCACCTTCGAAGTCGGGGCGGTTGTTGATCACGCTCTTGAAGCCGGCAGCCGCCAGCGCTGCCATGGCCGCCGCATCGAGTTGTGGCGCCACGCTCAGATCGGGGCTCAGGGGTCGCAGATCAGGAAGGCTCATGGGTTGGCTTTCGGTTCGGTGGGTTCAACCCGCGAGGGCCTGCTTGACCGCGGCGGACACCAGGCCCATGTCGGCCTTGCCCGCCAGCCGGGTCTTGACCGCGCCCATGACCTTGCCCATGTCGCCGGGCCCGGCAGCGCCCAGTTCGGTGACGATGGCACGCACTTCGGCGGCGATCTCGTCGGCGCTCATGCGTTGCGGGATGTAGCCTTCGAGCACTTGCAGCTCGGCGGTCTCCTTGTCGACCAGATCGGTGCGACCGGCCGATGCGAACTGCGAGATCGAGTCCTTGCGCTGCTTGATCAGCTTGTCGACGATGGCGATCACCGCCGCGTCATCGAGCACCACGCGCTCGTCCACCTCGCGCTGCTTGCACGCGGCCAGCAGACCGCGGATGGTCAACAGCCGCGGTGCATCCTTGGCCCGCATGGCGGTCTTCATGTCCTCGGTGATTTGGTCTTTCAGCGTCATGGTCTGCGGACTCGATCAAGGGGAATAAAGAAAAAGCCCGCGATGAGCGGGCCCTTGGGGACTGCCGGAAGTCTGATCAGAACAGCTTCTTGGGCAGTTGCATGCTGCGAACGCGCTTGTAGTGACGCTTGACGGCAGCTGCTTTCTTGCGCTTGCGCTCGGCCGTCGGCTTTTCGTAGAACTCACGGGCCCGCAGGTCAGTCAGCAAGCCGAGTTTCTCGATGGTGCGCTTGAAGCGGCGCAGTGCCACGTCGAACGGCTCGTTTTCTTTCACGCGAATCGTAGTCATGTATTGAAAAGGTCCAGATTGAAAGCGCCACATGCGCGAAGCCAGAGATTCTAACCAGCGTCTACAGGCTTGGCAACGCTTTTGGCGCAAGCCGCTGCGCTGGCCCACGCCCACTGAAAGTTGTAGCCCCCCAGCCAGCCCGTCACGTCGACCACTTCGCCAATGAAATGCAGCCCTGCGACGCGCTTGCTTTCGAGCGTGGTCGAGCTGATGTCGCGGGTGTCCACACCGCCCGCCGTGACCTCGGCCTTGCGGTAGCCCTCGGTGCCGCTGGGCACCAGCGACCAGCGCTTGAGACTGTTTGCCAGCGCCGTCAGGTCGCGGTCGCGGCACTGCGGCAACGGCTGATCGAGCACCTCGGGCTGCGTGGCCAGCCAAGCTTCGGCCAGCCGGCGTGGCAGCAGATCGGCGAGTTCGTTGGACAGCTTGCGCTTGGAGGCGTGCTTGGCGGTGCTCAGGGCGGCTTGCAGGTCGTGCTCGGGCGCCATATCGACTTCGATCGGCGTGCCCGGGCGCCAGTAGCTCGAAATTTGCAGCACGGCCGGACCGCTCAAGCCCCGGTGCGTGAACAGCAGGTCTTCGGCGAACTCGCCTCGCGTCTTGCCGCTGCCGGTGCGCACCGTCGATTGCAATGACAGGCCCGCCAGAGCGACGAAGGGCTGCCATGCCTGCGCCTCGAAGGTCAGCGGCACGAGAGCCGGTCGGGTCTCGATGATCTTGTGGCCAAACTGGCGGGCCAGCCGGTAGCCGAAATCGGTGGCGCCGATCTTGGGAATCGACAACCCGCCGGTGGCCACCACCAGCCGCGCTGCGCGCACCACGCCGCGATCGGTGCCGATCTCGAAGCCGCCGGCGCCGTGCGTCACTTCGCCCACCGCGCAGGGCTGCCAGCGCGTGACGCCACCCGATTCGCATTCGCGCAGCAGCATGCGGATGATGTCTTCGCTGGACTCGTCGCAAAACAGCTGGCCCTTGTGCTTTTCGTGGAAGGCGATGCGGTGGCGCTGCAGCAGGTTGATGAAATCCTGCGGCGTGTGACGCGCCAGCGCCGATCGGCAAAAGTCAGGATTGGCCGAGATGAACTGCGCCGGCGTGGTGTCGCGGTTGGTGAAGTTGCAGCGCCCGCCGCCTGAGATGCGGATTTTTTCGGCCACGCGCTCGCTGTGGTCGATGAGCAGCACGCGTGCGCCCGACTGACCCGCCATGGCCGCGCAGTACAGCCCGGCGGCGCCCGCGCCGATGATGACCACCTCGAAATGCTGCATGGATATCGACCTCGCGCAGGCAGCGCAGATCAGTACATCAGCCGGTCGGGTCGGATGTCGCTGAGGATGGTGGTGGCGATCTCTTCGATCGACTTGTGGGTCGACGACAGCCAGGCGATGCCTTCACGGCGCATCATGGTTTCGGCTTCACGCACCTCGTAGCGGCAGTTCTCGATCGATGCGTATTTGCTGTCGGGACGACGTTCGGTGCGGATCTGGTTGAGACGCACCGGATCGATCGTCAGCCCGAAGCACTTGGCCTTGTGGGGCGCCAGGCATGGCGGGATGTGACCGCGGTCGAAGTCTTCGGGGATCAGCGGGTAGTTGGCGGCCTTGATGCCGTGCTGCATGGCGAGGTACAGCGAGGTCGGTGTCTTGCCGCTGCGGCTGACGCCCACCAAGATGACATCGGCCACATCCAGGTTCTTCGATGACTGCCCGTCGTCGTGGGCCAGCGAGAAGTTGATGGCCTCGATGCGGTTGGTGTATTCCTGACTCTTCGCCACGTCATTGAACCGACCCACACGGTGGTTGGAGGTCATGCCGAATTCGGCTTCCAGCGGCTCGATGAAGGTGTTGAACAAATCAAGCACCAGGCCCTTGCAATTGGCCTTGACGATGGACTGCACTTCGGCGTCTATCAGGGTGACGAAGACCACAGCTCGGCGACCCTCGATGTCGCACGCGTGGTTGATCTCGCGCACCACCTGATGGGCCTTGTCGGCGGTGTCGATGAAGGGCCGGCGCACATGGTGCGGGCGAATCGAGAACTGGTTGAGGATCGAATTGCCGAAGGTTTCGGCGGTGATGCCCGTGCCGTCGGAGACGAAGAAGACTGTGCGGTTGGGCATGTTGCTTGGGCTTGGGCAATGAATCCAATCGATGATAGGGAGTTCGCCCGTAAACTCGTTTTCCTCATCACGGAGCGCTGACATGTCCACCCATTCAATGGCTACTGCCTTGGTCGTGCCCTTCGAGACATTGAGGATGAGCGACGTCGAGTCGGTCGGCGGCAAGAACGCCTCGCTCGGCGAAATGATCAGCCAGCTCGCGGCCACCGGCGTGCGGGTGCCCGGCGGATTCGCGACCACCGCTCATGCCTTTCGCCAGTTTCTGGCGCACGACGGTCTGGCTGCTCGCATCGAGCAGCGTCTTGCCACGCTCAACACCGAAGACGTGCGCGCCCTGGCAGATGCCGGTGCGCAGATCCGCCGCTGGATCGAGGACACGCCATTTCCGGCCGACCTTGACAGCGCCATCCGCAGCCAGTTTGCGTTGCTGAGCGCGGGCAATCCCGGCGCTTCCTTCGCGGTGCGTTCGTCGGCCACGGCCGAAGACCTGCCTGACGCCAGCTTTGCCGGCCAGCAAGAAACCTTTTTGAACGTGGTGGGCATCGACGAGGTGCTGCACAAGATGAAAGAGGTGTTCGCCAGCCTCTACAACGACCGTGCCATCAGCTACCGCGTGCACAAGGGCTTCGCGCATGCCGACGTGGCCTTGTCGGCCGGCGTGCAGCGCATGGTGCGTTCCGACCTGGGCGCAGCCGGCGTGATGTTCACCATCGACACCGAAAGCGGCTTCAAGGACGTGGTGTTCATCACCTCGAGCTACGGACTGGGCGAGACCGTGGTGCAAGGCGCTGTCAATCCCGACGAGTTCTATGTGCACAAGCCCTCGCTGCGCGCCGGCCGCCACGCCGTCATCCGGCGCAATCTGGGCTCCAAGCTGATCAAGATGGAATTTGCCAGCGCCGCCGATCGCGCTGCCAGCGGCAAGCTGGTGACCACCGTGGACACCGCGCCCGAGCAGCGCAACCGTTACTCGCTGAGCGATGCCGAGGTGAGCGAACTGGCGCAGTACGCGCTGATCATCGAGCAGCACTACGGCCGTCCGATGGACATCGAGTGGGGCAAGGACGGCGGCGACGGCAAGCTCTACATCCTGCAGGCCCGCCCCGAGACCGTGAAGAGCCAGTCCGAGGGCAAGGCCGAGCAGCGCTACCAGCTCAAGGGCACCGGCACCGTGCTGGCCGAAGGGCGCGCCATTGGCCAGCGCATCGGCACCGGCCCGGTGCGCATCGTGCACAGCCTGGCCGACATGGACACCGTGCAGCCCGGCGACATCCTGGTCACCGACATGACCGATCCCAACTGGGAGCCGGTGATGAAGCGCGCCAGCGCCATCGTCACCAACCGCGGTGGTCGCACCTGTCACGCGGCCATCATCGCGCGTGAACTCGGCGTGCCGGCAGTGGTCGGCTGCGGTGACGCCACCGAGTCGCTCAAGGACGGCGCGCTGGTCACCGTGGCGTGCTCCGAAGGCGACACCGGCTACATCTACGACGGCTTGCTCGAGACCGAAGTCAGCGATGTGGTGCGCGGCGAGCTGCCCCACTGCCCGATCAAGATCATGATGAACGTGGGCAACCCGCAGCTCGCGTTCGACTTTGCGCAGATGCCCAACAGCGGCGTCGGTCTGGCGCGGCTCGAGTTCATCATCAACAACAACATCGGCGTTCACCCGAAGGCGATCCTCGACTACCCGAACATCGACCTTGACCTGAAAAAGGCGGTCGAATCGGTGGCGCGCGGTCATGCGTCGCCACGCGCGTTCTACGTCGACAAGCTCGTCGAAGGCATCGCCACCATCGCCGCCGCGTTCTGGCCCAAGCCGGTGATCGTTCGGCTGAGCGACTTCAAGAGCAACGAATACCGCAAGCTGATCGGTGGTTCACGCTACGAGCCCGAGGAAGAAAACCCGATGCTGGGCTTTCGCGGTGCCTCGCGCTACATCAGCGAAGCGTTCGGCGAGGCCTTCGCGATGGAGTGCGAGGCGCTCAAGCGCGTGCGCGGCGACATGGGCCTGACCAACGTCGAGATCATGGTTCCGTTCGTGCGCACGCTGGGCCAGGCCGAGCGCGTGACCGAAATGCTCGCCGAGCGCGGACTCAAGCGGGCCGCCAAGGGTGGCACCGACGGGCTGCGCCTGATCATGATGTGCGAGGTGCCCAGCAACGCCATCCTGGCCGAGCAGTTCCTTGAGTTCTTCGACGGCATGTCGATCGGCTCGAACGACCTGACGCAGCTCACGCTGGGCCTGGACCGCGACTCCGGCCTCGAGTTGCTGGCGCGTGACTTCGACGAGCGCGACCCGGCCGTCAAGGCGCTGATCTCGAAGGCCATCGCGGCTTGCCGTGCGGCGGACAAATACATCGGCATTTGCGGCCAGGGCCCGAGCGATCACCCTGACTTTGCCGACTGGCTGGCCGATGAAGGCATCTTGTCGATCTCGCTCAACCCGGACACGGTGGTCGACACCTGGCAGCGACTGGCCCGGCGCTGAGGCGCTGGCCGGTCTGGCCTTCGGGCCAGAAGGACTCCTCTCAACCGCCGATGTAGTGCATCTCGATGCGCCGCTCGCCAGTGTCCGGGTTCGCAGCCTTGCTGCCGCGCAGCTCGGAGTAGCGATCCTCGCGTCCTCGCCAGATCTGCTGGATGGCGGCGGCGATGTGCTCATCGTCGCAGCCGCTGCGCAGCAGCGCACGCAGATCGTGGCCACGGTGCGCGAACAGGCACAGATAGACCTGGCCTTCGGTCGACAGCCGCAAGCGGGTGCAGTCGCGACAAAAAGCCCGCGTCACGCTGCTGATCACCCCGATCTCGCCGGCGCCATCGCGGTAGCGCCAGCGCTGGGCGGTTTCGCCGGTCTCGTTGGCTTGCAGGGTTTCGAGCGGGTACCGCGAATGGATGAGCGCGATGAGCTCTGCCGAGGGCAGCACCTCGTCCATGCGCCAGCCGTTGGTGGTGCCCACATCCATGAACTCGATGAAGCGCACGATCGCGTCCGAGCCGCGAAAGTGCTCGACCATGGGCAGGATCTGGCTGTCGTTGGTGCCGCGCCTGACCACCATGTTGATCTTGATCGGCGCGAAGCCCGCGCGCCGTGCTGCTTCAATGCCTTCGAGCACATCGGCCACCGGAAAGTCGACGTCGTTCATGCGCCGAAAGATCGCGTTGTCGATCGCATCGACGCTCACCGCGAGGCGACTCAGACCGGCATCGCGCAGCGCCTGTGCCTTTTTCGCGAGCAACGAGCCGTTGGTGGTGAGCGTGAGGTCGACCGCTTGGCCTTCGGGTGTGCGCAAGCGGCTGAGCATCTCGACAAGTCGCTCAAGGTCTTTTCGCAGCAGCGGCTCGCCACCCGTCAGGCGGAGTTTTTGCACCCCCTGAGCCACGAACACGCGCGCGAGTCGGGTGATCTCTTCGAAGCTCAGCAGTTCTTCGTGGGCGAGAAAGACATGACGACGGTCGAAGACCTCCTTGGGCATGCAGTAGC
Organism: Bordetella parapertussis; assembly: GCA_945875935.1. Lineage (GTDB taxonomy): Bacteria > Pseudomonadota > Gammaproteobacteria > Burkholderiales > Burkholderiaceae_C > PBB1. Next base: position 27,312 of record CAMCNE010000021.1, read on the forward strand.
TGCAACGAAAGTTGCAACGGTCGGTGACCGAGATGCGCAGATCGCGCAAGGGACGGCCCAGGCCGTCGGTCAGTGGTCGGTGAGCGGCGCCTTCAAGCATCAAACCATTGTGCGGTCTGGCACCCGCCGCACATGGCGCGAGGTGGCTCTCAGCGGCCGGTGGCGGGGGCGGTTGCAGCCGGTGGCTGGTACTCGTTGGGCGCTTCAGCACGGCGCGCACCGGTGAAGCGCTGGTTCCAGTAGGCAAAGCGCATGTCATCGACACGCACCTTGGAGCCGGTGCTTGGCGAGTGGATGAACTTGCCGTCACCGATGTAGATGCCCACGTGCGAAAACGTGCGCTTCAGGGTGTTGAAAAACACCAGGTCGCCAGGCCGCAGTTCATCGCGCTGCACCTCGACCAAGCCGGCCGCACTGGCCTGATCGTCGACCCGACGCGGCAGCACCAGCCCCAGACTCATCTCGAACATGTGGCGCGTGAACCCGCTGCAATCGAAACCGCCGGCGCCGCCAGAGCCCCCCAGTCGGTACGGCACGCCGAGAAAGTTCATGGCCGTGATGACCATGTCTGAGGCGCCATCGCGAAGCTTCTGCGCCAAGCCGGTGGGGGCAGGCTGGGTGGCTGCATCGGCGGGGATCAGGCCGCGTTCGAGCAGCAACTGCGACACCGCATCGAGACGCTCATCGGGGGCGGCCATCGCCAGCGCCGGGCCCATCAAGGCCACCAGAAGGCAGGCTCGAGTGCAGCGCTTGAAGCCCGCACCGAGACCCACGGTCCACGGGCGAGGCTCTCGTCGGCTCAGCATGGCGCGCAGGATAGGCGACGGCCTGCGCAAGCGTCAACCGGCGTGGGTGTCAGGTTGTCGAAATGAGGTGATGCGAACATCAAAGATCCATAAAAGGAGTTTCCATGTTCAAGGCGCTTTTGCTCGAGAAGACCGATTCGGGCGTGTTGGCG
>CAMCNE010000022.1 GCA_945875935.1 Bordetella parapertussis
GGGATGTCTTGGCGAGCGTAGATGATGGGTTCAGGCACGGTGCCCTTGGTGCTGCCCGGGTAGGTGCCCAGCGCGGTGCTGATGGCGGTGCCAGCCGAAAAGCTGGCGGTCGCAGCCGCATTGATGGGCAGGTTCATCGTCTTGGACACGCCGATCAAGGTGCCTTTCGCGTCCACGTGCACCACCATGTCACCACCGATCACGCGCAAGCCACGGAATTTGCGGTTGATGCGCACGTGCTGCGTGCCGTCGGCGTCCACCACGGTGTCACCTGCGGTGAACGTCTGCTCCTTGTCGGCCAGGGTGTAGCCCGGGAACATGGCCACGAGAGCCAGTGCGCGGTCTTGGAAGTACTTCAACTGCTTGGCCGTCGGGGCAGTCTGTGCCGATGTGTTGAAAGACAGCATCACAGCGGCAGCAGCCAGGGCCAGGGCGGATTTCATTGATTTGCGCACGGTTACGCCTCGATACAAGTTGTATCTGGGGTGTTTCGGACGTCATGGCCCCCTGCTTGAGGGGGGTGGCCCGGCCAGATCGTGAACAAAGCACGCGAAACCGCAGCACCTGTACTTTTTTTCAGGCCGTGTGGCCTTCAGCGATCGTTTTGCGTGAACGCCTCGCCAGAGGCGCTTTGTCCGGATGTACTGCCGTCAGTTGACCAGCACCGCCGACCACGCTGCCTTGACCGCATTGGTTTCGGTCGAAGTGGCGCCGTAGAGGTCGGTGGCTGCTTTGACGGTGGCCACGCGCGCGGCGGCGTAGTTGGTGCTCGAGGTCATGTAGACCGTCAACGCGCGGTACCAGATCTTCTCGGCCTTGGCGCGGGTGATGCCGGTGAGCGTGCCGTTGCCCGTGGCCACGCGGGTGTTGCTGCTCAGGCAGGTCTTGCTGGGCACGCCGGCCTTGGTGCCCTCAGCCAGCAGATAGAAGAAGTGGTTGGCCACGCCCGATGACTGTTGCACCAGCAAGCTGCCCACCGTGGGGTACCAGCAGTCGGCCGAGTAGCCGTCGGCACTCGGTTTGATCATCGAGCGGAAGTACAGCGTGCCCGTTCTCTTGATCTTTTCGCCGATCAGGTAGTCGCCGGCGTCGGTGGTGTTGGCCGCGTAGTACTCGACCGCCGTGCCGAAGATGTCGCTGGTGGCTTCGTTCAGGCCGCCCGATTCGCCCGAGTAGGTCAGGTTGGCGGTGCGCGCCGTGATGCCGTGGGTCATTTCATGCGCGGCGATGTCGAGCGAGGTGAACGGGTTGTAGGTGGTGCCATCGCCGTCGCCAAAGCTCATGCAAAAGCAGCTGTCCAGCCAGAACGCGTTGTTGAATCTGGTGCCGTAGTGCACCCGGGTCGCCGCACCCACGCCGTTGTTGGCGATGCCGTTGCGGCCGTGCACGTTCTTGAAGTAGTCCCAAGCCTTGGCCATGCCGTAGGTGGCGTCTGCGCCCACGGTCTGCCTGCCCGCAGTGGTGGTGCCGTTGGTGCCCGTGCCCCAGGAATTGGTGGTGCTGGTGAAAAGCGTGCCGCCCACGGTGGTGGTGCTCGTGGGCGCGGTGTTGTTCATGTTGACCACGTACTGGTTGCCCCGCGTCGGGTCCTTCAGGCTGTAGGTTGTGCCGGTCAGGTCGGTGGTGATCGGCACCGTGCCGACGAACAGCGTCTTGCCGCTGCCGGTGGCCGCTGCCGCCTGCACGTCGTCCCAGGCTTCAAGGATGCGGTTGGTGGTGGCGTCGACGATCACGTGCATCTGGCTGGGCAGGCCGTCGGCCTGGGTGCTGAAGATGCGCACGTCATAGGCCAGCGTCGGGATGTCGCCGCGCGCATAAATGATCAGCTCGGGCACCATGCCCTTGGTGCTTCCTGGGTAGGCGCCCAGCGCGGTGCTGATGGCCGTGCCGCCCGAAAAGCCGGCGGACTTGGCCACATTGATGCCCAGCCGCATCGACTGGGTCACACCGCTGAGGGTGCCGGGCCCACTCATGTGCATCACCATGTCGCCGCCCAGCACGCGCAAGCCACGGAACTTTCGGTTGATGCGCACGTGCTGCGTGCCGTCGGGGTCGACCACGGTGTCAACTGCGCTCAACGCATGGTCCTTGTCGGCCAAGGTGTAGCCCGGAAACAGCGGCGCGAGAGCCAGCGCGCGGTCTTGAAAGTATTTCAACTGCGCCGCCGTGGGTTCGGCTTGTGCCGAAGGGCTGAAAGACAGCATGGACGCAGCAGCAGCCAGGGCCAGAACGGGTTTCATCGACTTGCGCATGGCAACAACTCCTACCACTTCAGACCGCGCAATTGTGCCGACAGATCGTGAACAAAGCACGCGAAGGCAGGGCGTTCGCACTGTTTTTCAGGCTGTGTGGCTTCCGAGATCGTTTCGCATGCCTGCCGCGCCCGAGACCGCGATGGCCTGAGCGGGCGGGTCTGCGGCGACAATATCGGCTCAGTTCTCGTCTGGGCGAACCGAATTCGCCCGTCGCCCGTTCGCCACCCCACACACAGTCAGGTTGCCGCATGGCCCAGTACGTCTTTACCATGAACCGCGTCGGCAAGATCGTGCCGCCGAAGCGCCAGATCCTCAAGAACATCTCGTTGAGTTTTTTCCCCGGCGCCAAGATCGGCATGCTGGGCCTGAACGGCTCGGGCAAGAGCACGCTGCTCAAGATCATGGCCGGCGTCGACAAGGACATTGAGGGCGAAGCCACGCCGATGCCGGGTCTGAAGATCGGCTATCTGCCGCAAGAGCCGGTGATGAACCCCGACCAGACGGTGCGCGAGTCGGTCGAAGAAGGCATCGGCGGGGTGCTCGCGGCCAAGAAGCGGCTCGACGAGGTCTATGCCGAATACGCCGCCGAAAACGCCGACTTTGACGCGCTGGCGGCCGAGCAGGCTGAGTTGGAAGCCATCATTTCATCGGCCGGTTCCGAGAACACCGACTTGCAGCTGGAGCTGGCCGCCGACGCGCTGCGCCTGCCGCCTTGGGAAGCCATCATCGGCAAGCTGTCCGGTGGCGAAAAGCGCCGTGTGGCGCTGTGCCGCATGCTGCTGTCCAAGCCCGACATGCTGCTGCTCGACGAGCCCACCAACCACCTGGACGCCGAGTCGGTCGACTGGCTCGAGCAGTTCTTGCACCGCTACCCGGGCACCGTGGTGGCCATCACCCACGATCGCTACTTCCTCGACAACGCGGCCGAGTGGATTCTTGAACTCGACCGCGGATCGGGCATTCCGTACAAGGGCAACTACAGCACCTGGCTCGAGCAGAAGGAAAGCCGACTCGAGCAGGAGCAAAAGACCGAAGACGCCCGCACCAAGGCGATGAAGAAGGAACTCGAGTGGGTGCGCCAGAACCCCAAGGGTCGTCAGGCCAAGAGCAAGGCCCGCATGGCGCGCTTCGAGGAACTGTCCGACGTCGAATACCAAAAGCGCAACGAGACCAACGAGATCTTCATCCCGGTGGCCGACCGCCTGGGCCATGAGGTGATCGAGTTCGAGAACGTCACCAAGAGCTTTGGCGACCGCGTGCTGATCGACGACCTGAGCTTCAAGGTGCCCGCAGGCGCCATCGTGGGCATCATCGGCCCGAACGGCGCCGGCAAGTCGACGCTGTTTCGCATGATCGCCGGCAAGGAAAAGCCCGACAGCGGCAACGTGAAGATCGGTGCCACCGTGAAGATGGCTTTTGTGGACCAAAGCCGCGAAAGCCTCGAGGCCGACAAGACGGTGTGGCAAGACATCTCGGGCGGCCTCGACAACTTGCTGATCGGCAAGTTCGTGGTGCCGTCGCGCGCCTATCTGGGCCGCTTCAACTTCAAGGGCAACGACCAGCAAAAGCTGGTGGGCAACCTCTCAGGCGGTGAACGCGGCCGGCTGCACCTGGCCAAGACGCTGATCGCCGGCGGCAACGTGCTGATGCTCGACGAGCCGTCGAACGACCTCGACGTGGAAACCCTGCGCGCACTCGAAGACGCGCTGCTCGAATTCGCCGGCTCGATCATGGTGATCAGCCACGACCGTTGGTTTCTTGACCGCATCGCCACCCACATCCTGGCGGCCGAGGGCGACTCGAAGTGGGTCTTCTTCGACGGCAACTATCAGGAATACGAAGCCGACAAGAAAAAGCGCCTCGGCGAGGAAGGCGCGCGTCCGAAGCGGGTGCGCTTCAAGGCACTGAAGTGAACCCGCGCGGCTGTCCGCAGTCGCTGCTGGCGCTGGCTGCGCCGCTGTGCGCGCTGCTGCTGGCGGCTTGTGCGGCGGCGCCGCAAGCGGCCCCATCGTCGGGCGCTGCTTCTGCGGCGGGCAGCGGCTTGACCGCCAAGCCGGTGGCCGCTGGCGCCAGCGCCGCCGGTGGTACCGCTGCTGGAGCACCGCGGCCGTTTGCTGACGTCATCAAGGACGCCAAACCGGTGGCCGGCTTGTTCACCGTTTGGCAAAAGGACGACAAGTTCTGGCTTGAGCTCAAGCCGTCTGACCTGAACCAGCCGTTCTTCCTGTCCCCCAAGCTCAAGACCGGCATCGGCGAGGGCCGCTTTTTTGGCGGTCTGATGGGTGAGGACCTGGTGATCGAGTTGCGTCGCGTGCACAACCAGATCCAGATGCTGGCGCGCAACACCGAATTTGTCGCGGCAGCCGGCACGCCGACGGGCCGCTCGGTCGCCGTCGCGTTCTCGCCCAGTCTGCTGGCATCGACCACCGTGGCCAGTCAGCCGCATCCTGAGCGCAAGTCAGTGCTGGTTGAGGCCAACGCGCTGTTCATCAACGACATGACCGGCGTGGCGGCGCATCTGCAGCGCTTTTACCGGCAGGGCTACGCGCTCGATGCACGCAACTCCGCCATCACCGAGGTGCGTGGCAATCCCGATCTGCTGGTGCTCGAGGTGCTGAGCCACTACGCGACGGCGTCGATCGCCATGCCTGCGCCTGGAGCGCCTGCGGGCACGCCGCAGCCCACGGCACCGCGCGCGGTGCCCGATCCGCGCAGCCTGTTCATGACGCTGCACTACTCGCTGGCGAAATTGCCCGAGCAGCCGATGGCGCCGCGCAAGGCCGATGGCCGCGTGGGCTACTTCACCACCAACCTGTCCGACTTCACCGACGATCTGACGCGCACGCCGCGCCAGCGCTATGTGAACCGCTGGCGTCTTGAAAAGAAAGACCCGGCCGCCGCACTGTCCGATCCCGTCAAGCCCGTGACCTTCTGGCTGGATCGCAGCTTGCCGCTGAAGTACCGCGACTCGGTCACCGCCGGCGTGCTCGAGTGGAACAAGGCCTTCGAGGCGATCGGCTTCAAGGAGGCGATACGCGTCGAGGTGCAGCCCGACGACGCGAGCTGGGACACGCTGGACTTTGGCCGCGCCTCGCTGCGCTGGATGACCAACGCCAATCCGGCGTTCGGCGCCATCGGGCCGAGCCATGTCGATCCGCGCTCGGGCGAAATCCTGGATGCCGACATCGGCATCGAAAGCCTGTCGTCGCGCAACCTGCGCGCCTTGCGCTCGCAAGTGCTGGCCGCGCCAGTGGCCGCCGAGTTGCCGGCTGAGCTGGCCGCGCGTGGCGTGCTCCCGCAGTCGGCGCTGTGCGACTACGCCGATCAGGCGGCCGAGCAGCTGGGCTACGCGCTGGATGTGCTCGAGGCGCGTGGCGATCTGGACCCCGCCGGCCCCGAGGCCGAGAAGTTCGTGCAGGGCTACATCAAGGACGTGACCATGCACGAGGTGGGACACACGCTGGGTCTGCGCCACAACTTTCGCTCGTCACGCGTGTACACCGAGCAGCAGTTGAGCGACCCGGCCTTCACCGCCAGCCACGGCATCGCCGGCTCGGTGATGGAGTACTCGCCCATCAACCTGTCGGCGCCGGGCGTGCCCCTTGATCGGCAAAGCACGCCCTTCAACCCGACGCTGGGCCCCTACGACTACTGGGCGATCGAGTACGCCTACCGGCCGCTGCCAGCCGACCAGGAAGATCAGCAGCTCAAGGCCATCGCTGCACGCAGCGCCGAGCCGCAGCTGGCCTTTGGCACCGACGAAGACAACTCGCTGGGCGTCGACCCCGAAACCCTGCAGTTCGATCTGGGTGGCGACGTGATCGCCTTTGCCAGCAAGCGCATCGCGATCGCCCATGAGCTGTTTGCCAAGCAGGAGACCCGCGTGCTGGCGCCCGATGCCGATTACTCGGTGCTGCGCCGCTCGGTGGGCTACGCGCTGCGCGACATGGGGCGCGCGGCCGGTGTGCTGACGCGGCAGATCGGCGGCGTGCGCACGGTGCGCGACCACGCCGGCAGCGGTCGCGATCCGCTGCTGCCGCTGCCGGCGGCCGATCAGCGTGCCGCGCTCGATCTGCTCGCGCGTGGCTTTTTGTCGGCCGACAGCCTGCGCATCTCGCCCGCGCTGCAACGCAAGCTGGCGGTGGATTACCTCGAGCGCGGCGATGCGGCCCTGCAGGGCGAGCCGTCGGTGGTGACCGATTTTTCGCTGGCCACGCAGGTCATCGAACTGCAGCGCAATGTGCTGGGTCAGTTGATGAGCGACCCGGTGGCCGCTCGCCTGCTCGACAGCCAAGCCAAGTCGCCACGTCAGGCGCTGCAGTTGTCAGAGATGTACCGCCGGCTCGACGATGCGCTGTGGAGCGAGCTCGCACGCTCTGGCGACATTGCGCCAGAGCGCCGCGAGCTGCAGCGCGATCACGTCAACCGGCTGGCCGCGCAGTTGCTCAAGCCCGCAGCCTTGAGTCGCGCCGACGCGCGCAGTCTGGTGCGCGCGCAGTCGCAGTCGCTGCTCGAGCGCGTCACCGCCGCAGCCCGACGTGCTGGCCTGAGCAGCGAGGCGCGAGCCCATCTCGAAGACAGCGCCGACACCTTGCGCCAGGCACTCACCGCCAAGCTGCCGCGAGCCGGTGCCTGAGGCGATCAGCGTTCGGGTCGCACCAGCACGAAGCCGCGCTTGCGATCGCCGTTGCTGGCGTCTGGCGTGTTCATGGCCGCGAACAGGTCGGTGGTGCTGACCCACACCGGCGCGTAGCGGTAGCGCGCGACGTCCAGCACCAGGAAGCGGTCGCTGTGCTCGTCGTAGGCGGCCAGCGGCGAGATGTGTCCGCCCTTGCCCTGGCCGATTTCGGTGCGCCGGTAGTTCACCACCACGTGGTGCTTGCTGCGAGCCAGCGCGGTGCTCGCCAGCCGTCGAAACTGCTCGACGCTGCTGGCATCGGCGTGATGCACATCCACAAACACGCCGTGCACTGCAGCCAGCGCGGCAAACTGGTCGAGCGTCATGCCTTCCTTGAGCAACACCTGCGGTGACAAGACGGCGGCGGTGCGCGCGTCGAGCACGTTGTCCTGCGTGAAGATGCGGTAGGGCTCGAGCTCGGGCACCGCAGGCGCTGCCACTTCCATCGCATTGAGCACCATCACCAGCGTGGCGACGCCGCAGTAGGTCAGGTTTTTCTGGGTGACGAACTGGGCGCTGAGCGGGCCATAGGCGCGCCGCGCCGAGCTTTGCATCAGCAACTGTTCGCCTTCATCGCTGAGCAGGCTGATCGGCGCTGCAGGCGTGAGCGGAGTTTCGGCGTGGACCACGCCCGCCGCCAACGCCAGGGTGACGACCCCGGCGCGAAACCAGAGCGCGGCAGCCCGGTTCATCAGACGGTCAGCCAAAGTGGCAGATGTAGTGCAGCGGCTGCGAGACTTCGATGTCGAACGACGAGTGGCCAGGCACGCTGAAAGACTGGCCACCGGCGTAGTCGACCCAGTTCTGGCTGTTGTCCATGCGCACGCGGCAGCTGCCTTCGACCAGTTCCATCACCTCGGGCGCGCCGGTGTTGAAGGTCAGCGACGACGGCAGGATCACGCCCACGCTTTTCTTGGTGCCGTCAGCCAGGGTGATGCCGTGCGAGACGCACTTGCCGTCAAAGTAGACATTGGCGCGGGTGCTGATGGTGGCGGTGATGTGATCGGTCATGGTGCGCTTTCCAAGATGGCTCGGGTCATCAAAAGGTGGCAGGGCTCTCAGCCGTTGCCGTCGTTGTTCAGGCTGGGCAATGCCGCACCGCTGCCTTGCGACAGCAGACCGGATCGCGCATAGATGGCGAGCTTGTCGCGCGTGTCGATGATGTCGAGGTTGCGCATGGTGAGCTGGCCGATGCGGTCGGCCGGCGAGAACATCGACTCGCCTTTTTCCATCGTCAGCCGCTCGGGGTGATAGGTGAGGTTGGCCGAGACGGTGTTCATGATCGAGTAGTCGTTGCCGCGACGCAGTTCGATCGTGACTTCACCGGTGATGGCGCGTGCCACCCAGCGCTGGGCGGTCTCGCGCAGCATGATGGCCTGCGGGTCGAACCAGCGGCCCTGGTAAAGCAGGCGGCCGAGCTTGCGGCCGTTGTCGCGGTATTGCTCGATGGTGTCTTCGTTGTGGATGCCGGTGACCAGCCGCTCGTAGGCGATGAACAGCAGCGCGAGCCCAGGGGCTTCATAGATGCCGCGGCTCTTGGCTTCGATGATGCGGTTTTCGATCTGGTCGCTCATGCCCAGACCGTGACGACCGCCAATGCGGTTGGCTTCCATCAGCAAGTCGACATGGCTTGCGAAGGTCACACCGTTGAGGGCCACCGGACGGCCTTCTTCAAAGCGCACCGTGACGCGTTCGCGCTCGATCTTCACGTCGTCGCGCCAGAAGGCCACGCCCATGATGGGCTGCACGATGGTCATGCCGCTGTCGAGGTGCTCGAGGTCTTTGGCCTCGTGCGTGGCGCCCAGCATGTTCGAGTCGGTCGAGTAGGCCTTTTCGGCCGACATCTTGTAGGCGAAGCCGGCCGCGCTCATGAAGGCCGACATCTCGGCACGACCGCCGAGTTCGTCGATGAAGGTCTGGTCAAGCCACGGCTTGTAGATCTTGAGCGACGGGTTGGTGAGCAGGCCGTAGCGGTAGAAGCGTTCGATGTCGTTGCCCTTGAAGGTGCTGCCGTCGCCCCAGATGTGGACGTCGTCTTCCTTCATGGCGGCCACCAGCATGGTGCCGGTGACGGCGCGGCCGATCGGCGTGGTGTTGAAGTAGGTCACGCCGGCGGTCGAGATGTGAAAGGCACCGCTTTGCAGCGCCGCGAGGCCTTCGGCCACGAGTTGCGCGCGGCAGTCGATCAGCCTGGCGTGTTCGGCGCCGTAGAGCATCGCCTTGCGCGGGATCTCGTCGTAGTCGGGCTCGTCGGGCTGGCCGAGGTTGGCGGTGTAGGCGTGGGGCAGGGCGCCCTTGTTGCGCATCCAGTGCAGCGCGGCGCTGGTGTCGAGGCCGCCGGAAAACGCGATGCCGACCTTGTGGCCGACGGGAAGATGCTGAAGGATGGTGGACATGTTTCGGGTTCGAGCAACGGGCTGGAGGAAGAGCGCCGCCGTGCGTCTCGCGCGGCGTGCCGGCCTATTCTCGCCGCTGCGCCCAGGCGCGCTGCCGTCAACCCGGCAAGGTCATGCGCAAGCGACGCAAGGTCATCTGCAGCACGCGTGCGTCGGAGCTGGCGCGATGGCGTCGCAGTTTCAGCTCTTGGCGCACCTGTGTCTTGACCACCTGCCAGTGCGCGGCCTCGGATTCGCTCAGCAGTGTGCGCAGGCTGTCGATGCGAAACGAGGGCGTCAGCCCCGCGGCCTCGAACAGCGTGGCCAGCCAGCTGTAGTCGTTGCCCCAGCCATCGGTGTAGACCGTTTTGCCGCGCAGGGTCCGGTTGAGCTCTTGCGCCACTTCGCTCGCCGGGCGTCCGTGCTGCACGGCCGAGTCTCGCGTGATGCGATGCAGCTGCTGGGCCGCAGGATCCCAGTGGGTCCAGTGCGGCTCGGGCCGCACCAACGAGCAAAAGCAGCTGCCGTTGGGCATCGCGTAGCCGATTTCGAGCGGGTAGCTGTCGCGCCCGAAGCCCGAGGCCTCGACGTCCAGCACGATGGGCATCCCTGCGTCATCGGCGGCGGCGGGCTTGGGATCCAGTGCAACGCTCATGCCCGCAGCCTAAGCAAATAGCGTGACAAGGGCCACAGGGCCAGCCCCAACGAATCAGGGGTTCAGCCGATGCGGCCTGATCTCGACCGAGCGGTCGCCTTCGCTGACCCACAGCGTGGCGTCTTGCACGCTGACTTGCAATTGCATGTTGCGCTGCGCCAGCGCGGCGAGTGCCTGGCTTTGCTCGGGATCGATCTGCCAGACGGCCACGTTGCGGGTTCGGCTGATGCGCGTTTCAATGCCGCGCCACCACACCGGCGTGCTGGCGCTGTAGCTGATGACGGTGACGCGCTCGGCACGTGGACTGGCCTTGAGGATGCGCCGCTCGTCGGGTTGCCCCACGTCGATCCAGTGCTCGATCTGTCCGGTCAGGTCTTTTTGCCACAGGTCGGGCTCGTCGGTGTCCCACAGGCTCTTGGCCAGTTCGAGCGCTCCGCCGCGGCTGTCGGCGGGCACGTGCAGGGCAAAGGCCAGCACGCGGATCATCATGCGCTCGTCGGTCTCGGAAGGGTGGCGGGCAATGGTCAGGGCGTGATCGCCGTAGACATTGCGGTCCATGTCGCTGAGTTGCAGGTGGGCTTTGTAGATGGTGGCCTTCAATGCCATGGCAACTTTCGGGTGGGGATCAACCGGGCATTGTCAGACACCGGTGGGCTCGCGCACGAGGTTTGTCTTACTGCAGCGGGGTGTGGTGCACCGCGTCGGGAAACAAGCGCTCCAGGGCGCGCAGGAATTCGTCGAATTCGATGGGCTTGGTCCAGTAGTCGTCGAAGCCGGCCGCCAGCGCATCGGCGATGTACTGCGCCTGCGAGTTGGCCGACAGCGCGATGCAGGTCAATGAGGCCGTGAGCGGGCTGGCCTTGAGCCGACGCAGCACCTCAAGGCCGTCGAAGTCGGGCAACTGCATGTCGATGAGGATGAGGTCTGGCAGCATCTGCAGCGCGCGCTCGACGCCGCTGCTGCCGTTTTCCGCGATCACGATGTCCAGCCGCGTGTGGTTTTGAACCAGCTCTTGCACCGTGATCGCGTTGACGGGGTTGTCTTCGATGTACAGCACGCGTTGGCGGCGCAGGCCGGCACGCTCGGCTGGCGATGCCGCCTTGGTCGCGTCTGATGAGGAGTCACTGCTGTAAGTCATGGGCCGGCTTTGCGGTGACGGGGGGCGATGGTGGCATCCGTGCCGAGAAATCAGCCCTGAAGATGATCAAGGCCAAAACTGCGTCTTCGTTATGGGTTATGTTCCATCGCTCGTACTGTAGGCAGTTTCTGACAGAGGTTGAATGTCGTGAGCCCGATGAATTTCAGCAACGCACGGTCTTTCCTGGTGGCATTGAGCCTCGGGCTGTCGTTGCCGTGGTGTCTTGCCGTTGAGGTTCGCAGCGTGGCGCGCGTGGATGTGCAACGCTATGTCGGCAGCTGGTTCGAGGTGGCGCGCTTTCCGAACTGGTTTCAGGGCACTTGCGTGGGCGATGTGACCGCGAACTATGTGGCGCTCGAAGATGGCACCTTGAAGGTGACCAACCGCTGCCGCGAATCGCAAGGTCGCATCAGCATGGCCGAGGGTATTGCGACGCCTGCATCCGGGGACACCACCGGCGCACGTCTGAAGGTCAGCTTCCTGCCGGGATGGCTGCGCTGGATTCCGTGGGCCGAGGGCGATTACTGGGTGGTGATGCTCGATGACGACTACCGCTGGGCGGTGGTCAGCGAGCCGACTCGAGAGTACCTGTGGGTGCTGTCGCGCACCCCGAAGCTGGATCCGGCGCTGTACGAACGCATCGTCAACCAATTGCGTCGCGACGGCTACGACGTGGACAAGTTGCTGCCCACGCTGCAAACGGCCAGCACCCCGTGATCTCGGGGTTTTGCGAGCGCCCATGAAAAAACGCGGCCGAAGCCGCGTTTTTTTGTGAGCCGAATCTGCCTTGCTTTACAGCACGCGGATGTTGGCTGCCTGCAGGCCCTTTTGGCCTTGCTTGACTTCAAATTCGACCTTCTGGTTTTCGACCAGGGTCTTGAAGCCGGTGCCCGTGATGTCACGGAAGTGGGCGAAGAGGTCAGCGCCGCCTGCATCTTGAGCGATGAAGCCGTAGCCCTTGCTCTCGTTGAACCACTTCACGGTACCTGTTTGCGTCGTCATGGACGTATTCCTATCTATCAACAAAATGATGCGGCCGCACATGCTGCCGCATGCAGAGACACTCAAGATTCAAGATCGAACTGGGGATTTCTTGCGACCCCGCTTCAGAACAGAAGCAGGTGAGGGAGATCACTAGCAACCACGGTCTTGCGTATACCTGTGCCTCGAATGTACTCCATCGTGTCTTGAGTCAAGCTCAGTGACGTCTCGATGAAACACAATGGGCTTTTGAGGGACGTGGCCCATGCAACTGATCGACTTTGAACTGCGCGGTGAATACGTCACGCTCGATGCGTTGCTCAAGGCCATCGGCGTGGCGCCGAGCGGCGGGGCTGCCAAGCTGATGGTGGCCGAGGGTCGTGTCGAAGTCGACGGTCGCGAGGAACTGCGCAAGACCTGCAAGATCCGCGCAGGGCAGGTGGTTTCAGTCACCGGCGTGCGCATCAAGGTGATGGCTGCGGTTTAATCGCCGACCCTTGTGCATCCGACCCGACCCGACACCCACCCATGTTGCTCACACCCCCACTGACCGCCGCGGCGGATTTGCCGCAAGCCCTGAAGTCCGCTGGCCATGGGGTGATCGCTGCGGCCGATGTCTGTCGCCTGCTCGAAGCCACGGCTCAGGCTCTGGCCGACTGGGGTCCGCTGTGGGACGACCTGCCTGCCGACACCTTCCTTCGCGATGGCGGGCGCTACCGCCGCCGCCGCCACTCGTGCTTCATCGTGCGCGGCGACAGCGTGGAGCAGGTGGCGCACCGATCGCATTGGCAACCGCTCGAATACAACGCCTTGCACGGCGGGCTCGAGCGGCTGTTCGAACCGATGAACGTGGCATTGACGCAGCAGCCGCTGTGGCTGCTGCTGCTGCAGCGCCTGGCCGGCGTGTGTTCGGCGATCAAGGGCGAGCAGCCCTGGTTCGTCGAGGCGCATCAGTTTCGCATCGACACCACCGACGGCATCGGACGACCCACGCCCGAAGGCGCACACCGCGATGGCGTTGATTTCGTGGTGGTGGCCATGGTCGACCGTCGGGGCGTCAAGGGCGGCGAAACGCGGGTGTTCGATGCCGATGGCCCGAGCGGAATCCGCTTCACGATGACCGAGCCGTGGACGCTGTTGATGCTCGACGACGAGCGTGTCGTCCATGAAACCACCCCGATCCAGCCACTGGCACCCGATGGTCACCGCGACACGCTGGTGCTCACCTTCCGCCGAGGCGGCTTCCAGGGACCGCCCAAGGCCTGAGCGACGGCGTCAGCGTCAGAGCAGTCTGATGTCCGCTACCGCGTCGGCGCCGAAGTCTGCGCTGTCGAGGTAGCTGACGATCTTGGCGGCGGTGGCCTGGGCACACACCAACTGCCCGCTCGTGTGCAGGGCTTCGAACCTGTCCCGTGACGGAAATCCGCCCGGCTCTGCAGATCGCAACTGCACCTGCATGTCGGTGTCGACCACGCCGGGCGCCAACGAGACGATGCGTGCAGCCCGATAGCCGGGGCCCTGGCTTTCGCGGTGGGCCTCGTCCATCGCCACGGCGCGCGAAAAATGGTCCATGCCGGCCTTGACGCCGCAGTACACCGCGCTGCCCGCCATGGCGTGACGGCCGAGACCCGAGGAGATGTTGAGCACCCGGCGTTCGGCGCGCCACGATGCGCTGACCCGCAAAAAGCTGGCCGTGAGCAGCACGGCCGATTCCAGCCCCACGCGCAGTGCGGCAGACAGCTCGGCGTTGCTGCAGCCATCGGCAGGCCCCACGGTGGGAATCACGCCGGCGTTGTTGATCAGCTCGGCCCGATCGAAGCGTTGCGCATCGAAGCCGCGCAGCCACCGCTCGACCTCGTCGGCCACGGCGAGGCTGTCAGCCAGATCTCTCGGCCAGTGCTCGAGTTGCGCGCCCAGCTTGGCGGCCTGCTGCGCGAGCGTGGGATGCCGCTGGCGCGACAGGCACAGCATCACGGCGCCCGGCTGCAGCAGCTGCTCGGCGAGCGCCGCGCCCAAGCCTCTCGAAGCACCGGTGATGATGATGAGTCGCTTGGACATGGGCTGATTTTCGGGTCGGGAAGGCGGCTCGACGCTGCCTTCAAAAGGGCGCTGCGCTGAGCAGCCGTAACTCGTCGCCGCTCAGCGGGTGTCGAAACTCGAGCCGCGTGGCATGCAGCATCAGGCGATCGTGGTGGGCGGCCATCTCGGGTGGGGCGTAGAGCGCGTCGCCCACGATGGGGTGGCCGATGGCCAGCAGGTGCACACGCAACTGATGCGAGCGGCCGGTGAGCGGCTGCAGCAGCACCCGCGTGGTCTGGTCCTGGGCATCGCGCTGCAGCACGCGGTAGCGCGTCAGCGAGGGCTTGCCGTGGACATGATCGACCATCTGCCGCGGCCGCTGCGGCCAGTCGGCGGCCAGTGGCAGGTCGATCTCGCCGTGGTCTTGGTCGACCAGCCCGCTGACAAGCGCTTCGTAGTGCTTGATCACCTCGCGCGCTTCGAACAGCGCGCTCAACTGGCGCTGCATCGATGCACCGCGCGCGAACAGCAGCAAACCCGAGGTCGCCATGTCGAGCCGATGCACGGTCAGCGCATCGCCAAACTCGGCTTGCACCCGGGCGGTGGCGTTGTCGGCCTTGTCGGCACCCCGGCCGGGCACCGACAGCAGCCCGGCGGGCTTGTCGACGACCACCAGCGAGTCGTCCGCATGCACGATCAGCAGTGCGCCACTCGGCACGCTCGGATGGGGGCGGGGTGGGTCTGTGTGCACGCTGGCGATGATGGCATCGGCTAACCTCAGCGGGTGTTTGAAACCTTCGAGAAACTGCTCGACCCCTATCCCGACGCGCCGAGCGCCACCCCGCCACGCGGCCTGTGGTCCTTCTTGTGGGCTTGTACCGCCGGAGCGCGAGGCCCGATCGCCGCGATGGCGGCGTTGACGGCATCGATCGGTGTCTTCGAGGCCTACCTGTTCAACCTGCTGGGCTCGGTGGTGGACTGGCTGGGCCGCATCGAGCCGGGCCAGCTGTGGGAACAAGAGGGCGGCAACCTGTGGCTGCTCGTGGCCATCTTGCTGGCCAGCCCGATCTTGATTGCCCTGCAAACGCTGATCAAGCACCAGGCGCTCGCAGGCAACCTGCCGATGCGGCTGCGCTGGAACTTTCACCGATTGATGCTCGGCCAGAGCATGCAGTTCTACCAGGACGAATTTGCCGGCCGGGTCGCCGCCAAGGTGATGCAGACCGCGCTGGCTGTGCGCGACACGGTGTTCATCCTGTGCGACATCATGGTCTTCGTGGTGATCTACTTCGCCACCATCGTGACGCTGGCTGGCGGCTTCGATGTGTGGCTGCTGTTGCCCTTCATGGGCTGGCTGGTGCTGTACGCGCTGGCCGTTTGGTACTTCGTGCCGCGCCTGGGCCACGTGGCGCGCGCCCAGGCCGATGCGCGCTCGCTGATGACCGGTCGGGTGACCGACGCTTACACCAACATCGCCACCGTCAAGCTGTTTTCACATGCCGGACGCGAGGCGGGCTACGTCAAATCGGCGATGCAGGAATTCATGCTGACCGTGCACCAGCAGATGCGGCTGTCGAGTGCCTTCGAGGTCATCAACCACCTGCTGAGCATGCTGCTGATCATCAGCACGGCCGGCGTCGCGTTGCTGCTGTGGACGCGCGGCGCGCTGGGCATCGGCGCGGTGGCCGCGGCCACCGCGATGGCGCTGCGCCTCAACGGCATTTCGCACTGGGTGATGTGGGAGATGTCGTCGCTGTTCGAGCACATCGGCACGGTGCAAGACGGCATCAACACGCTGTCGCGCGAGCGGCGGGTGCCCGATCGCCCGGAGGCCGTGCCCCTTGATGTGACCCGCGGTGAAGTGCGCTTCGAGCAGGTCGGTTTTTCCTACGGTGGATCGAAGACGGTGATCGACGGGCTCAACCTGCACATCCGCGCCGGCGAGAAGATCGGGCTGGTCGGCCGCTCGGGCGCGGGCAAGAGCACCATCGTCAACTTGCTGCTGCGCTTTTATGACGTGGAGTCGGGTCGCGTGCTGATCGACGGCCAGGACATCGCGCTGGCCACGCAAGACAGCCTGCGCGCGCAAGTCGGCATGGTCACGCAAGACACCTCGCTGCTGCACCGCTCGGTGCGCGACAACATCCTCTACGGCCGGCCCGACGCGACCGACGCCGACATGATTTCAGCCGCACAACGCGCCGAGGCCGACGACTTCATCGCCTCGCTCAGCGACCCCAAAGGCCGCAGCGGCTACGACGCGCATGTGGGCGAGCGTGGCGTGAAGTTGAGCGGAGGCCAGCGCCAGCGCATCGCCATCGCGCGCGTGATGCTCAAAGACGCGCCCATCTTGCTGCTCGACGAGGCCACCAGCGCGCTCGACAGCGAGGTCGAGGCCGCCATCCAGGCCAGCCTGTATCGCCTGATGGAGGGCAAGACGGTGATCGCGATCGCCCACCGTCTGTCGACCATCGCCGCCATGGACCGACTCATCGTGCTCGATCAGGGCCGCATCGTCGAAGAAGGCGACCACGCGAGCTTGCTCGCCCAAGGCGGCCTGTATGCGCGGCTGTGGACGCATCAAAGCGGTGGCTTCCTGGGCGACGATTGAGCCGCGCCAGCCGCTCGCACCTCAGTCGCCGATGACGCAGGCGTAGCGCTCGTCGTTGGGCGTGCCTTCGAGCGCCGAGCCCGGCTGCTGGCCGGGTCGCCACATCATCACCTCTTCGATCTTGCGCGCCAGCTCGAAGTCCTTGTCGGTGATGCCGCCGGCATCGTGCGTCATCAGGCGCACCGTCACGCTGGCGTACGACACCGCCAGATCGGGGTGGTGCCAGGCGGCCTCGGCGAGGTAGCCGACGGCATTGACCACCATCAGCGTGGCCTTCCAGCCGGCGGTCTTGAACACACGTTCGATGTGACCGTTCGTGAAGCTCCAGCGCGGCAGTTCGTGCTGCAGTCGCGTGGCGATCTGTGCCTCGGTGAAGACAGCGACGGCTTGTGTGTTGTGTGAAGACATGGCTGATTCCCAGAGTTGAAAGTCAGGGCTGATTGTTTGCATGTCGCCCTTGCCCTGCAAGCCATGACCGCTACGATTCCGAATTGTCCCGCAACACACGGAAGAACCCGATGGCCTCCAGCTTGCTCGCCCTGATCGACGACATTGCCACCTTGCTTGACGACGTGGCGGTGCTGAGCAAGGTGGCCGCCACCAAGACGGCCGGCGTGGTCGGCGATGACCTCGCGCTCAATGCGCAGCAGGTGTCTGGCGTGGCCGCCGAGCGCGAGCTGCCGGTGGTCTGGGCGGTGGCCAAGGGCTCGGCGATCAACAAGGCGATCCTGGTGCCGTGCGCCCTGGTCATCAGCGCGCTGGCGCCGTGGGCGGTCACGCCGCTGCTGATGGTGGGCGGGCTGTTCCTGTGCTTTGAGGGCTTCGAAAAGCTGGCGCACAAGTTTCTGCACAGCGCTGCTGAAGATGCCGCCCATCAAGACAGCGTGATGCAGGCGCTGGCCGATCCGACGGTCGATCTGGTGGCCTTCGAGCGTGACAAGATCAAGGGCGCCATCCGCACCGACTTCGTGCTCTCGGCCGAGATCATCGCCATCACACTGGGTACGGTGGCGCAGTCACCGCTGATGACTCAGCTGGCGGTGCTGTGCGCCATCGCGGTGGCCATGACCGTGGGGGTCTACGGGCTGGTGGCGGGCATCGTGAAGCTCGATGACCTGGGGCTGTACCTCAGCCTGCGCCCGGGCAACACCACATCGGCGGCTGCGGTGCGGCGTCTCGGCGTTTGGATCTTGCATGCGGCCCCGTATCTGATGCGCGTCCTCGCGGTGGTGGGCACGGCGGCCATGTTCCTCGTGGGCGGCGGCATTCTCACCCACGGCATTCCGGCGCTGCATCACCTGATTGAGGATCTGGCCAGCCGTGCTGGTGAGTGGCTGGGCGTGGTGGTGCCGTTGCTGATGGATGGCGCGGTGGGCGTGCTGGCCGGCGCGCTCACGCTGCTGGTGGTCACCGGGGGCCAGAAGCTGCTGCGCCGTCCTGCTGCCGGCTGATGCTGCTGCTCGCGCCCATGGAGGGCATGCTCGACCACACCCTGCGCGACATCCTCACCCGCGTCGGCGGCATTGACCGCTGCGTGTCCGAGTTCATCCGCATCTCGGGCACCTTGCTGCCCGAGCGGGCGTTTTTGCGCATCGTGCCCGAGCTGCGCCATGGTGGGCGTACCCGATCCGGCGTGCCGGTGCGTGCGCAGCTGCTGGGCTCTGATCCGGTGAGCCTGGCCGAGAACGCGGCGCGGCTGGCCATCCTCGGGCCGCACGGCATTGATTTGAACTTCGGCTGCCCCGCCAAGATCGTCAATCGCCACGGCGGTGGCGCGACGCTGCTGGACGATCCCGAGCGCGTGGCCGCCATCGTGGCCGCGGTGCGCCGCGCCGTGCCGCGCGAGATGCCGGTGTCGGCCAAGATGCGTCTGGGCAACGAGACCGACGCACGCGCCGTGGAATGCGCGCTGGCCATCGCCGGTGCGGGGGCTGACGAACTGGTGGTGCACGCGCGCACCAAGGCGCAGGCCTACCGCCCGCCGGCCTACTGGGAGCGGGTGGGCGACATCCGCGCTGCGGTGAAGATTCCAGTGGTTGCCAACGGCGAGATCTGGAGCGTGGCCGACGCGCTGCGCTGTCGAGAGCTCTCAGGCTGCCACGCGCTGATGCTGGGCCGAGGCATGGTCAGCGATCCGGGCTTGGCGCTGGCCATCGTGGCGGCGAATCGGCCACAGGCGGTCGATTCGCGCGCCGAAGAACCGACCGCAGGAAACGCGCCCGTGTCGATCGGCTGGGCGGATCTTTACCCGCTGGTCGCCGCGTTCTGGGAGCTGGTGCAAGCGCGTGGCGATCTGGCCGAACGCCACCGCCCGGGTCGGCTCAAGCAGTGGTTGAACCAGCTGCGCCGCTGCCACCCGCAGGCCGAGGCGCTTTACGGCGAACTGCGCGCGATCAGCGAGCCCAAACGCATCACCGAGCACCTGGCCGAATCGGCCAGTGTGTTCAATGCGTTTGCTGGATCCCGGCAATCGCCCATTCCCGGCTGCCGTCAAGCGGCTTGACCAGGTGCCAGATCTCGTTGAACGCGCTGGCCTCGCCGCCTTCTTCCTCGCGGATCAAGCCGTGAAAGCGCACGCTGACCACCTGACGCTCGGCTTCGTCCGAGAAGTCGGCCACCTCGGCGTCCACACGAACCACATCGGTGTGCTGCACGGTGGTGCTTGAGCGGTCCTGCAGATCCAGCTTGATCGCGGCGAACATCTCTGGCGTGGTGAACTGACGCAAGTCGTTCAGGTCGGCGCTGTCGTTGGCTGCTTGCAGCCGGATGAAGATCATCTTGGCGATGCGCTCGAAGCCTTCCTGATCAAAGCCCACAGGCACGATCGGTGACGCAGCAAATGCGGCGGGCATCACCGGTGCGGCCTGTGCCAAGGGAGCTGGCTCAGGCGCCGAGCTGGACGATGAGCTGCCCGCCGACCAGGGCGCGTTGGCGCCTGCCGGTGCGCCAGCAAACTGCATGCCGTTCGATCCCGCCATGGCAGGTCGCGCCTGAGCGGCGCGCATGCGGCTCATCACAAAGCGGATTGCCACGAAGGCGATGCCTGCGAGCAGCACCATCATGATGATGTTGCCGAATTCTTCGCCCATGCCGAGATGGCTCATCAACGCCGCGATGCCCAGACCTGCGGCCAAGCCTGCGATCGGGCCCATCCAAGAGCTGCGCGGTGCAGCCGGTGCCGCGCCTGCTGTGGGCGGCGTGTTGGGCGTGGCCTGCGCAGGACGTGCAGGAGCCGCATCGGGCGCTGCGCGCGCTGGCATGTTGCGTTGCATGCCGGACGAACCCCCGCCGCCCAGACGTTTGGCATCGGCCGGTGACGGCGTGAAGGTCAGAACGCTGGCAATGGCGAGCGAGAAGGCGACGATCCAGGATTTCATTCAGGTCTCCATTCGAAATCAAACCCAAGGGTGCATGAGGTGGGGCAAGCACTCGGCGTATCAAGCCACCTCCCGACTATTTTGCCCAAGTGTCCTTCAACGCCGCTGTCCTGTTGAAAACAGGGTGATTGGCCGTGTGGTCCTTGCGGTCGGCCACGAAGTAGCCGTGGCGCTCGAACTGGAAATGGTCTTCGCGCTGCGCTGTGGCCAGCCCAGGCTCAAGGAAGGCCGTGATGTTCTTTTGGCTCGCGGGATTGAGCACGGTAAGGAAATCGCGCCCGCCCGCATCGGGCTGCGGCTCGGTGAACAGCCGGTCGTACAGCCGCACCTCGGCAGCGATGCCGGTGGCCACGCTGACCCAGGTGATCACGCCCTTGACCTTGACCGAATCGGCGCCCGGCGTGCCGCTCTTGGTGCCGGGAATCAGCGTGGCCAGCACGGCGGTGACTTGGCCGCTCGCATCCTTTTCACAGCCCACACACTCGATCACGTAACCGTATTTCAGGCGCGACTTGCTGCCCGGCTGCGCCACGCCAGCGGCGTCGGAGCGGGGCGGGCTGAGTCGAAAGAAGCCCTTGCTCGGCTCTTCCATGAAGTCCTCGCGCTCGATCCACACCTCGTCGCTCAGCACGAACTCGCGCTGACCGCGCTCGGGGTGGCCGGGGTGCACCGGGGCGTGGCAGGGCTCCTGATGCGTCTGGCTGCCAAACACCTCAGCGAAGTTGACCAGCTTGAGCTTGAGCGGATCGAGCACCGCGCAGGCGCGCGCGGCCTTGGGGTCGAGGTCGTCGCGCAGCGCGATGTCGATCGATGAGTAGTCGAGCCAGCCGCCAGCCTTGCTCACGCCACTGCGCTCGGCCAGCAGCTTCAGGCTGTCGGCGGTGTAGCCGCGGCGGCGCAGACCGACCAGCGTGGGCATGCGCGGGTCGTCCCAGCCTTGCACGTGGCCTTCGTCGACCAGCTGCTTGAGCTTGCGCTTGCTGGTCACGATGTAGGTGATGTTGAGCCGCGCAAACTCGTACTGGTGCGGGCGCGGCTGGCTTGTCAGACCCAGCTTGCACAGCGTGTCGAGCAGCCAGTCGTAGAACGGGCGCTGGTCTTCGAACTCGAGCGTGCAGATGCTGTGGGTGATGTTCTCGAGCGCGTCTTCGATCGGGTGCGCGTAGGTGTACATCGGGTAGATGCACCAGGCATCGCCGGTGTTGTGGTGCGTGGCGCGCTTGATGCGGTAGATGGCCGGATCGCGCAGGTTGATGTTGGGCGAGGCCATGTCGATCTTCGCGCGCAGCACCGCTGCGCCGTCGGCCAGCAGGCCGTCGCGCATCTCGCGAAAGCGCGCCAGGTTGTCCTCGGGCGTGCGGCTGCGAAACGGGCTGTCGGTGCCGGGGGTGTTGAAGTCACCCCGGTTGGCGCGCATTTCATCGGCGCTTTGCTCGTCGACATAGGCCAGGCCCGCGCCAATGAGCGCCTCGGCCGCGCGGTACATGAAGTCGAAGTAGTTGCTCGCGTAGTACAGGTGGCTGCGCATGGCCGCTGGATGCAGCGGGTCCGGCGATTCCCAGTCGAAGCCCAGCCACCTCACCGCGTCGAGGATGGCGTCGACGTATTCCTGCTCTTCCTTTTCGGGGTTGGTGTCGTCGAAGCGCATGTGGCACACGCCGCCGTAGTCGCGCGCCAGCCCGAAGTTCAGGCAGATGCTCTTGGCGTGGCCGATGTGCAGGTAGCCGTTGGGTTCGGGCGGAAACCGCGTGCGGATGGCTGCCGCATCCACCGGCCCCATGGCGTGATGCGCCGCATCGCCAGGCGTGCCGGCAAAGGGGCGCCCGGCATAGGTGCCCGCAGCCAGATCGCGCTCGATCACCTGTCGCAGGAAATTGCTCGGCTTGGTGTCGTCGGGCGAGTTCTGTGGGGTGGCTTCGGTCATGGGCGGGCGCGGTGCGAGAAATAGGCTGAGACCTCGATTCGAGGGCTGCCGGATTATCCCCCTCGGTCTGCCCGTAAAGTCTTGGTCACAGCCACGCCGGCAGGGCCTACAACGGGAGTCTTTCCATGCACACACGTCTGGTTTTCGGTCTTGCCGCCGCGGCGGGTTGGCTGTTCATGGCGGGCGCGAACGCCGGCGAGAAGAACTGGTCGACCACCACCGTCACCACCACCACCACCACCACGACAACCACCAGCAAGACCACGGGGGCGGCTGGCGGTTACGTGGTGTCTACCACCTCGGTGCCGTCCGGCAGCTATTCGACCCCTGCGGGCAGCGGCTACATCTCGTCGCCGCAGGCCACCTTCTCGCAGGCCTATTTGCAGCCCTTCATCTACCTCCCCGCTCCCGTGCCACCGTATTGGCCGCACTCAGACGGCGGTCAAGGCCACAAGCCGCCTCATCCGGTGCGCCCCGATGGGGCACGACCCGCAAGCCGCTGAACTGTTGCGCTTCAGCGCCTGCGCGAGCCACCGCCCAGCAAGCTGCCCAGCACGCCGCGGATGATTTCGCGGCCCACCGTGGTGCCCATGGTGCGCACGGCCGAGCGGGCCATGGATTGCGCGAGGCCTTCGTGTCGGCCGCCGCGCGGACCGGTGCTGCCGAACAGGATGTCGCCCAGACCGCCCATCAAGCCGCCGCCGTCATCAGCCGCAGGCGCATCGGGCGGTGCGCTCTGGCGTGAGCCGCTCTGGCTGGCGCTCGTCGAATCACCTGGCGCGTTCGCGCTGCGCCCCTTGAGTTTTTCGTAGGCCGATTCCCGGTTGATCGCCTTTTCGTAGACGCCGGCGACCAGCGAGCTGGCGATCAGCGCTGCGCGCTGCTGCGGCGTGATCGGCCCGATCTGGCTGCCCGGCGGCAGCACGAACACCCGCTCGGTGATGCTCGGGCGACCCTTGCTGTCAAGAAAGCTCACCAGCGCCTCGCCCACGCCCAGTTCGGTGATGGCGGCCTCGATGTCGAGTCCAGGCTTGGCGCGCATGGTGCTGGCCGCTGCCTTGACGGCCTTCTGATCGCGCGGCGTGAAGGCGCGCAGCGCGTGCTGCACCCGGTTGCCCAGTTGCGCGAGCACGCTGTCGGGGATGTCGAGCGGGTTTTGCGTCACGAAGTACACGCCCACGCCCTTGCTGCGCACCAGCCGCACCACCAGCTCGATGCGCTCGACCAGCGCGGCGGGCGCTTCCTTGAACAGCAGATGGGCCTCGTCGAAGAAGAACACCAGCTTGGGCTGATCGAGGTCGCCCACCTCGGGCAATTGCTCGAACAGCTCGGAGAGCATCCACAGCAAGAAGGTGGAATACAGCCGCGGGCTGTTCATCAACTGGTCGGCCGCCAGGATGCTGATGACGCCTCGGCCGGACTCGGTCT
This sequence comes from Bordetella parapertussis, assembly GCA_945875935.1. Lineage (GTDB taxonomy): Bacteria > Pseudomonadota > Gammaproteobacteria > Burkholderiales > Burkholderiaceae_C > PBB1. The sequence continues at coordinate 23,442 of CAMCNE010000022.1, forward strand.
GCATGAAGTCGGCGATGTTGAGCATGGGCTCGCCGAAGAAGCGGTCGCCGCCTTGCTCCTCGATTTGCAGCAGGCCGCGCTGGATGGCGCCGATGCTGGCCGCGCTCACGTTGCCGTACTCGGTGGTGAACTGGCTGGCGTTGTCGCCCACGTGCTGCAGCATCGCGCGCAGGTCTTTCAGATCGAGCAGCAGCATGCCGTTGTCGTCGGCGATCTTGAACACCAGGCTGAGCACGCCTTGCTGGGTTTCGTTGAGTGCCAGCATGCGCGCGAGCATCAGCGGACCCATGTCGCTCACGGTGGCGCGCACCGGGTGGCCTTGCGCGGGCTTGCCGCTGGTGCCGGCAAACACATCCCACAGCATCGCCGGGCAGGCGATGGATTCGGGTGTGGCCAGCCCCCGTTCTTTGAGCACGCTGGCGAGCTTGTCGCTGATGCGGCCCGCCTGCGTGATGCCGGTCAGGTCGCCCTTCACGTCGGCCATGAACACCGGCACGCCGATGCGGCTGAAGTTCTCGGCCAGCGTTTGCAAGGTGATCGTCTTGCCGGTGCCGGTGGCGCCGGTGATCAGCCCGTGGCGGTTGGCCAGTTCGGGCAGCAAGTGGCACTCGATGTCGCCATGCTTGGCAACCAGGATGGGCTCGGCCATGAGGGGGCTCCGGAAGTTCGCGCGGGGGCGGGGTGGGACTCAGGCGCAGGCAGCCTGAGGGGCGGCCCGTAAAATTCCAGTCTATCCAACAAACACGTCAGGCAGCAGCGCCTGCACAGGAGGCGCCATTCCATGGCCGGACATTCCAAGTGGGCCAACATCCAGCATCGCAAGGGTCGCCAGGATGAAAAGCGCGGCAAGATCTGGACGCGGGTGATCCGCGAAATCACCGTGGCGGCCCGTCAGGGCGGCGGCGATCTGGCGCTCAACCCGCGATTGCGTCTGGCCGTCGAAAAGGCCAAGGCGGCCAACATGCCCGCCGACACGGTCAAAAAGAACATCGACAAGGCCACCGGCAACCTCGAAGGCGTCAGCTACGAAGAGATCCGCTACGAAGGCTATGGCATCGGTGGCGCCGCGGTGATCATCGACACCATGACCGACAACCGCGTGCGCACCGTCGCCGAGATGCGCCATGTGCTCAGCAAGCACGGCGGCAATCTGGGCACCGAAGGCTCGGTGTCGTTCCAGTTCAAGCATTGCGGGCAGATCATCTTCGCGCCCGGCACCAGCGAAGACAAGGTGATGGAAGTGGCCCTTGAAGCCGGTGCCGATGACGTGGTCACCGACGACGACGGCGCCATCGAGGTCATCACCGCGCCGGCTTCGTTCGAGGCGGTCAAGGCCGCGCTCGATGCCGCCGGGCTGGCCAGCGAGGTCGCCGAAGTCACGATGCGCGCCGAGAACACCGTGGCGCTCGCCGGTGAAGATGCCGCCCGCATGCAAAAGCTGCTCGACCTGATCGAAGACATGGACGACACCCAGGCGGTTTTCCACAACGCGGAGTTGTCCCCATGAGCGCACGCGCATGAAAGTTCTTGTGATCGGCTCGGGTGGGCGCGAGCACGCGATCGCCTGGAAGTTGCTGCAGTCGTCCCGCGTGCAGACGGTCTACGTGGCGCCGGGCAACGGCGGCACCGCGCTCGATGGTCGGCTGCACAACCTGCCGTTGACCGACTTCAACGAACTGGCCGAGTTCGCTGTGAGCGAAAAGATCGCGCTCACGGTGGTCGGCCCCGAAGGGCCTCTGGCCGCGGGCATCGTCGATTTCTTCCGCGCTCGCGGCCTGCGCATCTTCGGGCCCACGAAGGCCGCCGCGCAGCTCGAAAGCTCCAAGGCCCACGCCAAGGCCTTCATGGCCCGCCACCAGATTCCGACCGCGTCTTACGCAGTCTTCACCGGTGCTGCGGCAGCCCATGAGCACGTCGAATCGCACGGCGCGCCCATCGTCATCAAGGCCGACGGCCTGGCCGCCGGCAAGGGCGTGGTGGTGGCCACCACGTTGGCGCAAGCGCACGAGGCGATCGACTGGATGCTGGGCACCGATGGCGCGGCCAACAAGCGCGGGGTGCAGCACAACGCCGGGGCCGACGGCCAGGCGCAGCCGCGCGTGGTGATCGAAGCCTTTCTCGAAGGCGAAGAAGCCAGCTTCATCGTGCTGTGCGACGGCAAGAACGTGGTCTCGCTGGCGACCAGCCAGGACCACAAGCGCCTGCTCGACGGCGACGAAGGCCCGAACACTGGCGGCATGGGCGCCTATTCGCCTGCGCCGGTGGTCACGCCCAACGTGCACGCCAAGGCGATGCAGGAAATCATCTTGCCCACCATCCAGGGCATGGCCAAAGAAGGCGTGCCGTTCACCGGATTCCTGTATGCCGGGTTGATGATCGACGCGCACGGCCAGCCGCGCACGGTCGAGTTCAACTGTCGGCTCGGCGACCCCGAAACCCAGCCCATCCTCATGCGCCTGAAGAGCGATCTGTTCGATGTGCTGATGCACGCCACCGACGGCACGCTCGACGAGGTCGAGCTGCTGTGGGATCGCCGTGTGGCACTGGGGGTGGTGGTGGCTGCTGCGGGCTATCCGCTCACGCCACGCAAGGGCGACGCGATCGACGCACTGCCCGCCGAAGCCGCTGATGCCATGGTGTTCCACGCCGGCACCGAGCTGCGCGACGGCCACTTGCTGACCAGTGGCGGGCGCGTGCTGTGCGTCACCGTGCTGGCCGATTCGGTCAAGCAGGCTCAGCCTCGCGCCTATGAATTGCTGGAATCCATCCACTTCGATGGCATGCAGTACCGCAGCGACATCGGCCACCGCGCCGTCAAGCGCTGACCTTCCCGACCTTTGCGGTCGTCACCACCATCACCGTCATGAGCACACAAGCCGTTCGAGAGTACTTGCTGGGTCTGCAGGACCGCATCATCGGCGCGCTCGAGGCCGAAGGCGGTCAGCCGTTTCGCAGCGACGCGTGGGTGCGTGAGCCGGGTGCGCGGCTGCAGGGCGACGGGCAGTCGCGGCTGATCGAAGACGGCGATTTGCTCGAGCGCGGCGGCTGCAACTTCTCGCATGTGCGCGGCCCACAACTGCCGCCATCGGCCACGCAGCATCGGCCCGAACTGGCCGGCGCACCCTTCGAGGCGATGGGTGTGTCGCTGGTGTTCCACCCGCGCAATCCGTATGTGCCCACGATGCATATGAATGTGCGCATGTTCGCCGCGCTGCCTGAGGGGCGCGAGCCGGTGGTGTGGTTCGGCGGTGGCATGGACCTGACTCCGTATTACGGCTTCGAGGAAGACGCGAGCCACTTCCACCGCGTCAACCGCGACGCGCTCGCGCCCTTCGGCGACGACAAGTACCCGCGCTTCAAGAAGTGGTGCGACGAGTACTTCTTTCTCAAGCACCGCGACGAGCCACGCGGCATCGGCGGCGTGTTCTTCGATGACTTCGCCGAGTTGGGTTTCGATCGCAGCTTCGCGATGATGCGATCGGTGGGTGACTCGGTCATCGGCGCCTATTTGCCCATCGTGCAGCGCCGCCGCCACATGCCCTACGGCGAGCGCGAGCGTGATTTCCAGGCCTATCGACGCGGGCGCTACGTCGAGTTCAATCTGGTGTTCGACCGGGGCACGCTGTTCGGTCTGCAGTCGGGCGGGCGTACCGAAAGCATCCTGATGTCGATGCCGCCCATCGTGAAGTGGCGCTACGACTGGCACCCCGAGCCCGGCACGGCTGAAGCTCGCCTGTACAGCGACTTTCTGCGCCCACGCGATTGGGCCGACTGGCAGCCCGCTGCCGGGGACGCTTCGGCTTGAGACGCATCGGCCTGTTCGGAGGCAGCTTCGACCCGGTTCACAACGCGCATGTGGCACTGGCCCGATCGGCCCTTGAGGCGCTGGCGCTCGACGAGGTGCGCTGGATTCCGGCCGGCCACCCCTGGCAAAAGACATGCACGCTCGCTGGCGCCGCCCACCGTCAGGCAATGGTGGCGCTGGCGATTGAAGGCGAGCCGCGCTTCGTGCTCGATCCCATCGAACTGCAGCGCCCAGGCCCAAGCTACATGCTCGACACGGTGACTGCGCTGCAGGCTTCGCAACCCGATGCGCAGTGGTTTCTGATCATTGGCCAGGATCAGCAAGCCGGCCTGCCCACATGGCATGGCGCCGAGGAGCTGACCCGGCGGGTGACGCTGGCCGTGGCGCAGCGACCCGGCGCGTCTGGCGATGTGCAGGCGCTGCGTCTGGCCGGCAGCGTCGTGCACACGGTGCCACTGCCGCCGATGGCGCTGTCATCGACCGAGGTGCGCGAGCGCTGCGCAGCCGGCCAAGCCATCGACCACCTCGTGCCCCAAAAAGTGGCACGGTATATTGGGCAGCGCGGGCTCTACCGGTGATGGCCTTGTCACCGTCGTCCCGACCCCTCAGGAATTTCATCGCAAGCGCCCTTTGGCGCCACAGGAGCTGAATGGACATCAAGAAACTGCAACGCGTCATCGTCGATGGTCTGGAAGACGTCAAGGCCCAGAACATCGTTGTGTTCGATACCGAACACCTGTCGTCGCTGTTCGAGCGCGTGATCATCGCCTCGGGCACCAGCAACCGGCAGACCAAGGCGCTGGCCGCCAGCGTGCGCGAGGCGGTCAAGCAGGCAGGTCAGGTGCCTCCGCGGGTCGA
>CAMCNE010000023.1 GCA_945875935.1 Bordetella parapertussis
TCGCGGCGTTCCCGGGCGGCTTTCTCACGCGCGGCGATGCTTTCTTCGGTTTCGGCGTAGAGCGCTTGTGCCACCGGCGCTGGGCCACGAGCCTCGCTCAGGCCTGCCACCACCACGCAACGCACCAGCGGGCCTTGGCGCAGCTCGATGTGGTCACCGACGCGCACCTCGCGCGAGGGCTTGGCCGATTGGGTGTTGACGCTGACGCGGCCCTTGCCGATCTCGTCGGTGGCCAGGCTGCGCGTCTTGTAGAACCTGGCGGCCCACAGCCACTTGTCCAGCCTCAAGGGCGTGCCCTTCGGCAGCGCCCGCAGCCCGAATCCTTCATCGCTCGGCCCCGAGGGCGACGGCGCGCTCGCGCTGTTCGGCCAGTGCGCTCGCATCCGGCGCAGTCGTGCAATCCCAGCCTTGCAGGTGCTTCATGGCGATGCCGGTCAGCGCCAGCATCCACTCGTGTTGATCGTTGAGGCAGGGCAGGTAGTTGAACTCCTGGCCGCCGGCGCCGATGAAGGCGTCGCGCGCTTCCTGGGCGATTTCTTCGAGTGTCTCAAGGCAGTCTGACGTGAAGCCTGGGCACATGATGTCGACTCGCTTGACGCCTTGCGCGGCCAGCGCCACCAGCGTGGGCTCGGTGTAGGGCTGCAGCCATTCGGCCTTGCCGAAGCGGCTTTGAAAGGTGACCACCATTTCGTCCTTGCGCAATCCCAGCTTCTCGCCCAGCAAGCGGGCCGTCTTTTGGCACTGGCAGTGATACGGGTCACCCAGCAGCAGCGTGCGGCGTGGCACGCCGTGAAAGGTCATGACCAGGCGATCCGGGCGGCCGTTTTGTTGCCAGTGGTCGGTGACCTGCTTGGCCAGCGCGTCGATGTAGGCCGGGTCGTCGTGGTACTCGTTGATGAAGCGAAATTCAGGCAGGCGGCGCACGCGCTGGCCCCAGGCGTAGACCGCGTCGCACACGCTGGCGGTGGTCGGGCCCGAGTACTGCGGATACAGCGGCAGCACCAGCACGCGGGTGGCGCCGGCTTGCTTCAACTCATCGAGCACGCTGGCGATGGCGGGCGAGCCATAGCGCATGGCCGGACGAACCATCACGCGGTAGCCGCGTTCGCCCAGATAGCCCTGCAGCAACGCGGCTTGCTTGTCGGTCCACACCTTGAGCGGCGAGCCCTCCTCGGTCCACACGGTGGCGTACTTGGCGGCCGACTGCTTGGGGCGCACACGCAGGATGATGCCGTTGAGGATGAACCACCACACGAGCTTGGGGATTTCGACGACTCGGTGGTCGCTGAGGAATTCCTTCAGGTAGCGCCGCAGCGCGGGTGCCGTCGGCGCATCGGGCGTGCCGAGGTTGCACAGCAGCACCGCTGTGGACGCCGCCGGGGACTTGCCGTGTTCGTGGACAGGTTCAGGAGCGAATGGCATGCGCTGTGGGATTGAGATTCAGCATGAAATTATCGACCCCGCGGGTCGCCGCTGTGCATGATTTCAAAGCGCACGCAAGGCGCTGACGGATCGTCTGGCGGCGCGCCCAGACTGAGGACGCCGCTGCCGTGCAAGGTGCAGTTGCCGCGCCTGAGGTTGATCACCGAGCCATCGCCTGCGAAGCGCACGTAGGTTCCGTTGGAGCTGAGGTCAATCAGCTGAAAAGCGCCGCCGTGCCATTCGATGCGAGCGTGCGATCGAGACACCCGGGTGTCGTCGATGCGGCACGACGACAGTTCGCTGCGGCCGATCACCACCGGAATGTCTGCGGTTGAAAAGTCGCAGACCCTGTCTTGCCAGACCAGCCGCAATCCATCGGGCTGTGTCGACGGGATGAGACTGCCGAACAAGGTGGCGCTCAGGTCTGTGAAGTCATGCTCCTCAAGCACGAAGACCTCAACCGGTTCGACCCGTCCGCGCAACTGCAGTCGGTCCAGACGCCGCAATCGCAATCGCTCGTGTGCCGGCAGCGTTTCCACGACCGTCGAAGTGACCAGTGTTTCGTTGTCGCTGGCATGCTCGAGCAGGCGCGCGGCGATGTTGACGGCATCGCCGAAAAAGTCCTCGCCGACTTGAACCACTTCGCCGCACGCCATGCCGACCTGCAGCCGCAGCGCCTGATGCTCTGACGAGAGGTCGGGCCACCCGTCGCGGCTGATGATTGCCAGCGACTGATGCATTTGCACTGCTGCGCGCAGTGCCATGGCCGGATTTTCAAAGATGGCCATCAGGCCATCGCCCAGCGTCTTGACCAGCAGCCCGCCGTGCGCCGAAATCGTCTTGCCAAGCTCGGCGACGGTGCGCGACACCAGTTGCGCGGCGTGCGCATTGCCCAGCAATTCATACAGCCCCGTGCTGCTGCGCAGGTCGGCGAACACAACGTGTCGTACGGCAGGCTGGCTCATGGGGAACTGCGGCCGTGAGGCGTGCTTTCAGCTTGCGTGCAGCCCGAGCGAGTCATCTTGTGACGGTACTTCGGGCTGCACGGGAACCGGGCTCAGAGGTTGTCGAGGTAGGTGCGCAGCTTGTCCGAGCGGCTCGGGTGCTTGAGCTTGCGAATCGCCTTGGCTTCGATCTGGCGAATGCGCTCGCGGGTGACGTCAAACTGTTTGCCGACTTCTTCGAGCGTGTGGTCGGATTGCATTTCGATGCCAAAACGCATGCGCAGCACCTTGGCCTCGCGCGGCGTGAGGCTGTCGAGGATGTCTTTCACCACATCGCGCAGACCGGCTTGCATTGCGGCATCGATCGGCGCGGTGTTGTTGGTGTCTTCGATGAAGTCGCCCAGATGCGAGTCGTCGTCGTCGCCGATGGGTGTTTCCATCGAGATCGGCTCTTTCGCGATCTTCATGATCTTGCGGATCTTGTCTTCGGGGATCTCCATCTTCAGCGCCAGCGTGGGCGCGTCGGGCTCGAAGCCGAACTCCTGCAAGTGCTGGCGCGACAGCCGGTTCATCTTGTTGATGGTCTCGATCATGTGCACCGGGATGCGGATGGTGCGGGCCTGATCGGCGATCGAGCGGGTGATGGCTTGTCGGATCCACCAGGTCGCATAGGTCGAGAACTTGTAGCCGCGGCGGTATTCGAACTTGTCGACCGCCTTCATCAGGCCGATGTTGCCTTCCTGGATCAGGTCAAGGAACTGCAGCCCGCGGTTGGTGTACTTCTTGGCGATGGAAATCACCAGACGCAAGTTGGCCTCGATCATTTCCTTCTTGGCGTCGCGCGAGGATTTTTCGCCCTCGTTCATCTTCTTGTTGATCTTCTTCAGATCATCGAGCGGCACCACGGCGCGCGCTTGCTGGTCGGCCAGCTTCTTTTGCAGCTCTTGCACCGGCGGCAGGTGGCGAGCCAGCACCGCGCTGTAAGACTTGCCGGAGGCGACTTCTTTTTCAGCCCACTTGAGGTTCAGGATGTTGGGCGGGAAGTTCTTGATGAAGTGGTCCTGCGGCATGCCGCACTTGTCGACCAAGATCTTGCGCAGCTCGCGCTCATAGCGGCGCACATCGTCGACTTGCGAGCGCAGGATGCCGCACAGCTTTTCAATCGTCTTCACGGTGAAGCGCACGGACATCAACTCGTTGCTGATGGCCTGCTGAGCACGGCTGTAGGCGGGTGACTCGTAGCCTTCTTTTTCGAAGGCCTTGCGCATCTTGTCAAAGTTGTTGCGCAGGTTGACGAACTTGGCCAGCGCCTGCGTTTTCAACTCTTCGAGCTTTTTGGTCAGCGCGCGGCTGCCGCCGTTGCCGTCGTCATCGTCTTCCTCGTCAAAGAAGTCCACGTCCTCTTCGGCCACGTAGTCGTCGGCCTCGCCTTCGGACACGAAACCGTCGACCACCTCAGAGATGGTCATCTCGCCCGCACCGATGCGGTCCGCATAGGTCAGGATCTCGGCAATCGTGGTGGGCGATGCGCTGATCGCGACCATCATGGCCTGCAGGCCGCCTTCAATGCGCTTGGCGATCTCGATTTCGCCTTCACGGGTGAGCAGCTCGACGGTGCCCATCTCTCGCATATACATGCGCACCGGATCGGTCGTTCGGCCGAATTCGGAATCAACGGTGGACAGCGCAGCTTCAGCAGCTTCCTCGGCTTCTTCTTCGGTCGCGGTGGTGGTGCCACCGCCGGCGATCAGCAGCGTGGCAGCGTCGGGTGCCTGCTCGTACACCGCGATGCCCATGTCGTTGAGCATCGACACGATGGCCTCGAGGATTTCAGCGTCGACGAGCTTTTCGGGCAGGTGGTCGTTGATTTCCTGGTGCGTCAGGAAGCCGCGCGTCTTGCCCATCTTGATGAGCGTCTTGAGCTCCTGGCGGCGCTTGGCGACTTCTTCTTCGGACAGCGCGGTTTCGTCCAGCCCGAACTCGCGCATCAGCGCACGTTCCTTGGCCTTGGAGACCTTCATGCGCAGAGGCTTTTCCTTGGTCTTGGCGCCGGCGTCTTCGGCCTCGGCTTCAGGCTCGCCTTCGAGATCGGCCTCGATGTCGGAGAAATCTTCTTCAACGACCTCGGGCTTTTTCTTTTCCGCCACCTTGGTGGGCTTGCGACCGCGCTTGGCGACGACAGCGTCTGCAGACTTGGCTGCTGGCTTTGCAGCGGCCTTTTTGGCCGCTGGCACCTCAAGGTTCAAGTCGTCGGTTTTCTTGGCAGCTGCCTTGGCTGCACCAGCTTCCTTCACAGCCGACGTCGGCGCGCTCTTCTTTGCGGTCATGCAAGTCCTCAAATGGTTGGCGAGTCGGTGACCCGGCCCGTGGAAATGGTGCCGGCGTGCTCATCCGGCAAGGCGTTGATCATTGAAATCCCGGTGTGTTCGTCACGCTGAGAGAACCTCAAGAACTGTCAGCAGATGGAGCCGGATTCAGAGAAAACCCGCGAGGGTCTCAGACCGATGATTTCGAGAGATGCCGGAGTTTTGAAGCTCGGATGCGTCGAGCATCCCGGCGATCTGAAACGTTGGCGAACGCCTGCGATCTGATGCATCGGATTATACCGGGCCAAATTTCGTGGACTGGCTTCGGATGAGGCTGAGGCAGCAAGGCGCTTTCACCATTGAAGAGGCGTGGTCTCGGCCAGTCGGGCACGCAAGCGGGTTCGGCTTTGCAGCAGTTCTGCGCTGCGCGTTTGAATGTCGGGAGATGTCATTCCCGATTCAAACAACAAGCTGAGCTCGCTGTCGACATCGCGCAGCCGCAGGTGGTCGAGCACCAAGATCAGCTGGTGCTTGAGGTCGGTGATGGACTCTGGCGGATGGAACCCTGCGATGCGTTCAACGACGCTTTGGGCTTGGGCGTCGGTTTGGGCTTCGAGCGCGAATTCGTCAGACAGCGATGTCGGCGACAGCGCACCTTGCTCATGAATCGTGCGTTCGAGGCATCCAAAAAGTGAGCCGTAGGGGGCGGCCTGATCGGCCAGCAAATCGTGCGCTTCGCCATCAAGTTCCCACCACAACTCGGGACGCTGCATCAGCAGCCACAGCGCGCGATCGAGATGGTTGGCAGCACCTTGGCGGACCTTGCGAGTCAGGCGCGGTGAGCGCGATTCGCCGCGCGAACTGGGCGCACGCGGCGTGTTCGTGCTGACTTGCCACATCTGCGAAAGCTCGCTGGCATCAAGCCGGGACTCGACCGCGAGATCGCCCAGCAGCTGCCGCTTCAAGGCGCCATCGGGCAAGGCAGACCACAGTGGACGCGCCATGGCGAGAAATCGGGCGCGGCCTTCTGCGGAGGTCATGTCGCAGCCTTCTTGCGCGACGCTGATGAGCTGCCGAGACAAAGGCACAGCCTGCTGCACACACTGCTCGAAGCCGTCGGTGCCGAACTCTCGGACGTAGGAATCCGGGTCGTGCTCGGCCGGCAAAAACAGAAAGCGCACGCTGCGGGTGTCTGACGCATGGGGCAAGGCAGCCTCGAGCGCACGCCCGGCGGCTCGTCGCCCAGCGGCATCGCCGTCAAAGCTGAAAACCACCGATTCGGTGAAGCGGAACAGTTTTTGAACGTGCTCTGCGGTGCAGGCGGTGCCCAGTGTGGCCACCGCATTGGGAAAGCCCAGTTGCGCGAGTGCCACCACATCCATGTAACCCTCGACCACCAAAACGTAGCCGCTTTGGCGAATGGCGCTGCGGGCCTCAAACAGGCCGTACAGCTCACGGCCCTTGCTGAACACGGGCGTCTCGGGTGAATTCAGGTACTTCGGCTCGCCCTGATCAAGCACCCGTCCGCCAAAGCCGATCACATCGCCTTGAACCGACCGGATCGGAAACATGATGCGATCGCGAAAGCGGTCATAGCGCTTGACGTCGCTGCTGCCTTCTTGATCCGCTGCTTGCGAAATGACCAGACCGCTTTCTTCCAGCAGGGGATCGTCATAGTGCGCGAAGGCGCTGGCCAGCGCACGCCATCCTTCAGGCGCATACCCCATGGCAAAGCGTGCTGCGATTTCACCGCTGAGCCCGCGCCGCTTGAGGTACTCGATGGCACGTGCACTCGTCTTGAGCTGCTTGCGGTAGTGGTTGCTGGCCTTCTTTAAGACATCCGAAAGCGTGACCTGGTGTTCTTTGAGCTTGGCGAAACGCTCCCGTTCTTCGGGCGAGCGTTCGTCCTTGGGCACCGCAAGCCCCACGGCTTGAGACAGGTCGCTGACGGCATCCACGAAGCCCATGCCAAGGTGCTCCATCAGGAAGCCGATGGCGTTGCCGTGGACCCCGCAGCCGAAGCAGTGGTAAGTCTGGCGAGAGGGACTGACGGCGAAGCTGGGGGATTTTTCGCCGTGAAAGGGGCACAAACCCATGTGGTTTGCGCCCGCTTTCCTCAGCGTGACGTGTCTGCCGACAATCTCGGCAATGTCGACACGGCTCAAGAGGTCCTGGATGAATGACGGCGGGATCACTCAGCCAGTTTAGCGGTGCGCACTTGGTGCACTGCCCCTGATGGCAGGGCAGGGTGCGCTCGCTGAAGTCTGCCTTCAAACCCAAGCTGGGCGCACTCGCGCCCGGCTTGCGTGAAAGGTATCAGACCTTGAATTCCTCGATCTTGCGGCCCGATTCCAGCGCGGCCCTGAGCCACTTGGGTTGAAGGCCACGGCCGCTCCAGGAATCCCCGGTGGCCTTGTTGATGTACTTGGCGGCAACCTTGCCACCCTTGGTCGTGCTGGGCGGGCGTACCGAAGACTTCGATGAGATGTCAGCGACCGTCAGCCCGAATTCCTGCATCAGTGCCTTGACCTTGGCAATGGCACCAGCCAACTCTTCGCGGCGGGTTGACTCGATTTCTTTTTCGAGTGCTGCTTTGCGATCCAGCAAATCTTTCAAGCTTGACATGAGCTCATCCTTTCAGGCATCGATTATTGAAGTTCGACAAGCGGTCATGTGTTGAAAACAAAACCCGCCAAGTCGCGCTTGATTATAGGAGCATCTGAAAGGTGGTTTGAATACCGGGCGCGAACAAAAAAGATCTGGTGGGAATGGTTTTGTGATTTACGTATGTTCACGCAGCAGGCGGCACGTATCCGGCCGGTTGTTCGGCACCACCGCCAAAGAAAAAATTCTCCATCTGACGTGCCAAATATTGCCGTGCGCGCAGATCTGCAAGGTTCAGGCGATTTTCATTGACCAGCATCGTCTGGTGCTTTAACCACAATTGCCAAGCCTCTTTGCTCACTTCGTTGTATATGCGCTTTCCCAGGTCGCCAGGGTAGGGTGCGTAATCCAAACCCTCGGCAGACTTGTTCAGGTGGATGCAGTTGACGTTACGTGACATGGAAATCTCCGGAATTCAGGGGCAAGGAATGGATCGGCAAGTCTTGACGGCGCGCATATCGGGCGAACCTCAAACCAAGGTCTTGACCAGCACCTGCGAGCGCCGGTCCCAGTTGTATTTTTTCTGACGTGCCTCTGGCAGCCAGTCAGGACTCACCGGTGCAAAACCGCGTTTGATGAACCAGTGCATGGTTCGCGTGGTGAGGACAAATATGCTGCTCAGACCCTGTGCCCTGGCGCGCTGCTCGATGCGCTTGAGGATGCGCTCGCCATCGCCTTGGCCCTGCACATTCGCGCTGACCGTGAGCGCGGCCATCTCGCCGGTTTGCTTTTCGGGGTATGGGTAAAGCGCAGCGCACCCGAATATCACGCCGTCGTGCTCGATCACCGAGTAGAAATCAATATCCCGCTCGATTTCAGTGCGATCACGCTTTACCAGTGTGCCGTCATTCTCGAACGGCTCGATCAACTGCAAAACGCCGCCAAGGTCATCGGAGGTGGCCTCGCGCAGGCTTTCAAGTTTCTCGTCGACGATCATCGTGCCCACACCATCGTGTGTGAATGATTCGATCAAAACCGAACCATCCACCGAGTAGGGAATGATGTGAACCCGGTCGACCCCACTCTTGCTAGCGCGCACTGCGTGTTGCAGATAAAAAGCTGTGTCCGTGGGTTGTTGTGGATTGGGCAGCGATGACAGCAGTTTTTCAGCGTCCGCCAGCGTGAGTTCCTGATCAATTTCGCTTTGAGGATCAGCGTTGTCCAGAGGTATTCCCTTGACCTCGGTGACGTAAATCAATTTGTCGGCCTGCAGGGCAATCGCCGTGCTGGCAGCGACATCTTCCATGCTGAGATTGAAGGCCTCACCGGTGGGCGAAAAACCGAATGGCGACAGCATCACCAACGCGCCGAAGTCCACCGCGCGGCGGATTCCCACCGCGTCGATCTTGCGCACCATTCCGGTATGAATGAAGTCCACGCCGTCCACGATGCCGATGGGCTTGGCAGTGATGTAGTTGCCCGAGACCACACGGATCTGGCTGCCCGACATGGGCGTGTTGGGCAGACCTTGTGAGAACGCGGCTTCAATCTCGTAGCGCAGTTGCCCGGCGGCTTCCTGGGCGCAGTCGAGTGCCACGGCATCCGTGACCCGCATGCCGTGGCTGAATCGCGAGGTCTGGCCCTTGGCCAGCAGTTGCTCCTCAACCTGGGGCCTGAAGCCATGCACCAGCACGACCTTGATGCCCATGGCATGCAGCAGCGCCAGATCTTGTGCGAAGGTGTTGAGCTTGCCCGCTGCGATCAACTCGCCAGCGATCGCCACCACGAATGTCTTGCCGCGGTGGGCGTGGATGTACGGCGCAACCGAGCGGAACCAGGGAACAAACGTGTGAGGGAAAACCAGGCTCATCAAGGCGCTTTGAAATAATCATCGATTTTGCATGAAGGCCCGATGACGACTTCCACGCGAGCAAGGTCATTGGCCGTCGCCAATCCGGTTCCCGAGATCACCTTTCCGCCGCCGCTTCCGGTGTCGGCGCGACGCGATGACATCGCCGCTGCAATTCAAGCTCACCAGGTGGTGATCGTGTGTGGCGAGACCGGCTCTGGCAAGACCACGCAGTTGCCGAAGATCGCGATGTCGCTCGGGCGCGGACGCGGTGCCGGCGGCCGCGGGTTGATAGGCCACACGCAGCCACGCCGCATCGCCGCATCGAGCGTGGCCAAGCGCATTGCGCAGGAGCTCAACTCGCCGCTGGGCGAGGTGGTGGGTTTCAAGGTGCGGTTTCAGGATCGGCTGTCGCCCGGGGCGACCGTCAAACTGATGACCGACGGCATCTTGCTCGCCGAAACCCAGACCGACCCACTGCTGCGCGATTACGACACGCTCATCATCGACGAGGCCCACGAGCGCAGCCTGAACATCGACTTCCTGCTGGGCTACTTGCGCCAAGTGTTGCCGCGGCGTCCCGATCTGAAAGTGATCGTGACCTCGGCCACCATCGACGCCGATCGATTCGCGCAGCACTTTGCCAGCGAGCAGGGGCCGGCCCCAGTCATACAGGTGTCGGGCCGGCTGTTCCCGGTTGAGCAGCGCTGGCGGCCGTTTGAAGAAAGCCGCGAGTACGGCCTGAACCATGCCATCGCCGATGCGGTCGACGAGTTGTGGGCGAGTGGTGGTGCGGGCAGTGGCGGCGATGTGCTGGTTTTCTTGCCGGGCGAGCGCGAGATCCGCGACGCGGCCGATCACCTTCGCCGGCACCATCCGCCGGGCGTCGAGGTGGTGCCGCTGTTTGCGCGGCTGAGCCAGCAGGAGCAAGACCTCATCTTCGAGCCGCACAGCGCAAGGCGCATCGTGCTGGCCACCAACGTGGCGGAAACGTCGCTCACCGTGCCCGGCATCCAGTACGTGATCGACGCGGGCACCGCGCGGGTCAAGCGCTACAGCTACCGCAACAAGGTCGAGCAGTTGCAGATCGAGCCGACCAGCCAGGCCGCCGCCAATCAGCGCGCGGGTCGCTGCGGACGGGTCAGCAACGGCATTTGCATCCGGCTGTACGACGAGAAGGACTTTGCCGGTCGCCCGAGATTCACCGATCCGGAAATCATGCGTTCGTCGCTGGCAGGTGTGATCCTGCGCATGAAGTCGCTGCGCCTGGGGCTGGTCGAGGATTTCCCGTTCATCGAGCCGCCGCCACGCCGCGCGATCGCCGACGGCTACCAGTTGCTGGCCGAACTCGGTGCGGTGGACGAGTTCAACGAGCTCACGTCGATGGGCGAGTCGCTCGCTCGTTTGCCGCTGGACCCGCGGGTGGGGCGCATGATCCTCGAGGCGCGGGAGCGGCAGGCGCTCACCGAAGTGCTCATCGTGGCCAGCGCGATGAGCGTGCAAGACGTGCGCGACCGCCCGCTTGAGGCGCAGCAGGCCGCTGACGCAGCGCACAAGAAATTCGATGACGAACGCTCGGAATTTTTGGGCGATCTCAAGCTGTGGAAGTGGCTCGAAGCCGCGCGAGGGGCGGGCGCATCCGAGCACACCGGCGAACACAAGCTGAGCGTGCGCAAGCAAGAGCAGTTGCTGCGTGAGAACTTCATCTCGCCACGGCGTGTGCGCGAGTGGCGCGACATCCACTCGCAGTTGCTCACCGTGGTGGCAGAGCAGGGCTGGCGGCTCAATGCCTCGCCGGCCACCTACGAGCAGTTCCACCTGTCGCTGCTGTCCGGCTTGCTCGGCAACATCGGTGTCAAGAGCGACGACGAAGAGTGGTACCTCGGCGCGCGTGGCATTCGCTTCTATCGGCACCCGGGTGTCAACCTGTCGAAGAAGCCCGGCCGCTGGATCATGGCCGCCGAACTGGTCGATACGGCTCGGCTGTACGGGCGCGGCATCGCCGCCATCGAGCCGCAGTGGCTGCCGCAGATTGCGGGTCATGTGATCAAGACGCAGCTGCTTGAGCCGCACTGGGAGAAGAAGGCCGCCGAGGTGATCGCGCTCGAGCGCGCCACGCTGTACGGCATCGTGGTCTACAACAACCGCCGCGTGAATTTCGGCCTGGTCAATCCGGCCGAGGCGCGCGAGATCTTCATTCGCGAGGCGCTTGTTGGCAGCGAGTGGGAAACCCGGCTGCCGTTCCTTGGCGCCAACCGCAAGCTCATCGCGCAGGTCGAGGAGCTTGAGCACAAGTCGCGGCGGCAGGATGTGCTGGTCGATGACGAGCTGATCTACGCCTTCTACGACCAGCAATTGCCCGCCGATGTGTGCAGCGGCGCCACGCTGGAGCGCTGGTACCGCGACGAGATCAGGCGCCAGCCGAAGCTGCTGCTGCTCACGCGCGATGAGTTGATGCGCCATGAAGCTGCAGGCATCACAACGGCGTCGTTTCCGAAGACGCTGCGCCTGGGCGGGGTCGACTGTGCCGCGGGTTATCTGCACGAGCCCGGAGATGCCAAGGACGGCATCACGGTCACGGTGCCTATCTACGCGCTCAACCAGGTCAGCGACGAGCGCTGCGAATGGCTGGTGCCCGGCATGCTCAAGGACAAGGTCCTGGCGCTGGTCAAGACACTGCACCAGCGGCCGCGCTCTCGTCTGGTGCCTTTGCCAGAGTACGCCGACACCTTCATTGCTTCCATCAACGACGCCCACGGGTTTGGCGGCGGCAGCCTCGTGGACGCGTTGCTCAGGCATGTGCGCGAAAAGACGCAGCTTGATGTGAAACGTGCTGACTTCAAACCCGAGCAGTTGCCCGCGCATCTGTTCATGAACTTTCGCATCGTGGACGAACACGGTCGCCAGTTGGGTACCGGTCGCAACCTGTCGGCGATGAAGTCCGAACTGGGTGGACAGGCTCGCTCGGCGTTTCAGGCGTTGGCACAGCTGAAAACGCCTGCGGCCGCGGCGTCCGAACCGAACCCGGCGGTTGCGCGGCCCGATGGCGACGAAAGCAAGCGTGAAACGCCTGCAGCCACGACGGGCACCTCGCAGAAGTCCTCAGGTGTGGCGGCCGCAGAACTCTTCGCCGACTGGACTTTCGGCGAACTGCCCGAGCTGTTGGAGGTGCGCCGCGGCGGCCAGACGATGGTGGGCTTTCCGGCCTTGATCGATCGCGGCAGCGCGGTGGCCATCGAAGTCTTTGACGAGCCGGTGGTGGCCGCGATGCGTCACCGCGAGGGCATGCGGCGGCTGGTCGCGCTGCAGATCCGCGACGCGCTCAAGTACCTTGAAAAGAACATCCCCGACCTGCAGAAGATGTCGGTGCAGTTCATCAGCCTGGGCTCGGCCGATGAGTTGCGCGAGCTCATCATTGGTCTGGCCATCGACCGCGCCTTTCTGGTCGACCCGCTGCCCACCGAGCCGGTGGCGTTCAAGCGCCGTCTTGACGAGGGGCGTGCTCGCTTGACGCTGATCGCCAATGAGGTCGCGCGCACGGCTTTGGCGATCCTTGTCGATCACTCGGCCGCGCAGCGCAAGCTCAAGGACTCGCGTGTGCCCAAAGACATGTCGGATGACATCGAGGCGCAACTCGCGCGCCTGGTGAACAAGCGTTTTCTGGTGCTCACGCCATGGGCTCAGCTGGCGCATTTGCCGCGCTACTTGAAAGGCGTGGTCATGCGGCTGGACAAGTGGCGTGCCGACCCGGTGCGCGATGCCGCGAGGCTGGCCGAGTTGCGTCCCATCGAGCAGCGCTACCTCCGTCTGGTGGCCGAGCGCAAAGGCGTTCGCGACGCGCGCCTCGACGAGTTTCGCTGGCTGCTCGAGGAGTTGCGAATCAGCCTGTTCGCACAAGAGTTGCGCACGCCTCAGCCCGTCAGTGCCAAGCGTCTGGAAAAGGTCTGGGCACAGATGACTCACTGAACCACACCTTGCTGCGCGACGTGCGTGAAGCAGCAATTTGCGTTCAAAAAACATCGCAGCCCGGATTGGCTCGCATTTGGCGGCTTAGAATCAAGTTCTTCGGGGCGTAGCGCAGCCTGGTAGCGCACCTGGTTTGGGACCAGGTGGTCGTGAGTTCGAATCCCACCGCCCCGACCAAATCAAGATCAATGCCCGCAGTCGCTGTGGCAGTTTCTGGGTCTGATGCCCGATCCTTCGGATGACTTGCCACCGAGTGAAACGGCAGGTTCACATTCAGCGGCGGCGGTAGCTCAACCGGATAGAGCACCAGCCTTCTAAGCTGGGGGTTACAGGTTCGATTCCTGTCCGCCGCGCCACCGATGGCAATCCCACATGGTCATGACGCTCAGCACGCTCTCAGACACCACCTCCGCCCTCAGGCAGCCTTTGGGGCCCAGATGTTCGATTCGGTGAAGCGTTGGTTGTTCTCGGATCACGGGGGCGCTGGGGAAGTGGGCTTGGCTGCGGTCGAGTCTTGGGCCAAGCGAGCAGGCTTTCGGTTTCGCAAGGCGCCGGATCAGGCTCGCTTCGTCATCGAAAGTACCGCCAGCGGCTGTGATTTGCGCATGGAGTGGGGTCCTTCCCAGCGTGACTACATCGCGCCCTATGAGTTGCGTTTGCGCATGGACCTGAACCTGCCGGGCGGGTTTCAAATGTTGCTGCTGACGCTGCCGCTGATGGAAAAGCTGGAAGGAGAAACCTTCGAGCGTTTCACCCAGGCTGCGCAGACCGTACTCGACATGTCCACCCCGGAGGAGATGCGCTGGCTGGCAATGTTTCCCAAGGTCGACTTGTCCTGGGACAAGGCCCTGCGTGCGCAGTTTTGCGTGCTGGGCGCCGATCCCGAACTCACATTGGCATGGATCAAGGGCGGCCTCGCCGACCAGTTGTTGAAAGCCTCGCAAGACCTGTTGCGGCAATCTCCACCGTTCCTGCTGATGACGATGCGCGGCAAGCTTTACCTGCGCATGCAGCTGGCCGAGCCCGCCCCCGCGGCGCTGACCCAGTGTCTTGAGCTTTTTGACGCGGCTCTGAAGTCCGCTACAAACCTCAGCACACAGATGAAGCCGGACCCTGCCGAGCCGCCCTCGACGCTGAGCACCGGCTGGCACTCGCACAGCCCAATCGGCGGCACAGAGGATCCTGCGCCGCGTTGACCCCAGGCAGGCAAGGGCGTTGACCTGCAGATTGCGGCCGACTCGAACACATGGCCGCGCCTGGATGGGCTGAATCCTGACGCGAGCCCTCGCAAGGCTCGCGTGCTATCGTCGATTCGACATTGATCTGTCCTTGCGCATGCTCAAAAAAACAGCGTTTTTTCTCAGTTGTGTGTTGATGCTTGCTGCATCGCAATCGGCCCTTGCCATTGGCTTTGGTCGAGTCACACATCACACCTCGCTGGGGCAGACGCTGGAGTTCACGGTGCCGGTCACCGCGGACGGCACCGAGCAGTTGACTGCCGACTGCGTGAGCGCCGAGGTCTTTCTGGGTGACTTCCGCGTTCCGCCGGGCTCGGTGATTTCGCAGCTCGAGTGGTCTGCTGACTCATCGGTGAGGGTCCTGAGGGTATCGACCACCGTTCGTGTTGATGAGCCGGTGGTCAATGTCACTCTGGCCGCCGGCTGCCCGCCTCGGCTGACGCGCCAGTTCGTGTTGTTCGTTGATCCGCCAACGCAGCCCGTACAGGTGCTGGCTGAGTCGCAGCAGGCTGTTCCAGAAGTGCCTGTGGCACCGCCCGTGTCGGTGGCCGGCAGGGCGGACGCCCAGCCCGGGCGCGTGCTGTCTGAATCACGTAACGATCCGGTTGCTGGCAGTCAGCCGGCTCGTTCAATCGAGCCTCGCCGCACCGCCAAACGCAGCCGCGCTGTGAAGTCTGCCCCCGCGGCCGCCGGTGCGCTAGAGCTTGCCAAGCCAAGGGTCAACGCCGCGAAGGCCCCGAGTAAGCCGAAGCGCTCCGCCCGTTTGCGGCTGGAGCCGGCCGATCGGTCTGCCGAGGTGGCTGCTGCAGAGCAAGCGGCAGCCTCGGCGGCTGAGTTGGCCGCCTCGGTCGCAAGCGCGGCCGCCTTGGCCGCTTCAGAGGCTCAAGCCGCCGCGCAGCAGCAGCGCGAGGCTTTGCAGGCGATGCAAAAGCAGATGGACTCGCTCAAGACACAGGCAGAAGCCGCAGACAGGAATATCGCCCAGATGCGTCTGAGCCTGCGCGAGTCCCAGGAGTGGAGCGATCGCTTGCTGCTTGCAGCCTGGGTTCTTGGGGTCGTCGTTATCGCTTTGCTGGCCGGCGTGTTCTGGATGGTCAGACAAAAGGCGTCTGCTCCTGCGGACAAGGCCACTTCAAGTTGGTGGAACGCCGATTCGCAGCGCCCGGCTGAATCGACGCAGTTCGGCGCCAAGGCGGTATCGGCCGCCAGCATGCCGCCCAACGTTGATGATTCGCAGGCTTGGCCTTCGGGTGCATCTGTTCAGGACACGGCCGTGGATGTGCTCACGGCCGTGGACAGCATGCGTGGCTATGCAGACGAACCGGTCGCTGAGCCTGCCATCGACTTGAAGCCCAAGGCCGCGCCGTTTGTCAGTGCGACTGAACTTCCCTGGCTGAGCGCAGATGAACTCATCGATCTTGAGCAGCAGGCCGAGTTTTTCGTGGCGCTGGGTCAGGATGGCTCTGCCGTGTCCTTGCTCGAGCAGCAACTGTGTAGCGTCGGTGGCGGCGGCGCGTGGCCCTACCTCAAGTTGCTCGAAATCTATCGGCGGCTTGAGGACCGCGACTCGTATGAGCGCGTGCGCGAGGGTCTCGATCGCCGCTTCGGTCCGTCGCCCACCGGTTGGACCGACGGCCGCACATCCGGCAGACCACTTGATTCCTATCCCGAGGTGACAAGGCGCATCGAAAGCGCATGGATTGAGCCAGCACAGGCGATGCGCCTCATCGGATCGCTGATGGTGCACGGCGATGAGGAATCAGGCGTTTTCGATCTGACTGCGATGGCTGACCTTCAGTCTTTGTACCTGCTGGCGCGCGCTTCGATGGCTTCGCAGCCGTCGGCTGTGGATACGGTGGACTTCTTGTTGCCGCTCGAGCCTGAGGGATCAGAATCGGGCTACCTTCAGACCATAAATCAGGTCATGAGTGCAATGGACTCGACCGTTGACTTCAACCTTGAGCTGCTGCCCCCGACGCAAGACCCCGCATCGCGTGGCTGAAGCCGTTGACATCGGCTGGGTGGTGTGGCGAATATCGACGTAGCGGGTCACTCGCCGTCGGTTGATCCGTTGATGCCGCGTGTGATCAGAGCGCGGCTCAGGCGATCGGACACCATCTCGGCGAACACGTAGACGAAGTTGCGCAAGTAGGCGCCGCGCTTGAATGCAATGCGTGCCACGTTCTGCCCGAACAACTGCCCCGCAGGTCGCCACACCAGGTCCGAGCCGGGCGGGTCATCTCGCACCGCCATTTCGGCCACGATGCCGATGCCCAGACCCAGCCTCACGTAGGTCTTGATCACATCCGAGTCGATGGCTTCGAGCACGATGTTCGGCTTGAGCCTGCGCGACTCGAAGGCCTGATCGATGCGAGTGCGACCGGTGAAAGTGGGGTGATAGGAAATCAACGGCTCGAGCGCCAGGTGCTCCAGCGTCAAGCGCTCGAGCTGCGCCAGCGGATGACCCGCCGGCATCACCACGACGTGCTGCCATTCGTAGCATGGCAAGGTGACCAGTTCGTCAAAACGATCGAGCGACTCGGTTGCCAGCCCCACCTCGGCCACCTCCTCGATCAGCATCTGAGCCACTTGCTGCGGGTTGCCTTGATGCAGGCTCACGTTGACCTTGGGAAAGCGCTTGCGCAGCCTGGCCACCGGCTCGGGCAACACATAGCGAGCCTGCGTGTGGGTCGTGGCGATCGACAGCGTGCCGGCGTCTTGATTGGAAAACTCGTCGCCAATGCGCTTGAGGTTGTTGACCTCTCGCATGATGATTTCGATCGCCTTGAGCACCTCAAGCCCGGGTTCGGTCACCCGACGCAACCGCTTGCCATGACGGGCGAAGATGTCCACCCCCAACTCGCCTTCGAGTTCAAGGATCGCCTTGGACACACCAGGCTGCGATGTGAACAGTGCCTTGGCTGTTTCGGTCAGGTTGAGGTTTTGCCGCACCGCTTCCTGGACGAATCTGAATTGATGAAGGTTCATGCGTGGCGATGTCCGTCAGTCCGCTGCCCGCGCGCGTTGCATGGCCGCCAGTGCCGCATCTGCCATGGCGGCAATCACCCAAGGCGACTCGCCGATCGAAGGCTGAACGGACCATGAGACCTGCGGGTGTGCGAGCCGCAAGGTGTCCATCAGGGCCGGCAGGTCTTTTCTCACATGGCCGCCGGCGCCAAGAAAAAGTGGCACCACCTCCACGCTGTCGCAACCCGCAGCGGCAAGTGTTTGGCCAGCCTCGATCAAACCAGGCGACATGAATTCGAGGAAGGCAAGCGCGACGGGCATGTCGGGATGGAGTTCACGAATGCGCGCCAGCACCGCTTCGAAGGGCCTGGCCCAGTTGGGGTCGCGAGCTCCATGGCAAAAAAGCAGTAGGGCGTTTTTCATCGAAAGCGAACCAGCCAGGCAAACGCCAGCATCGACATCATCAAAAACAGCACTCCGGGTGCTGCTGCGACCAACCACGGCGTCCAGTTCTTCAGCAATCCAAGGTGGCCCGACAGGTTGTTGAGCAAGACGAAGCTGATGCCCAGCATGATCCCGCCAAACACCTTCAGGCTGATGCCTCCGGAGCGAGCGTGCAGGTAGGCGAATGGCAGCGCGAGGCCCACCATCACCAGGCAGGCGAAGGGATAGAAAGCACGTTTCCAGAACTGGATTTCATAGGCTTGGATGGCTTGTGCATTGGTGTCGAGGTGTGCGATGTAGCGCCAGAGCTCGAAAGTGGACATGCTGTCCACAGGCAGCAGCGCCGACGACACCACCTCGGCCGAGAGGCCACCGTTCCACAGCCATTCACTGCGGGTCTCGGTCGACATCATGGGCTGCTGCAAGGCATTGCCCGCCACCCATTGCGTGATGCGGGCGTTGGACAGCTTCCAAAGCGACGTGCCTTCGACCACGCCCGACTCCGCCGCGATGGTTCGCGTCATCAGGCCTTGCTCATCGAATTCGAAGATCTTCACGCCCAGCAATTCGCCCGACGCCCCGGTGCCCGATACATGGACCGAATAGGAGCGGTCCCCGTCATCGGTCGCATGGCGTTCCTTGAGCCAGACCCCAGAGCGCCCGAGAGACGTCCCGCCGCGCGCGAACGACTTCAACTGGGCCAGTTGGGTTTCGGCCAGTGGTGCCACATAGTCGCCCACCACGAAGGTGAACACCCCGAATGCAATGCCCAGCGTGGCCAGCAGCCGCAAGGCGCGCCCAGGGCCCAAGCCACCGGTGCGCAAGATGGTGAATTCCGAAGACTGCGACAAACGAGACAACGCGTAGATCGTGCCGATCAGCACAGCGATCGGCGCCAGTTCGTACAGGTGCGTCGGAATCTCGAGCACGCACGATGCGGCCGCGATCAGGCTTGAGTAGCCGCGACGCGCCGCCTCGGAAATGGCATCGACGAAGTCGATGAAGAAAAACAGTGACAGGAACGCCAATGCCACGAAGGCAACCGCCGAGACGATGTCGACATAGAAGAGGCGTCTGACGGTTTTCATGGGGCTCTGTGAGCAGCAGCAAAGGTCGTATCGAATAACATCGGAACACCCTTTGAGAGCGCCCGATTATGGACTTCAGACACCTCGTTGCATCGCCCGAATCCTTGTCGAAAGTCGACGCTGATGCCTTGATCCTGATCGTTCAGGGGTCGGCGGTTGATGCTGCTCTCGAGGCCCCGCTGGCGGCGTTGATCGATGACGCCGTGAAAGCCGGGGACTTCGAATTGAAGTCCGGCCGAACGCTCTACGTCCATCGCCCCACCGCCATGAAGGTGGCGCGCCTGATGGTGGTGGCAGCTGCCGCCACCGGCGGCCTCAAGGCCTTCAAGGCTGCCGTGGCGCTGGGCCTGGGACAGCTGAAGTCGTCTGGCGCTCGGCACATTGCCGTGGCGATGGGCGACACCACCGCGCTCACGTCGCTGCATGCTCAGGTGCTGGCCACATCGGCCGCCGAGGCGGTCTATGTGTATCGCCACAGCAAGCCCAGTGCACCGGCCGCATCGGCTTTGGCGGTGTGTTCGCTGGTGTGTGTCAAGGCGCAGGCCCGAGACGTGGCCGCCGGCTTGCAGCGCGGTGCCGCAATCGCAGCCGGCGTGACCCTCGCACGGGAGCTGGCCAACCGACCTGGCAACTTCTGCACGCCGACCTTTCTGGCCGATCAGGCCAAGAAGATGGTGAAGAGCCATGGGCTCAAGGTCGAAGTTCTTGATCGCAAGGCTGTCGAAAAGCTGGGCATGGGCGCATTTCTCGCCGTGGCCCAAGGCTCCGATGAGCCGCTTCGTTTCATCGTGGCGCGCTACGAGGGCGCACCCAAGTCGCGCGCGCCGGTGGTGCTGGTGGGCAAGGGCATCACGTTCGACACTGGCGGCATCTCGATCAAGCCAGCAGCCGAAATGGACGAGATGAAATTCGACATGGGTGGCGCGGCCAGCGTGCTGGGCACCCTGTGCGCGGTCGCTGAGATCAAGCCGAAACTCAACGTCATCGGCATCATTCCCGCCTGCGACAACATGCCCAGCGGCAAGGCGGTCAAGCCGGGCGATGTGGTCACCAGTCTTTCTGGCCAGACCATAGAGATCCTCAACACGGACGCCGAAGGCCGCCTCATTCTTTGCGACGCGCTGACCTACGCCGAACGCTTCAAGCCTGCCGTCGTGGTGGACGTCGCCACCTTGACCGGAGCTTGCGTGATCGCGCTCGGTCACCACCGCTCGGGCTTGTTCACCTCCGACGACGCGCTGGCTGCCGAACTGCTCAACGCAGGCGACGCGGCTCTGGATCCTTGCTGGCGCATGCCGCTTGACGACGAATACGACGAGGGCCTGAAGAGCAATTTCGCCGACATGGGCAATGTCGGTTCGCGTGCCGGCGGGTCGATCACGGCCGCCATGTTCCTGCGCCGCTACACGGGCAAGTACCGCTGGGCGCACCTTGACATTGCAGGCACCGCCTGGAAGTCGGGTTCAGCCAAGGGCGCCACCGGCCGTCCGGTCGCACTTCTGACTCACTTCGTGCTCTCGCAGGTCAAGTGACAACGAGCCGATGACCGAGGTCGAGTTTCATGTCAACCTGCCTGACCGGGTGCAGTACGCATGCCGCTTGTTGCGCAAGGCCTATCGCAAGGGAGTGCGTGTTGCCGTGACGGGCTCGACTGCGGTGCTGACTGAAATGGACCGACAGCTCTGGGCCTTGGAGCCTGAAGGGTTCTTGCCCCACGTTCGCGTGGCTGACAAGCCCGTGGCCGCATCGGTGCTGGAGCATTCGGCGGTCTGGCTGGTCGAAGATGCCAGCCGTGCCACCGATCTCGCCGTGCTGGTGAATCTGGGTGAGTCAGTGTCTGAGAGCTTCGCATCCTTTGACCGGCTGATCGAGTTGGTGGGCGATACCGAGGTCGACCGTGAGGCAGGCCGACTGCGGTGGAAGCAATATGTCGCCCGCGGCTACACCCCACGCAAGCACGAGGCAGCGGTTTGATCCAACCGTCCTTGCCTCCAGTCAGCGTGCCCACCCTGACCGAAGTGGTCGAGTGGGCGCCGGCCGTTACACCGCCGCCGACGCTTGATGTCGTGCCGATCCTTGATCACGAGATGCCTGTCTTGTGCGATGAGGCCTGGCTCGAGGAGCGCATCACTCCCACATCCACGCAGCCCCAGGCGTTCACCCCGGTTGACGAAGCGCAGCTCACGCAGCGCATCCTCGAGCAGATCGAGCAACAAATCGACAACATGGTCAGCGAGCGCCTGTCGCCGCTGATGCTTGCCGTGCTGGATCGGGCAGTCGAAGAACTGGCCACCCACGCGAAAAATGAACTGGCTTCGACGCTGCGCGGCATCGTGAGCCAGGCGGTATCGCAAGAATTGGCCAAGCGCCGAGATCCTGAAACTGCGGTGTCATCAACTTGACAAGTTCGTGATTCACCCGAGTTGTATCCATCTGGAGCCTCTATGAGCATCAACGTCAGACATGCAGCCGTCTTCGCCGCCCTGGCCCTGCCTCTGGGCGCATTTGCACAAGAGGCGATCGTCAAGATCGGCCACGTTGCGCCCACCAGCGGCAGCATCGCGCACCTGGGCAAAGACAACGAGATGGGCGCAAGGATGGCGATTGAGGATCTCAACGCCAAGGGCTTGATGATGGGCGGCAAGAAGGTCAGGTTCGCCTTGCTCGCCGAAGACGATGCCGCTGACCCAAAGCAGGCGACCGCCGTGGCGCAAAAACTGGTGGACTCCGGGGTCAATGGCGTCGTGGGGCATCTGAACTCAGGCACGTCCATTCCCGCGTCCCGGATTTACAGCGATGCGGGCATTGCTCAGATCTCGCCGTCGGCCACCAACCCCAAGTTCACCCGCCAGGGCTACAAGACCACCTTTCGTGTGGTGGCTGATGATGTGCAATTGGGCGGCGCCCTGGGCCGATACGCCGTCAATACGCTCAACAGCACCGCCGTTGCCGTCATCGATGACCGCACGGCCTATGGCCAGGGCGTGGCTCAAGAGTTTGAAAAAGGCGTGATCTCAGCCGGCGGCAAGGTGGTTGCGCGCCAGTTCACCACCGACAAGGCCACGGACTTCACTTCCATCCTGACCGCCATCAAGGCGAACAAGCCGGATCTGATCTTCTTCGGTGGGATGGATGCGGTGGCCGGGCCGATGATTCGTCAGATGAGGCAGCTGGGCATCGATGCCAAGTTCGTCGGGGGCGATGGCCTGTGCACCAGCGATCTGCCGAAGTTGGCCGCTGGAGCAATCGCGGATGGCAAGGTGTTTTGCGCTGAAGCCGGAGGCGTGGAGGGCGAGCAGAAAAAAGGCATGGACGACTTCCGCATGGCCTTCAAGAAAAAATACGGCGTCGAGGTGCAGTTGTACGCCCCGTATGTCTACGACGCTGTCGGGTTGCTGGCAACGGCGATGGTCAAGGCAGGTTCGGCAGACCCGGTGAAATACATCCCTGTGCTGGCCGCGACCGAAGGCTACAAGGGCGTCACCGGCTTGATCTCATTCGACATCAAGGGCGATATCAAGAACGCCTCTCTCACGATATTCACCTATCGCAGCGGTGTTCGCGAGCAGATTGCCGTGATTCGTTGAGCCCGCCAAGGCCCCGATTCAAATCAGGCCCGGGTTGTCGGGCAAAAGTGGTTTAACGGTTGCTGAACAGGCCGTGAAACTCGGCATGCAGTTCATCGCCAGGCAGTTCGATGACGTCCAGACCGAATTTGAGATCGGCCGACGAATCGAAGTGACCCCGAGTCGTCTGCTCGCGGGCCAAGGGCTGTGCGTTGAGCATGCGCGCTTGCTGAAGGGTCCGAGCGCCTTGCTGTGAACTAGAGGTCCTGAGCGGAAGGGAACTGAAGGAACTCACGGCACGCCTTTGAATCTGGTTCTGAAGTGATCGCCAATCGGGTGAAACATCGATGGCGCGAGAACCCAAGATTAGTGCGATTTCCTGCTCAAGAGTACGACCCGAGAGGGTGGTTTTTCACGTCGCTGTGTGCGAATTCTCACGGGAAGTGCTTCGGGTTTTGACGACGCTCTCGTTCGAACGCAAAGGGCTTGTTTTTGGCGCTTGATCTGGCCGTGGCAAAGTCCGTGGCATCTGCAGATATTTCTCAAGAAAGGCCACGCATGGAAAGCACCGACCCTCGCGTTTTGCGTCAGGAAATCGAGGTCTTGATGGCCATGCAGGCCGGCGTCACCGTGATCCTGTCGTCATTGATCGCGACCCATCCGCGGTACCGCGAATTCCAGTTGCACGTGACGGCCCTGGTCGAGCTGGCCGACGCGGGTACGCTGTGGAAGCCCTTGAATGACCGTCAGCGCGCCATTGCCAGGCTCTACGTCGAGGAGTTGCAAAGCATCCATTCGCGCCTTGAATCGGCGCTTGATGAGCCTGAACCCATGTGGCCCCCCCAGGAGTGAGCACAGCAAGTTCGATTTGCTCATCCACAAACGACAACGGCCGGGATCTCTGGCCGCTGTTGCTGTCACTTCTTGTTGAACTGGTTCAGGATCCAGATGCCGACAACGATGAACCAAAGAACGAAAAGAATCTGAGTGACTGTCATGTCTGTCTCCTTGATGGACGGGTTGATTCAGTGGGGGGGGGATTTTCAACGAGTGAAGGTGCGCGCCAAGCCGCTCAGGCCGTGACCTGCCGCAGCGGGGTTCTTCGTATCAAGGGCGACATGGCGTACATGGTGCCGATCAGCAAGACGATCTCGATGCCATAGACCACCGCGTACGCCGTTGCTGATTCTGTCTGTGTGGCAACGACATCGCGAATCACGCCGCCAAGCGCAATCGCAATGCCGGCTGCAGTGGCCTGCACTGCGCCCCACGCTCCCAAGGCAAGGCCGCTTTGTTCCTTTGGAGCGAGCCTCATGGTTGCTGTCAATGTGCCGTGGCCAAACAGCCCGGCACCAAAACCGATCAGGAACACCCCGAGTGAAAACAGCGCTGGTGAGTTCAGGCTGTCCGAACAAATCACGGCCACGAAGGCAGGCACGCCAACCTGAGTGCCGATGCTGGCCATGCGAAACGGATCCATCCCGCGATTCAGCACGTTCGATGCGAGTGCAAACCCGCCCAACCCGCCCAGAGCCAGTGTTGCGGTCAGAGCCGTGGTGGCTGCAACGCTCAGGTGAAGAATTTCACCGCCATAGGGCTCAAGCAGCACGTCTTCCATACTGAACGCCATGGTTCCCAAGCCTACCGCGATCAAGCGTCTGACCGCATCGTTGCCGCTGGTGAAGGCAGACCAGGACTCCCTGAAGCTTGGGTCCTGGCGGTACGGCTGTCTCGAGCGGTTTCGTCCCTCCTGCTTCCACAGGGCGGTCACATTGAGGATCAATGTGAGAAGTGCAGAGCCTTGGATCACCTGTATGAGCCGTCCGGGGCTGAAATCAGCCAACAGTGCGCCGAACACCAGCGCGCTCACGATCATGCCCAGCAGCAGCATCACGTACATCAGCCCCACCACATTGGGCTGTGACTCGACCGGAGCGAGATCGGTGGCCAGCGCCAGACCGACGGTTTGCGTTGTGTGCAGGCCCGCACCCACCAGCAAGAATGCGATGGCCGCGCCCAGCCACCCCACCCATTCGGGGGCCTGACTTGCCTGACCACTTCCCGACAGCACCAGCAACGCAAACGGCATGATCGCGAGCCCGCCGAACTGGATCAGCGTGCCCATCCAGATGAAGGGAACACGCCGCCAACCCAGCGCAGAGCGATGGGTGTCCGAACGAAATCCGATGAGTGCCCTGAAAGGTGCAAAGAGCAAAGGCAGGGCAATCATGGTC
Organism: Bordetella parapertussis; assembly: GCA_945875935.1. Lineage (GTDB taxonomy): Bacteria > Pseudomonadota > Gammaproteobacteria > Burkholderiales > Burkholderiaceae_C > PBB1. The sequence goes on from CAMCNE010000023.1 coordinate 24,629, forward strand.
GACACCAGCGCCGCGGGCACCTTGAGCTCGACGATCATCACCCGGTTGAGCGTGCCGATAAGCAGAACCAGCGCCATGCCGACCGACACCTGAAAGAGCGACAGCCTGAGCAATCTTCCCAGGGGCAAGTCAGGGGTTGCCGCGTCGGCAAAAGGCAAAAAGCGCGTGCCCATGCTGGCCCAGGCGCGCATGAATTTTTGAGTGGCCGCAGTCATTGGGTGTGGGGCATGAGTCGGACTGAGCCCAGTTTCCAGGTCTTGTTCTTCTTGCCGTCAACCAAGCCGGGAAATGGCCTGTTTCTCAAAGAAAGAGTCCAGGGCCGTTGCGGGCCCCGGACGTCCATGAATCCTCCCAAGAGGATTCCTTACTTCTGAGCGGCAGCCGCTTCAGGTGCAGCAGCCATGGCGGGTGCCGTGACTGCAGCCTTGCCAGCTGCGCCGTTCAGGAAGCCGCTCACCCAGGTCGTGTTGGACACGAGGGCCAGGTGAACGCAGAACGAACCCACAGCAACTGCGCCGAGGAAGATAGGTACGCCAACGGTAGGCCGTACGACAGTCCACATTTTTCCGTAAATCATGGTGTGGTCCTCTTACTTGAGCCAAGGGGAGTAGATGAATGCCAGCAGGTGTGCCAGCGCGGCGATCATTCCGAAAATCTGCGTCCCCTGGATCAGGTGACGGTGGATCTCTTCGGATTCCGCATCGGTCAGGCCGGATGGCCCTGGTGTGTCTTTGTAAGACATGGTGTTGATCTCCTTGCAAGACGTTTAAACGCGTGCTTCACCCGCACGAGGGTTCTTCATGGCCACCATGGCCATAAACCTTCAGACACCTCGAGCACGAGGTGTCAATACAAAATGACACAAACTACCGTCAAATAAAATTTACATACAGAGGGGTGGTGCTGTCAATGAGAAATACCCACGAACGTGGCAAAGACACCAAGAGCGTCAGTGGCCGTTGTTTAAAGGGGGATGCCGCAGAATTCGAACTCCGTACAGCCGATGGAGGATTTGAAATGCGACGCGTTGTTTTCAACCAGAAGGGCGGTGTCGGCAAATCAACCATCACCTGCAACCTCGCGGCCATCGCGGCGCATCGGGGGCAGCGCACGCTGGTGATTGATCTCGACCGTCAGGCCAACTCCAGCCGCTACCTTCTGGGCGCGCAAGCCGATGAAGAGTTCGCGGGAGCCGCCGAGTTCTTTGATGCCACCTTGAAGTTCAGCGTGCGCGGTGCGGACACCGCCGACTTCATCGTCGAGACGCCCTGGGAGAACCTGCATTTGATGGGTGCCAGCGCTGCGCTCGATGAGTTGCACAGCAAGCTGGAGAGCCGGCACAAGATCTACAAGCTGCGCGACGCGCTGCTCGAGCTGGAGAACGACTACGACAGCATCTGGATCGACACGCCACCGGCGCTGAATTTCTACACGCAGTCAGCCCTGATCGCGGCGCAGGGCTGCCTGATCCCGTTCGACTGCGACGACTTCTCGCGTCGCGCGCTCTACGGGTTGCTCGAGAGCGTCAAGGAAATCCAGGCCGACCACAACGCCGAACTGCGGGTCGAGGGCATCGTGGTCAACCAGTTCCAGCCCAGAGCCACGTTGCCGCAGCGCACGGTTCAGGAATTGATCGATGAAGGCCTGCCCGTGCTCACCCCCTATCTCGGCGCCAGCGTCAAGATCAAGGAGTCTCACGAGCTGTCGATGCCCATGATTCATCTGGACCCGCGCCACAAGTTGACGCAGGCGTTCGAGTCGCTTTACGACTCGTTGGGCTAAGGCGCGGGATCAGTTCGGCTGGTAGCTGAACTTCTGCCCGCCGATGGTGGCTTCGTACATCAGCCCGCCGTTGACCACGGTGAAGGTGGCCATGCCCTTGTAGTACTCGCCCACGTTCTTGGCATCGTCTTTGGTGCCGCTGATGCCTGCCGAATTGCCCGCGGTGTTGGCCTTGGCGCCTGCGGCTGCCGTGATCGCCACGGCCGAGGCCTCGGCACCAAACTCGAAGTTGCCGCTGGTGAATTCATCGAGCGAGCGCTTGTCTTCGAAGAAGATGATCTGGCTGTAAGCCTGTCCGCCAAGCTGAAAGCCCAGCGTGAGTTGGGTCATCGAGGTCTTGCCGATGGCCGCGCCACCGCGGTAGACACGTCCGCTGCCGTACGCCCCACCAATGCCGATGCCGCCCTTGCCGATGGTGGGAAACACCGCGTAGCCGTAGGCGTGCTTGAAGAAGTGGCTGCTTTGCACCGCCTCCTTGAACACATCGATGGTGGCCTGATACGAATCCGCTCTGGCCGGTGACGCCATGAGTACCAGCGAGAACAGCGCAAGGGTGGAAAGCAGACGTTTGATCATGGTGGCCCCAGTGGGTTGAATCGAACACGGAATGGCGAACGACGCCGGTTACTCTAAGCCGGCGCTGCCTGCGCCACCATCGACCGTTGCCTGTCGGTCCGCCCTGTCCGTGAGAACTCATTTGAAAAAGATTCCGATCCGTTGGCCAGCCGTCTTCGCTCTCGTGTGCCTGTGCCTGTGCGCGGGCTTGTCATCCAACGCCAGGGCCGCGCCGCTGCTGCGCTGCGAAGTGAGCTATGCAGGTGTGGTGCATCCGGTCGTTGCGCGTCCGGTGTCTGATCCGTATCCGGTGGAGTCCGTGGCCATCGGGGAGCGCTTTGCCTTCAAGGCGGTCATGGTCGGCACCGACGCGAAGCTCGAGCGCATCGTCTTGTACGTTTACGCAGGTGCGCCATCCCGTCTGGTGATGATCCAGGAGGCAAAGCACCTGCCGCCTTATCGCAGCACCCAGCAGCCTTACTCGCTGACGGGCGTGCAGCGTCTTTATGCCGGGCCGATGGAGCGCGAGCTCATCTACCAATGCACGCTGGAGGGCGTGGCGCCATGAGGCGCGCAGTGCGGGCGGCAGCGTGCCTTTTGTGGCTGGTGGCG
>CAMCNE010000024.1 GCA_945875935.1 Bordetella parapertussis
TGCTCGTCGTTGAGCTGGTAGACCGCGGCATCGTCGGCAGTCTCGATGCCCACCAGCAGTTCCTTGGGAATTGGCATGGCCGCCATGCCCTTGAGGATTTCCGACAGCAGGCCCGGTGCGATCTTGCAGCCGCAGCCTCCGCCGTGAGACAGCGAGGTCAGGCTGGGTTCGGCGGGCTTCTCAGGTGCGTTCATGGGGATCCATCGATGTTGGTGATGTCAGCAGCTCGGCGCTCAGCTCAAGAAGGGACTTGCGTTCGCGCGCCGGATCGAACAACGCGGCGCGGGCCTCGCACTGCTGCTGCAGTCGCACGAGCATAGCCGGGTCGTCGCGCAAACGCTGCAAGAGGGCGGCCAGTGCGCCATCATCGTCCAAGGGGAAATAGCCTTCGTAGAGCTCGCCAAGCAGACCCACGTTGCCATCGATGCGGGAAGCGAGCACCGGCGTGCCGCTGCGCACAGCCTCGATGATCACGTGCGCCCCACCTTCCATCCGGCTGGGATGCACCACCACATGCGCCGCCTGGATGCGTCGGCGTGCGCTCTCATGGGGCAAGGGCCCGAGCCATCGGTAGCGCGGGCAAGAGCTCATCAGCGAGCTGGCTTGGACACCCAGCTCGGGTTCGAGAGCCGCCCCGACATGGTCAAACAAGATATCGCCGCGGTGGGCCAGTCGCCTGACTGCATCGAAGTAGGTCTGCGGCGATTTCTCGGCGCGCAAATGCCCCACCATCAAGGCGCGCAGGTGTCGCACCGTCTTCGACTGCGTCTGGCGGGCCGCGCATGACTGCAAGATGACCTGAACCTTCGCTTGCAGGCCAGCGGGAACGCATCGGCCACCCAGTTCGTTCAGCACCACGAGGCGATCCGCGCTGCGCAGTGAAGCCTGCGCGTTGGCGTCGTGCACGATGTCGCGGTACAGATCGGTGCCGGTGAGCACCACCACCAGCGCAGCGCGGGGTCGCAGCGCACGCCACCGCGTCACCGACGCCGCCGAGCGGCGTGCGTGCAGCGCGATCATCAGCGCCTCGTCGCCACCATCCCAGCCGGCGGTGAGCCGCACACGGTAAGCTCGTGAAAGCATGTCCGCCCAACGGCGGGCCGTCTGCCAATTGCCGTTGTTGGCATCGGCCAGCGCCGGGGTCACGATGACGATGTCGCAGCGTTTCATCGCCTTAGGTTACCGCCAATGATTTCTCCGCATGACCCGGCGCAATCCGTGCGCCACGCCGGCTGGGCCGAGCTGGACGTCGCGCTGCGGTCGAGCCGGCAAGACACTCTGGCCACCTTTGCCGACTTTGAGCGAGGGCTGCACGGACTCGCCGTGCCGCATGGCGAGACGCTGAATCCGCCGCTGTGGGAACTGGGTCACGTCGGCTGGTTCCAGGAGTTCTGGATCGCTCGCAACCCGCAGCGCAACGCCGGCGTGAACGCCGAGCCCGAGGTGTTGCGTGCGAGTGGCGTGCGGCCGCAAGCCGACGCGCTGTACCACTCAAGCGAAGTGGCACATGCCACGCGCTGGGCCTTGCCACTGCCCAGTGCCGACGCCACGCGCGCCGATCTCGCTGCGCAGCTCGCGCGCACGCTCGAGCTGCTGCGCCAAGCGGATGGCGACGATGCGGCGCTGTATTTTTTTCGGCTGGCCCTGCTGCACGAAGACATGCACCATGAGGCTGCGCTTGGCATGGCGCAAAGCCTGGGATTGCCGATTGCCGATGTGCGTTGGCATCCCGCGCCTTTGGGTGAGCGTCGAGCCGAGCTGGCGTTCGCGGCCGGCCCCTGGACGGTGGGTCGCAGCGGCCGAGGTTTCGCCTTCGACAATGAACTGCAGGCCCACGTCCAGCAGCTACCCGCCAGCCACATCGACAGCCGTGTGCTGCGCTGGGCGGACTACCTGCCCTTCGTCGAAGCCGGCGGCTACACCGAGCCACGCTGGTGGAGCGAGCCCGGCTGCACCTGGCTCGCGGCCGAGCGACCCGTCGCGCCGCGCTACACCCGCCGCACGGGCCGCTCCTGGCAGCAATGGCGCCAAGGCCAATGGTGCGAACTCGACCCGACCTGGCCCGCCTGCCATCTGACGGCCTTCGAGGCCGAAGCCTGGTGCCGCTGGGCCGGGCGCCGGCTGCCCACCGAAGCCGAGTGGGAACGCGCCGCCGTTGATCAGGCGGGTGCTTTCGAATGGGGTCAGGTCTGGGAATGGACTGCCAGCCCCTTCGAGCCCTACGGCGGCTTCCAGGCGCATCCGTACCGCGACTACTCAGCGCCCTGGTTCGGCAGCCGTCGTGTGCTGCGCGGTGCCTCGTTCATGACCCAGCCGCGCATGCGCGATCCGCGCTATCGCAACTTCTACGCGCCCCATCGCAACGACGTGCCCGCCGGATTGCGAAGCTGCCGGCTGTAGGCAGGGGCAAACGAGTGCTCGCAGGCGAGCCATTCTTGCCTTTGGCGTGCGGCTGCTAAGCTCGTTGAACAGTATCGAAGACACGGCACCCCAAGAGCATGCACAACGCTAAAGAGGACGCAGCGTCCGACGAGGCGGTCCGGGCGCAATCGCTGGTCAAGTACAGCACGCGTGCGGCAGCCTACGACCAAACCTGCGGCCCCACCTGGCCGATCCGTGAGCGCGCTATTGCCGGGCTGCAGCTGCGCAGCGGCCAAAGCGTTCTCGATGTGGGCTGCGGCACGGGTTTGAGCCTGGAGCTGCTGCGCAACCAGGTCGGCGAAACCGGCAAGGTGTTCGGCTTCGACCAGAGTCCGCAAATGCTGGACCTGGCGCACCAACGTGTGGCGGCAGCCGGTTGGCGCAATGTGCATTTGCTGCACGCACCGGCGCAGTCCTTGAGCCTGCCGCAGCCCGTGGATGCGCTGCTCTTCCACTACACCCACGACATCTTGCGTTCACCGGCGGCGATCGAGCGCCTGCTCGGCGCCGCCTTGCCCGGTGCGAGGGTGGCGATCGCCGGCATCAAGTACTTTCCGCGTTGGTTGGCGCCGCTGAACCTGTGGGTCTACTGGAAGAACCGGGGCTACAACGGCGCACCCGGGCAACTCGAATCGCCATGGGACCGCATCGCGCCACGGCTGACACAGTGGCAGTGGTCGAGCACCCAGTTCGGCATGGGCTACCTGGCCTTCGGTCGCTTGGGAAATCCCTTGCCCGAAACCGTGAGCGCGCCAGACGTGGCGGTGGCTGCCGGCACCGTTTCTGCGCAGGTGCTGGTGGGCGGCGCTGCCGATGCCCGCTGACCGTGCCATGAGCACGGACTCCAGCCTCGCGACTGCGAGCTCGTCGCCGTCTCGCTGGCGCCGCGGCGCAGCAGTCTTGTTGGCCCTGCTGTTCCTGAACGGCATGCTCAGCTTCAGCACCTGGTGGCCCACGCCGGGCATCGTTCCCGAGGCCCGCCTGGCTCCCGAATTCGTCTGGCTGTGGCTGGCCTTGCTTGCCGTCGTGGCCTGGGCCGGGCGGCTGTCTCGGCCGCTGCTGGCGCTGTTCACCGTGGCCTATTTGCTGCTGGTGCTGGGGCGCTATTTGGACGTCACGGTGCCTAGCCTGTTCGGCCGCGAAATCAACCTGTACTGGGACGGCGCACAGATCCCGCGCTTTCTGTGGGTGTCGGCTCAGGACCTGCCGTGGTGGCAGACCAGCGCCGTGCTGGCGGCCGTCGCGCTGTTCTTTGGGCTGGTGTACCGGCTGCTGCGTCTCGCGATTCGCGTGGCTGCCACCGACGCCGTTCCGTTCGCGCTGCGCACGCCTTGGGCTTGGGCTGCCACGGCTGCGGCCACGGCGCTGGCGGTGGCCAATCTGGCCGGTGTGCGCGCCACCTGGCCCGTGGTATCCAAACCGGTGATCCCGACCTATTGGCGTCAGGCCACCTTGCTGGCCACGGTGCTGTCGCCTTCGCGCTTGGCCGCGGTGCTGCCGGCATCGAGCGCCGTGGATGAGGCGCTGGCTGCGCCGGCAGGCACCGTCTTGGCGGAGCTGCGCGGTGCCGACGTGTACCTGTTCATGCTGGAGTCCTACGGCGCCGTGGTCTTCGACAACCCGCGCGCCTTCAGCGCGTTGGGCCACTCGCGCGAGCAGTTTGCACAAGCGATCGCGAGCAGCGGCCGCCAAGTGGTTTCGGCTTTCGTGCGTGCGCCCACCTTCGGCGGCGCGTCCGACCTGTCGCACCTGGGGCTGCTGTCGGGCATCGACCTGAGCGACCCGAACCGCCACGACCTTCTGCTGACCACCGAGCGCCCGACGCTGATCTCGCTGTTTCGAAAACAGGGCTACCAGACCTTCGGGCTGTACCCGGCGGTGCGATGGGAGTGGCCCGAGCGCGCGTTCTACGGTTTCGACCACTATCTGGAAAGCCGCGACCTGGGCTATCGAGGTCCGCCGCTGGGCTACTGGTCGCTGCCCGACCAGTTTTCAATCGCTCGCTTCGAGGAGCTGTTCCCGCGCTTGCCCGGCTCGCCGAGGCGCTTTTTGTTTTTTCCGACCATCACCACGCATCTGCCGTTCAGCCCGGTGCCGCCCTACCAAAGCGACTGGTCGCGCATCACCAGTGCACAGCCCTTCGATGCTGCCGAAACCGCCAGCGCTCTGGCGCAAACCGTCAACTGGCTCGACATGTTTGGCGACTACGTGAGCATGATTGACTACAACTATCGCTGGCTTGCCGGCCTGATGCAGCAGCCCGAGGCCCGCTCCACGGTGTTCGTGATGATCGGCGACCACCAGCCAGCGGCCAACGTCACCGGCGAGGGAGCGTCCTGGGACGTGCCGGTTCACATCATCGCGCGCGATCCCCAACTGCTCGCCCGCTTTGTGGAGCTGGGCTTCAGTGCTGGCCTGCAAGCGCCACGCGCGAGCATCGGTTCGATGCACGAACTGACAGGTCTGATGCTGCGTGCCTTCGCCGGCGCTGACGGCCGCGTGGTCGAGGGCCCCACGCCCCTTGCGCACACGGCCGTGGCCACGCCTGAGCGATGAAGCCGGCCGCACCCGCAACCGAGCCCGCGGCTGACGGCTGGCGAGCAACGGCGGCGCCGTCGGCCCTGGTCGTGCTGGCCCTGGGTCTGGGCTTGGGTCTGGGGGCGCGCTACGGATTGGTGGAGCCCGCGAGCCTCACGCAAACCTGTGATGCCGCGCCTTGGCGCGACCTGACCTGCACGCTGCGCACGCTGACCGTGAGAGCCTTCGTGGACCAGCGCCTGGCGCTGCTTGCGCTTGGCTTGGCGGTGCTGGCCGTCATCAGCCGCTGGCGATGGGCCACTGGGTCGGCCATGGCCACGGGCAGCGCGGCCTTGGTGCTTTATTCCGCCGACATCGCTGCGCCCGCCGTGCTGCTGGCCGCGCTGGTGTGCGTGCGGTCCGCAACCGCGGGCGGGCCCGTTCGATGAGGCCACCAGGTTGCCCACGCCAAAGCCAACCAGAGACCTCCCAGGGCGAGAGCCTCGGTGTTTTGCAGACCCTCGTGCAGCAGCAACCAAGGCGCGGCGACACCACAGACTGCCGCGAGCAGCCGTTCCTCGCGGGCGCTGCGATCAAAGCGCAAGCCCAGCAGCGCCAGAGCCAGCCACAGCCCCGCTGCGGCGGCGAGCAGCGGCCAGAGCAGCGGCCGATAGCGGCCATCGAACACCAACGCCAGCGCAGCCCATGCCACGACAAACAGCAGCCCCAGCTGCAGCCAGGCCAGCCCGCGCGCGCCGCGCCCGGCTGCGCCTTGCCGAATGGCGCCCAGCGAAGGGCGCACAGGCGCTGGCGTGTGAAAGGGTTGCCCGAGGCGGACACTGAGTTGCGCAGCGGCCGCCACCGCACCGGCCAGTGCAAGCGCGGCCATGCTGCCGCCACGGGCCCACTCCAGCGGGACGCGGCTCCACAGCTCCAACTCCCGCCATTGCCACACGGCCAGCGCGCCGATTCCCGCACCCGCCAGTGCCGCTGCCAGCGCCGAGAGCAACAGCCGCAGCCGCAGCTGCGGCGCCCGGGCCGCCGCATCGCGGCTTTGCCGGCGCCGCGCCACGACCCAGGCCAAAAGCGCCACCGCGGTTCCCGCGCCGGCAGCCCACAGGCGCTGGTGCGCCTGCGGGTCGGGCACGACCGGGCCGGCCAGCAACACGCGCTGCACGCCTTGGGCATCGAACAAGCCCCAGTGGCCGCCCATCGCGCCTTCAAGCGAGCGCTTCCAGGGTTGGTCGAAACCTTCGATCAGGTTGAAAGCGGGCAGACCGCCCGCTGCGGGCTGCGTTTCGAGCGCCAGCATGTCGCGCACGAAGCGCGTTTGTTCCAGCCGGCCGGGAACGGCGGTACCGCGCTGCCGGCCCTGAGACGGCCAGCCAGCCTCGGCCAAAAACACCGGCTGTGCTTGAAAGGCTTTGCGCACCAGTGCCAAGATCGCCTGCACATGCGCCACGGCATGGCCAATGGCCACCGGCTCGTCTTCCCAATAGGGCAGCACGTGCACGGACACCACATCAACGTGATCGCGCAACGCAGCGCCGTGACGCAGCCAGAACTCCCACACATCGGCGTAGCTGATCGGCACGCTGGATCGCTGCTTCGCATCGGCCAGCACAACTCCAAGGGCCTGGGCAGACAGCTCTCGCCGCAGCAGCACTTCGTTGCCGACCATCAGCAGGTCGATCACGTCGGCATGCTCACGAGCCAGCTCCAGGGCGCGGTCCAACTGCGCTGCATTTGCCGCGGCGTCGCGGCCGATCCAGGCGCCAAGCACCACGCGCAGACCCAGCCGCCGCGCAATCGCCGGCACTTGATCGAGCCCGTGGTCGATGCCGTAGGTGCGCACACAGCCGGTGAGCTCGCGCAGCAGTCGCAGATCGGCCTCGATCTGCGCCGGGCTGACGATCAGGGCGGCGTTGAAAGGCGTGTGCCCCTCGCGGCGAAATGGGGCGTAGGACACGCAGGGCAGCTTCGATTCGCCCAGCCCGCCCACAGCGACGGGTTGCGCTCGCGCTGCTGCCCAGTCCAACAAGGCCAGCACGGCCAGTGCGAGCATCAGCACGACCAGCACCCGGCGGGCGACTTCAGCGGCGCAGGAACGGGTCAAGGCAAGGCGCAAGTGTGGGGCGGGGCAAGGGACGGCAGCTGATGATGCACCGTCGCCCCGAAGACGCCTCGCCGCACCGGGGCACCGTGCGCCGCAGTGGGCTGCGTTGGGCCGTGGCCGTCGCGATTGCCGTTTCGGTGGCGGCCTTGAACATGTTGGCCTGGCGCGCGCTGAACCCGCCGTTGCCTGTGCCCGATGCGCCAGCACGCGTGGGCGGGCTGGCCTACAACACCTTCCAGCGTTGGGACAGCCCGCTGAGCAAGGTCTACCCGAACACCACCGAGATCGAAGCCGACATGCGGCTGCTGGCCGGCACCACGCAACGGCTGCGCACCTACAGCGCCAGCGAGTTCCCGGCGCTGCCAGCGCTGGCGCAACAGCATGGACTGAAGCTGGCGCTGGGTGTCTGGTTGGACACGGAGGCCGACTCGAACGAGCGCGAAATTCGCGCCGCCATGGAGACCGTGCGCCGCCACGGGAACGTCGAGCGCGTGATCGCAGGCAACGAGACACAGTTGCACCGCAAGCTGAGCCCGACTCAGCTGTACGCGACGCTCGATCGCCTGCGCGCTGCCTTGACGGTGCCAGTGTCCACCGCCGAGCCCTGGCATGTCTGGGTCTATCAACCCGAACTGGCGCGGCATGTCGACTTCATTACCGTGCACTTGCTGCCGTACTGGGAAGGCGTGTCGGTCAAGGACGCGGTCGAAGACTCGCTGCAGCGCTACCGCATGGTGCGCGAGCGGCACCCGCACAAGCCCGTCGTCATCGGCGAGATCGGCTGGCCAAGTGGCGGCGACACCGTGCGCTCGGCCGAAGCCACGCCCGCCAACCAGGCGGCTTTCTTGCGCGAGTTCGTTGCGCGCGCGGCGGCTTTGAAGCTTGACTACTACCTGATGGAAGCCGTGGACCAGCCGTGGAAACGTGCCACCGAAGGCCGGGTGGGTGCTTTCTGGGGCCTGCGCGACGCATGGCGCGAGCCCAAGTTCGAGTTCAGCGGGCCGGTCTATGCCGACCCCTATTGGTTCGGCAAGGCCGCGCTTTCATCGATCATCGCGCTGGCGGCGCTGCTGCCCTTCTTGCTGCGCTTCGCCACGCTGCGGCTGCCCGGGCGCATCACCTTCGCGCTGGCCTTGCAGGCCGTGGCGTCGTTCGTGGTCCTGCTGGCCGCGCTGCCGCTGGACCAGTACCTGCGGACCTGGGATGTCGTGCTGCTGATGTGGCTGGTGCCTGCGCTGGCGCTGATGGGCGCGATTTTGCTGGCCCAGGTGTTCGAGTTTGCGGAGCTGTTCTGGGACGGCAGCCTCAGCGAGCGGGCCGCGCCGCGGCCCTTGCCGTCCCACGAGCCAGCGCCCTTCGTCAGCGTCCACCTGGCCTGCTGCAACGAGCCGCCCGAGATGGTCATCGAGACCATCAATGGCCTGCTCGAGCTGGACTGGCCCGTATTCGAGGTGCTGGTGGTCGACAACAACACCAGCGACGCGTCGCGCTGGCAACCGGTTCGCGACCATGTCGAGGCCATACAGGCTCGGTCGCGCCGCGATGCACAGGCCGCCTTGCAGGTGCGTTTCTTCCACCTGCCGAGTTGGCCCGGCTACAAGGCCGGCGCGCTGAATTTCGCCCTTGAGCACACGCACGCGAGCGCAGCGTGGGTTGCAGTAGTCGATGCCGACTACTTGGTGGCGAAGAACTGGTTGCGCGATCTCGGCGGCTGGCTGCACGACGGCCGGGTCGGCGCCGTGCAGTCCCCGCAGGCCCACCGAGATTGGGGTGCGCGCAGGCTGCACCGCATGATGAATTGGGAGTACGACGGCTTCTTTCGAATCGGGATGCACCACCGCCACGAGCGTGGCGCCGTCGTGCAGCACGGCACGATGACCTTGGTCAGGGCTTCAGCGTTGCGCGCGCTGCAGGGCTGGGCTACGGAGTGCATCTGCGAGGACACCGAACTCGGCCTGCGGCTGTTGCAGCAGCGCTACCGCGTGGTGTACGTCGATCGGGTGCTGGGCACCGGGCTGCTGCCCAGCGACTTCGGCGCTTATCAGCGGCAGCGCCGCCGCTGGGCGCAGGGCGGGATGCAGATCCTGCGGCGCCACGTGCGCGGGCTGATCGGGTTGGAACGTGCGGGCGCGGTGCCGGCAGGGGCTGTGGCCGGCTCGCGGCCTGGCCTGACGACGAGCCAGCGCTACCACTTTCTGGCGGGCTGGCTGCCGTGGATCGGCGACGGGCTGCACCTGCTGTTCAGCGGGGCCGCGATGGGGTGGACGCTGGGCGTGCTGGCGGCCCCTCAACTGTTCGGGCTGCCGATCGGATTGTTCGTGGTGCCGTTGGCGGTGTTTTTCTTCACGCGCTTGCTGCTGGTGCCCCTGATGTACGCGCGCCGCGTTCCCTGCCCGAAGGCCGACATCGTCGGCGCAGCCTGGGCTGGCATGGCGCTGTCGCACAGCATCGCGCGCGGCGTGCTCGCTGGCCTCGGCCGGCGGGGTGCGGTCTTCGAGGTCACGCGCAAGGGCCCGGCGGCCGCACGGCCTGCTCGCGCCGGCGTCGCATGGTCCACGGTGCGCGAGGAAGCCGCCCTGCTGCTGGGCCTGGGGGTGTGCATCGTCGCGCTGCTGCTGCAGCCAGGCCAGAGCGACCCTGCGCTGCCCGGCTGGCTGTTGGTGCTGGTGCTGCAGGCCATCCCCTATGCCGCCGCCTTGGGTTGCGCGCTGCTGGACCGCGCGGGCAGCAGGTTGGGCCGTCAGCCAAGCGCGGCGCGCCAAGGCGCGTCCCACCCGGCCTGGGACGCCGCGCCGCCTGGCGCCTGAACGGCGTGAGCTGCAAGAAACCACTGCGGTGGCACGACAAAGTGCGTGCGCCATTTGTCAACGACCGCTTCAGAGCCGACACTCAATCCATCCCATGACCTTCAAACCGCCAGGAAACGCAATGACCCACTGGATTCGCTCCTTGATTGCCACGTCGCTGCTCGCTGCCGTCACCCTGGCGCAGGCCCTGACGATCGTCCCGTACACGCCGCAGGCACTGGCCACGGCCCAGAAGGCCGGACAGCCGGTGGCGGTGCACTTCCATGCCGAGTGGTGCCCCACCTGCAAGCTGCAGGAAAAGGCTTTGAACCAGATGGTGGCCGAGCCGGGGCTCGACATCACCGTGTTGGTGGCCGACTACGACAAGGAAAAGGACCTGCGCAAGTCGATGAATGTGCGCACCCAGTCGACGTTGGTGGTTTTCAAGGGTACCGAGGAGAAGGCCAGGCTGGCCGGCGAGACTTCGCCCGACAAGATCCGCAGCGCATTGAAGTCCGCGCTCTGACCCGCATGCGCCAACTCGCGCAAGGGGACGACCTCCCATGTCAGTAACGCTTGCACAACTCGGCCTGAGCATGGCCGCGGGCAGCCTGACCACGCTGAGTCCCTGCGTGTTTCCGCTGCTGCCGCTGGTGCTGGGCGGCGCGCTGCAGGCCAACCGGCTGGCGCCAGTAGCGTTGGGCATCGGCATGGCCGCATCGTTCGCCGCGATCGGCATGGTTGTCGGTGCCGCCGGCCCGGCGCTGGGACTGGACAGCGACCATGTGCGTATTGCCGGCGCGTTGTTGTTGGTGGCCTTCGCAGTGGTGATGCTGGTGCCGGCCTGGAGCGAGCGCTTCACCCAGTGGATGACGCCACTGGCAACCGGAGCCAACGCCGCATCGTCGCGGCTGTCGGGCGGCTCGCTGGGCAGCGCGCTGATGCTCGGCGCGGTGCTGGGCCTGGTGTGGAGCCCTTGTTCGGGGCCGCTGCTGGCCTCGGCGCTGACGCTGGTCGCCAGTGAAGGCGGTGTGGCGCGCGGCGGCCTGATTCTGGGCGTGTTCGGAGTGGGCGCGGCCATTCCGCTGGTCGCGGTGGCCTATGCCTCGCGCGCCGGCTTCACCCGCGCCCGGGGCTGGGTGCTGGGCCACATCGACCGCATCAAGACGGTGTTCGCTGTGCTGCTGGGCGGCATGGGTCTGCTGATTCTGACCGGCGCAGACAAGTGGCTGGAGGCGCGGGTCAACCACTGGCTGCCTGACAGCTGGCTGAAGCTGACGGTGCTTTTCTGACGCCCGTGCTGCAACGTGGGCTTGGCCAGGTCGATGCCGATCAGCCACTTCCGGAAGGCGATATGCACCTCGCGTTGTTCAGGGCAACGCCAGACCCAAATACCTTCTCAGCGCCCTGCGGCTAGAGTTCAATTTGATGACGCACCGACCGGTGCGCGCCAAGCTCCTCTCGATGCTCTCCCCCCAACTCCCAAAGGTCTTGCCATGCTCAGCCTGTCCCCCTCTCGCAACCTCAAGGCGCTGCTCACCTGCGCCGTGCTCACGTTCGCCAGCTTGAGCCATGCCCAGCAGGTGCTTCGCGTCACCACCATCCCGGAGGAAGCGGCCACCGAACAGGTGCGCAAGTTCACCCCGTTGGCCGCCTACCTGGAAAAGAAGCTGGGCATGAAGGTCGAGTTCACGCCGGTCAGCGACTACCCGGCGGCGGTCGAGGCGCTGGTCAACAAAAAGGTCGACTTGGTCTGGTTCGGCGGCTTCACCTACGTGCAGGCGCAGTTGCGCTCGGGCGGCAAGATCATTCCCATCGCGCAGCGCGAGGAAGACACCAAGTTTCAGTCGGTGTTCATCGCCAAGACCGATTCGGGCATCAAGACGCTGGCCGACATGAAGGGCAAGCAGGTCAGCTTCGGCTCGCAAAGCAGCACATCGGGCCACCTGATGCCGCGCAGCAACCTGCTGAACGCTGGCATCGACCCGGAGAAGGATTTCAAGCGCGTCGCCTACAGCGGCGCGCACGATGCGACCATCGCCTCGGTGGTCAGCGGCAAGGTCGATGCGGCGGCGCTGGACATCACGGTGTGGCGCAAGTTTGTGGCCGAAAACAAGGTCAACACCAATGAGGTCGACGTGTTCTTCACCACGCCGCCTTTCTACAACTACAACTGGTCGGTCCACGCCGACATGCCGGCCGAGTTGCGCAACAAGGTGCAAAAAGCGCTGCTGGACCTGGACCCGTCCACGCCCGAGGGCAAGGAGATCCTCCAGCTGAACCGCGCCACACGCTACATCCCGACCTCACCCGACAACTACAAAGCCATCGAAGCCGCCGGCCGCAGCTCCGGGCTGATTTGAGCCGCGCCGCTTGAAGATCGAGCTTCGCGGGGTGGCCGTTTGCCACCCTGCCGCACGGGCGGGTGCGCTCGCTCTGCAGCCGCTGAACCTGCAGGTCGCCGCCGGCGAACAGCTGGCGGTGATCGGCCCATCGGGCGCCGGCAAGACCACGCTTTTGCAAGCCATGGCCTGTGCGTTACCGCCGCGCTCGGGCATGCTGCGGCTGGACGGGCAGGACCCGTGGGCGCTGCCACGGCGCGATCTGCAGCGTCTGCGCGGCCGGCTGTTTCTGGCGCCGCAGGTGCCGCCGCTGCCGCCGCGCCAGCGCGTGGTCACCTCGGTGCTGGCCGGCCGGCTGCCGGCGATGAGCCTGCTCGCCAGCCTGCGCTCGCTGTTCTATCCGCAGGACATTCCGGCGGCGTACGACGCGCTGCGGCGCTTCGACCTGGACGACAAGCTGTTCGAGCGCGTCGACCGACTGTCCGGCGGCGAACGCCAGCGCGTGGGCTTGGCGCGCGCGCTGCTGGCCCCCGCGAGCCTGTGGCTGGTCGACGAGCCGCTGTCGGCGCTGGACCCGACACGCGCGCAGCAGGCACTGGCCACGCTGCTGCAACAGGCGCGCGAACGCGGCGTCACGCTGGTGGCCACGCTGCACCAGGTGGACGCAGCGCTGGCGCACTTTCCGCGCATCGTCGGCCTGCGCGAAGGCGTGCTGGTCTTCGACCTGCCCGCCGCCGAAGTCGACCGCGACCGGCTGGCCCAGCTGTATGCCCAGCACGAATTTGAGCTGCAGGCCGACGCCACCGCGCTCACCGAAGAGCAACCACCGCAGCCGACCCCGCCGGTGGTGATGCATTGCCGATGAGCGCCACGTGAGCAGCGCCGGTGCCGCCACCCTCGGCCTGCGCGAAGCGCCGACTCGCGACCCCGCCTGGCTCGGCCGCGTGTTCTGGGTGGGCGCCGGCCTGGTGCTGTTGTGGCCCATGCTCGTGGCCACCGAGTTCCGCCCCTGGATCCTGTTCGAAGCCTCGAACCTGAAGGTCACCGGGCAGTTCCTCGCCAGCTTCCTGCCGCCGGCGCACTCGGCCGAGTTCCTTGCCATGGTGGCGCGCGAAACCTGGCGCACGGTGGCCATCGCGACCGCCGGATTGACGCTGGCGCTGCTGCTGGCGCTGCCGCTGGCGCTGCTGTCCACGCGCGTGCTGTCGATCTCGGCCTTGTCCGGGCGCATGGCGCGCGGCCCGTTTTGGCTGCGCATGATGCTGCGCTGGTTGCTGATCGTGCTGCGCAGCGTGCCCGAGCTGGTGTGGGCGCTGGTGTTCGTACGTGTCGTCGGCCTCGGGCCCACCGCCGGCGTGCTGGCCATTGCGCTGACCTACGGCGGCATGCTCGGCAAGGTGTACGGCGAAATCCTGGAGAGCGGCGAGACGCATGCCACCGAGACGCTGCTGCGCAACGGCAGCTCGCGTGTTCAGGCCTTCTTCTACGGCCTGTTACCGCAGAACGCCGGCGAGCTGACCAGCTACACCGTGTACCGCTGGGAATGCGCCATCCGCAGCTCGGTGGTGCTGGGCTTCGTGGGTGCCGGCGGGCTGGGCCAGCAAATGGACAACTCGATGAAGATGTTCAACGGCGGCGAGGTGCTGACCATGCTGGCCGTGTTCGTGATGCTGGTCGCGCTGGCAGACCATGTCAGCGCCGTTTTGCGCAGGGCATTGGCATGACCTTCGAACGGCAACGCACGCCCGCGGCCAACGCGCCTTACCGGCTGCCACCGCCGCTGTTCAACGCGCGCTGCCAGGCATGCTGGTTCGTGGCGGCGGTGCTGCTGCTGGTGCTGGCCAGCTTTTGGACACTGCAGCTGCAGTGGGGCGAGTTCCTGTCACTCGACGCGCTTCGCAGCATGGGGCGCTTCCTGGCCGAATTCTTCCCGCCCGACACCTCGCCGGCCTTTTTGCGCAAGGTGCTGCTGGGCGCTTGGGAGACACTGGCCATGTCGGCGTTGGGCACAGCGCTGGCCGCCGCCGCAGGCCTGTTGCTGGCGTTGCCGGCCAGCCGTATTCACGAAACCGATGCGGCCCGGGCACGGGCGCCGACGCGGCTGCTTCTGAACGCGCTGCGCGCCGTTCCCGAACTGGTCTGGGCCGCGCTGCTGCTCATCTCCGCCGGACTCGGCCCCTTTGCCGGCACGCTGGCGCTGGCTGCGCACACCACCGGCGTGCTCGGACGGCTGTTCGCCGAGAGCCTGGAGAACGCGCCACCCGGGCCGGCCGCGGCCCTGCGTGCGCAGGGCGTGGGTAACGGCCGACTGTTCCTGTACGCAACGCTGCCGCAGGTGCTGCCGCAGCTGATGAGCTACACGCTGTACCGCTGGGAGAACAACATCCGCGCCGCCGCGGTGCTGGGTGTCGTCGGCGCGGGCGGGCTGGGCCAGTTGCTGGCGTTTCACATGGGCTTGTTCCACATGGGCAAGACGGCCACCATCCTCGGCGCGATGCTGCTGCTGGTGGCGCTTGTGGATGCGCTGAGCTACGGCGCGCGCCGAGGACTGACGCGATGAAAGACCGTCCCGCACTCAGCTGGCGCCTGGCCGGGTTGACGCCGGGCAGCGCCAGGTCGAAATCGACGTGTGCCGTGACAGCGCCGATGTCCTCGACCCCACGCGCTGGCTGGCTGTTCGCCTACGACTGGGACCGTCAGGCGTTCGACCGTCTGGCCCAGACCGGCGCCGCGCGCTTCGACCACGCCGGTTTCGACCTGTTCGGATTTCCGAGCAACACCGCGCTGATCGGCTTCGACCTCGAACGCTTTGCCGACCGGCAGGCGGCACGCGGCCGCCGGCTGGGTTGGCGTGCAGTGCTGTCTCACCACGAGCAGTTCGGCGCGCTGGCCGCCGCGCTGGTGGCCGAGCGGCTGGCCCTGCCCGGCGCCACGCCGGAGAGCATCCTGGCGGCGCAGCACAAGCTGCACGCTCGCCGCGTGCTGCAGCAGGTGGCGCCCGAGGCCAACCTGGACTGCGCCGAGCTGCCGGTCGCTTATGGACAGACGATCCCCGATGGTTTGGCCTACCCCCGCTTCGCCAAGCCGGTGAAGGCGGCGTTCTCTGTGCTGGCGCGCCGCGTCGAAAGCCGCGCCGAGCTGCACGCCCACACCCGCTTCGGCCACCGCGAGCTGTGGGTCATCCGCCGCTTGGTCGAGCCGTTCGATCGGGTCTGCTGTGCCCGCCTGCCGCAGGCCGGCAGCGCACACCGGCTGTTGCTCGAAGAGCCGGTGGCGCCGCAGGTGGCGCAGTACAACCTCGACGGCTGGGTGCAGGACGGCGCGGTGCATGCGCTCAGCGTGGTCGACGCGATCATGGTGCCGGGCACCCAAGCCTTCATGCGCTGGGACGTTCCAAGTCGCCTGGCGCCGCAAGTGCAACAGCGCGCGCTCGACGTGGCACGCCGCTTCCTGGGGGCCATCGGTTACCGGCACGGGTTTTTCAACCTCGAGTTCTTCCACGACCCGGTGAGCGACAGGCTGAGCGTGATCGAGTGCAACCCGCGGCTGGCCTCGCAGTTCGCCGACCTGTACCAGCGCGTGCTGGGTGTCGACGCCCACGCGATGGCCTTGGCACTGGCGCTCGGCGACGACCCGCTGGCGGTGCCGCGCAGCGTGCCAACAGCCGGCGCTGCGGCGAGCTTGGTTTACCGCAGCTTCGACCCGTCGGTCGTGCCGGTGATGCCCAGCCTGGCCGCCAGCCAGGCCTTCTCCGTGCATTTTCCCGACGGCCTGCTGTTTTGTTTCCCCAAGCAGGGCCATGGCCTGGCGCGCGACTTCAAATGGACCGGCAGCCACCGCTACGGCATCGTCCACTTGGGCGGCCGTGACCGCGCCGACCTGCGTGAGCGCGCCGACCGCGCCAGCGCACTGCTGGGCTGGCCATCGCCGTGGCTAGACGAACCCGCCTTGACTGAAGCCTCGCGCCCGGCTGCGCCGCCGCATGCCGGCACCCCAGCGACAGCGCCAGCCGGCTGGCCCCCGACCTTCACCGCACCGTTCGGATCTGCCCGGCAGTGACCACGACCCTTCCTCGTTCGTCACCCCTTTGGCAGTAGCCGTGCTGCGACAGCAAAGCGTCCAAGCGAAGCTCGGGGCCCATCGAAAGCCGCCGAAGGGCATGCACCGCACCGCTCACGAACGGCTGCTGTCGATCGGTTGAAGTTTTCTGCGCCGCTTCAAATTTCAAGTGCGCCACGTCGCGGCCGGTTGCATGGAACAAGCCCACCCATCGATTCGCAACTTACGGCGCTGCGCTGCTGCGATCTGCATCGATCACGGCAGGCCACCGGACCTCAGGGCAGCACTGGCGGGCGAGGTGGGCCGCTGTAAAGCCAATGGTTGGCCAACAATCGCTCGCCGAGCAGCTTCATGGCCACATTGCGGCCCCAGCGCAGCGGACCGCGAGCGTGGTACGCGCGACCGTTGTTCAGTGAGCTGCGCTGCACGCGTGCGTTACGGACCCAGCGGTGTGCTGAATACCGTGCAAACAGCGCCGCCCAATCTGTATTCGCTTGGTCACGGTCAGCCAAGAGACCGAGGGTCCACGCGTCCTCCAGCGCCATGCCAGCGCCTTGCGAGAGATAAGGGCGCATGGGGTGGGCCGCGTCGCCAAGCAACGCCACCGGCCCACACGCCAGTTCGCACGGGGCTCGCAGCTCGGGGCGGTCGTGCAAGGCCCACAGCGTCCACCCGGGACACGCGTCGATGAGGGCATGCAGGTCACTCGCGAGCGGTCCGCTGGCGGCGAGCAGGTCATCTACACGAGCGTCCTGTGACCAGCGCCGCGGGTCGTCACCGCCGTGACCTTGACCCAGGCGGCCATGAACCACGGCCACCACGTTGATCCACTCGCCGCCGCGCACGGGATAGCTGACAACGTGCGTGCCCGCGCCCAGCCAGACCTGCACCGAGTTGCTGCGCAACCCGTGCGCAAGCCGCTCGGCTGGGATGAGCCCGCGATAGGCGAGGTGGCCGCTGAGCCGCGCCGGGGTGGCATCAAGCAGCCGCTCTCGCACCCGGCTCCAAAGCCCATCGCAGCCGATCAACGCCGCGCCGAACAGCGAGCGGCCTTCGTCGAGCGCCACCCGAACGACATCCGCCTGCACATCGAAAGCCTCCACGCGGGCCCGCAGGCGAAGCGTCGCGGGCGTTTGCAACTGCACGGCCTCGAGCAGCAGCCGATGCAAGTCGGCGCGGTGAATGCAGGCGTGGGGGTGCCCGTAACGCGCCAGCGCCGCCCGGCCCAGGCGAAGGTGGCCGAGTTCGCGTCCGCCGTGGGCATCGCGCACGCGCAGGTCGTCGGGACAGGTGGCCACAGCCTTCACGGCCCGGTCGCAGCCCCAGTCGGCCAGCACCCGCATGGCGTTCGGCCCCAACTGGATTCCAGCCCCGACCTCGGTGAAGTCGCCGGCCTGCTCGAGAACTGTCACCGCACGCCCGGCACGACTCATGGCCAAGGCACACGCCAAGCCGCCGATGCCACCGCCGGCAATCAACAAACTGTCATTCATGGGAAGGGGTTGACCTTTGGTCGCCAAGGCCCGGCGTGCCCCTGGTGGCGTCTTTCCTCACACGGCTGCAGCGCCGGCAAGTGCTGCGACGTTGCGCGTGTGTCGGGCGACGTTCATTTTTGGAAAAGGCGTGCTGCCGGTTCAGCGTTGTGGCGTGCGGTGACGCGCTTGGTGCCGGTGGTCGCTTTGCAGGGAGGCAGGCTGCGTGGCCGCGTGCTTCGTCTTGCGGCCTTGCACGCGGTCACGCCACAGCCGAAATGACCCCGGCTTCAGTTGCTGGCGCATAAGCGCAATGACCGCAGCTTCGTCCAGCGCAAACTGGGTCTTGATGGCTTCAAAGGGCGTACGGTCTTCCCAAGCCATCTCGATAACCCGGGACACGTCGGCAACGTCGAGGGTGTGGGTTGGCTTTGCCATGCGAGATGATAAGGACGTGGCCCGGCGGCAGCACCAGCATCGCTTCAGACCGAACGCTCAGACACCTAGCGCCGCCCCTTGCGTACCCGCGTGCTCTTGCTCGTAGGAACGCAGAACTCGGCTGGCTTGGTTTTCACCCAAGCCACGAAGGTCTGGAGCTCACGGTGCCCCAGCAAGGCCTCCACGGTCGCGTACTGACGCGCCAACTCGGTTTCGGTGAGCAGCGCATGCACTTGGCGGTGACACACGCGATGCAAGAACTTGGTTTGCCGCCCGCCCTTGCTCTTGGGAACAAGGTGGTGCGCGTCGCGTTGTGCCGGTGGAATCACGCGGTCGCACAACGGACAAATCACGACATCGCCAAGCCGCGCGTCGATGACGATGTCGCCCAGTCGGCTCAGATCGCCGAGGTCCTGGATGTCGTTCTGTGAATTGCGGCGTGCCATGGAACGAGGCGTCGTGCGGGTCTGTCGAGCTGGCTATTGAATCAGGGCTGAACCCAGTGCGCTGCTGGCTTGCCGAACACCGCGCGACGGTGTCCGTCGCGGTGCAGTTCGAGCCAGTCGATGTGTTCAATGCGCGCTGTCACTGCGGCAAACGACTCGCGCTGAGCTGGCCCGTTAGACGTCGCTTCGAGTGGGGTGCCGGGAGCCAGTGCCGACAGGTAATCCCTTGCCGACGCCGACTGGCGAATGCGTTGCCAGCGTGAAGACACTGCGGGGCCATCGGTCTCGATGAGGCAGCCTGCCCGGCACCGCAGTTGCCAACCTAGGCGTGTGGACCAGAACACCAACACGGCCGCTGGGTGGCGCGACAGCTGCTGCGCCTTGGCGGTGCGCGAGTCGCTGTAGATCACCAGTTCTTTCGCGTTGATGTCGACTTCACGCAGCACCACCGTGCGTGCATCGGGCCACACACCAGCGGCATCGCTGCGATCGACAGTGGCCAGAACCGGCGTGCGCCACTCATGGTGTTTGTCATGCGAGGCACGGCGAAGCTCAAGCCAAACGGCTTGCTCGATCTCTTCAAGTGTGGCGAGCCGATTCAGCATGTTGAGATTTTCAGGGGCGACAAGCAGCCCGCTGCGGCCATGCAGTCCTCGCTGCTCGATCGACACGCATGAGCAAACGCGCGCGTGCGGCCAGATCCTTCAGGCTGCCAATCCAGTCGCGATCAGGGAATCAACACCGCACGGCCCTTGACCTTGCCGTGATGCAGATCGAGCAGCGCCTGGTTGGCGTCTTTGAGCCTGTACTCGCGCGTGGCCAGATGCACCAGGCCACGATCGGCCAGCGACATCAACTCGACCAGTTCCGGATAGGTACCGACCAGGCAGGCGATGATGTTTTTTTCCGTGGTGATCAAGTCCAGCGCCGGAATATCGATCTTGCCGCCGTAGCCGACGATGTAGTAGCTGCCAGCGTTGCCCGTCATCGCCAGACCCATGGCGATGGCCTGGCCCTCGCCGACGAAGTCGATCACCGCCTGGGCGCCCTTGCCGCCGGTGAGTGCAAGGACTTGGTCCACCTCGGTGCCGTCGGCCTTGACCAAATGATGGGCTCCGCACTCCTTGGCGAGTTGCAGCGCCATGTCGCTGCTGTCAACGACGATGATCTCTGCGGCACACAGCGCAGCCAGCACCTGAATGCCGATGTGGCCCAGACCGCCAGAGCCGATGACCACGGCGTACTCGCCAGGCAAGAGATGGCGCGACGCCTTCTTGGCCGCGCGATACGCAGTCAGCCCGGCATCGGTGTAGGGGGCGACGTCCTTCGGCGCGAGCGTCTTCGGCAGCTTGATCAGCGAGCGCTGACCCGTGCGCAGGTATTCGGCATACCCGCCGTTGGCGTTGATGCCAGGAAAGCTGCTTTCCTCGGCCTGCATGTCAGCGCCGCGTCGGCAAGCCAGGCAATGACCGCTGGTCACCAGCGGGTGGCAGATGACCGGGTCACCCACCTTGAGGCCGGTCACAGCCGAACCCACGGCCTCAATCCAGCCGGCGTTCTCATGACCCATGATGTAAGGAAGCTTGATGTCAACCTTGCTGCGCCAGATGCCTTCGACCACGTGCAGGTCAGTACGACACACCCCAGCACCACCAATGCACACGATGACGTCGGTGGGGCTCTCTATCTTCGGGTCGGGCACGTCTTCGTAGCTCACAAACGAGTCGCCCGTGAGCGTCTCGTTGTACTGGTGCAGCACAGCAGCTTTCATCAATGGCTCCGCTAACTTTTGCTCTTCAAACTGTAGTGTCCACACCAACCCGATGCAAGCGAGGTGAAGCGCCAGCTGCGCAACAACGCAAAGTGTCCGGCCCGCAAGACAGAGCGCAAGCATGGCCGTGCAAGTGAACACCACATTCCGGGCGCCAGCGGGATCCACCGCCTGGCCGAGGCTGCGCGGTGTGCAGCTGGCATTGGCCAGTCTGCCCCTGCTGCGACGTTGGCCGGCGGCCGCGGTGACACCAGGTTGCCGGCGCTGGAGCCGAACACGATGCACAGGCAGCAAAGCGAGTAGCCGGCACAAAAAGGAACTTCGTTCGCTGCAGCCGCGTCGAATGCAAGGTTTGGGCAAGCGCCGCCTGCCCGTTTAAAGCTGGAAAACTCAAGGGGACAGCATGGGACTACTCGACGAATTATTCGGGCGCCGCGACTCCGCTCAGTCACAGCAGTCGCCGTCACCTGGCCACGCATCGCTGTCTGCAGACGAGCAGGCGATCGGCCGCTACCGCTACATGCTGCAGACTGCGCCGCCACACACCCTGGAACAGGCGCACGCCGAAGCCTTCGCCAAGCTGACGCCGGATCAGCGAACGCTGCTGCTGCAACGACTCTCAGCTGATTTGCCCGAAGCCGAGCGTTCTGCTGCGCACGGCACCCTAAGGGACGATCCGCAATCGTTGGCAAGGCTCGCGACACGGGCCGAGATCCGCCAGCCGGGCACGCTAGAGCGGAGCTTCGGTGGCATGAGCGGCCAGGGCGGCGCGATGGGCGGGATGGGCGGTACGCTGGCAGGCTCGTTTCTGGCCAGCATGGCTGGAGTCGTCATCGGCAGCGCAATTGCTCAGTCGTTCCTCAACGATACGGATGTTGCCGGAGCTGAAGCCGCAGCCGATGGCAGCTCGGCGAACGCCGATACTGATTTGGCTGATGCCAGCGACGGCGGTGCGGACGACTTCGACATGGGCGGGTTCGACGAATTCTGATGCCCAAACACGGCAAGCCAATGAACCCGCTGAGCTCGAAAAAGCTCCTGCTGACGAAGTGGACGGCGGTGACGCCGCGCAATCGCGAGAAGCATTTTGTGGTGGTGCGGGTCATCGAGCCCGAGCTGCCGTCGATGCGCGTCGAGCAGGTCGAACTGGAAGCCGTGCATTCCAAGCAGGTGTATTTGCTGCACTGGCGTGAGCTGACCGACGCCAGCCTATGGCGCCAAGGCTGGGTCTGACGCGAGGCCGTCCGGGCGGGTGCTGTCTCGGCCCGCAGACCAGCGCTTACGGCATCGAACGCGAGTCAGTACGCGCCCATGTAGTCACGCTTGCCGATGGCGAGCCCGTTGTGACGCAGGATGGCATACGCCGTGGTGATGTGGAAGAAAAACTGCGGCAGGCCGTAGTTGGCCAGATAGGTTTGACCGGTCAGCCTCTTCTCCTTGGGTGTACCGGGACGCAAGATGATCTCTTTGCTCTCGCTGCCTTCGAACTGCGATGCGCTCAGGCCATCCAGAAAACTCACCGTCTGGGTCAATAGGACGTCAAGATCAGCAAAGCTCTTTTCTTGTCCCTCTTGGGTGGGGACCTCGACACCCGCCAGGCGTGCCGACACCCCACGCGCAAAGTCGGCTGCGATCTGCACCTGCTTGACCAACGCAAACATGTCCGGATACAGGCGCGCCTGCAGCAAGGCGTCGGGCTCAATCGACTGGGTCGAGGCGTGCGTACTCGCCTGCGCCAGTACGGCTTTGAGCGCCAGCAGCATTTGCTTGAAGACGGGAACGGCGAAGGTATACATCGGGCTGGTCATGGTTGTTCCTTGGTAGAAGTGAGGCTAGACGGCGACGGTATTCAAGGGGCGCGCTCGCCGGGTCGCAAGCCGAGTTGCTGCGCCAACGGCAAAGGGCGGATGACGCAGTTCAGTGTAAGGACGCGACCAGGGGCTCGTCAGTGCAAACGTTCATCAATAGCCGCATTCAAGCATGAGCAGTCGACAGGCCAAGGGACAAGCACTCGCTCAACGAGAAGCTCAGCGGTGCGCGGCACCTGAGCGCTTGCGTTGGAGCGGCAAGTTAGACCTGGTCGCCTCAAGACGCTCAGCAAGCCATACCTTGATGACAGATTGCCTCGTAACCCCCAACTTGCTGGCTTCACGATCCAGTGAGTCAATCATCCAGGTTGGGAAGTCGACATTCACACGCCTCTGCTCCTGCAGCACGCGCTTGGCTTTAGACAAGTCCAACGAGGCCGTGATGTCGACGCCGTCGTCAAACTGTTGCTCGAACTTTTTAGCTTTCATAAAACGCCACCTCTTCTGTGCGTGCGCGACGCACGGATATCAATCGGACACTGGACCCACGGTAGGTAATGACCGCCGACCAATGCTTCCCTTCAATTTGACCGATCACCAAAAACCGCGGCTCATCTTCAGTCTTGGCTGGAATCTCGAGAAGCATCGGGTCACTCCAAAGGCCTTGGGCCTCAACGAAACCAGCCACACGCCGACCCGCTCTGAGGTGCAGGCGCGCGACCGGTACTACCACTCCTTTCGCGTGGGTGCCCGGGCAGAGTATCCGAACATCCCGCAGTTCGATTGGCACCCCACCGGACGCCTGACTCTCGCGGTGGGATCGTGGCCGTCACGGAAGTGGAACGACACGGAACGCAGCCTCATCGACTCGCGACTGAGCGGCATCGTCGCTGCCATCGTCGGCCTAGCCGAAGCGAAACGCGCGAAGGAAGAAGAAGAGGAGCGCCGCCGACGGACCTACGAGGAAGCGCGTGCCCGATACGAAACGCAAGTCCGCGAGCGCAACGAGGAGCGTCGCCAACTGCGCGCCCTGTTTCGCGACGCGAGCCGGCTTCAGCGCGCGAACCGCTTGCGGGAGTTCATCGCCGCCGTCGAGGATCGAGCACGCTACGACGATGAGCTCACGCCCGAGAAGCAGCAGTGGCTCGAGTGGGCCAAGGCCAAGGCGGACTGGCTCGATCCGCTCGTGCGACGCAGCGATCCGATCTTGGACGCACCGGAGCCGGAAGCTCCGAGCTACTGGAGTTTCTGAATCCAGCACGCCAGACGACGTGCTGACATTCGAGCGCATTGCCGTCTCAGAAATCGAACGCAGGACTGCGCCACACGCAGATGTTCGTGTCGACTTAGGGGCTGGCCCTGCATGCGACCCGACGCTTTTGAGCGGAAATCCGTATCCCAGAAGACAGACCGGAATGGCAGCCGACTCTCCCGATCAATCTCGATAGATACCGATAGTCCTCGAAAGACCCCTACTCCCACTCGATCATCAACAAGCCTTCTAACCTGTTGATTTACAGGGGATCGGCAACCGACTCCGCACTTTTTACCGTCACTTTTACCGTCAATCTGATTTGAGCCTCAAAACTCGATCTCAGGATCTATCGGCATCTATCGACGGCTGTCGGCGAGCCTTTGAGCCCCACCTTTCGCGGTCTATCGAGGTGTATCGACTTGCGCGGTGACCATCAGAAGCGGTTGCAAGCGCTGCCGTTCCTATGAAATCGGCTGCGAAATGCGGCGCCATCAAATGACTTAAGTCCTTGTCATGAATGGTTTATTTCCCACTATTTTTACCGTCACACGCATACATCGCCCCCACAAGATTCAGCGCTTGCCGACGATGGCCTTGAGATCTTTCATCAAGAGGAAAAGGTGAAACGGATCGGATGGGCTCGGCTCGAACTCCCAGTTCAAGTACCACTGCCGAGCCGGCTCGTCCTTGGCGTGAACCAGCAGCGCTCGAATTCCCGCAATGTCTGCAGCCTGTGCCGTGCGCATCAAAGCATCCTTGAGCAAAGCTTTGCCAAGACCGATTCCTTGATGCGGTAGATCCACGGCAAGCCTGGCCAGGATCATCACGGGGATGGGATGTTTGGGTATGCCTTTGACCACTCGGGGAGCCGCCGATGCGGGCTCGACGCAGCCCACGGTCGGGCTGTAGAAGCCGACCACCGAGCCTGCACTGCAGCTCACATAGGTCTGTGAACTGTTGGAGTTTTGATTGACCAGCGCGAAGCGCTGCAAGAACTGATTCAGCGCGGGCTGCCCGCAGTCGAACGACTCAACGACATCCGAACCGACCAGCTTGCGGATGGGCTCGCAAATCTTCGAATTCAACCGAGCAGCCCCGGCTCGCGCAACAGCTTGCGCAACTTGGGCTTGGCGCTCACGGGCTGGTCCAGAGCCGCCTGAAACTCAAGCCACTTCTCGGGGCTCAGCTCAAAGCGGGTTCGATCGGCCAAGGTTTGATTGGCAGCATTGATGCCCGCGTCCAGCAAGAACTCGCTCACATTCTTGTGCGCCACACGCGCGGCCTCTTGGAGCAACTGCTTCACAGGCCCGCTGGCGCGCACATCAATGCGCTCGGATTTGGAATGGGTAATTGCGTTCATGGGTGGATCCTTTTGAAAAAAGGAGCCTCATCATATCGTCCGGACGCTGTCAGTACAGATTAATTTTTAGATGCACCGATCGGCCTGGCGATCGTGCTGGTGTTCATCGGCGCGAAGATGCCGCTGACCGACGTCTACAAGATCCCGGTGGCGTATTCGCTGGGCTTCACCGCGATCACGCTGGCGGTGACGATGATCCTGTCGCTCGAGATCGCGCCCAAGGGTACAACTGGCAGCGCCGACCCGTTTTGCTCGAGGAGGCAGCAAGAGCGGGCATAGGAGCCCCTCGTCAAGGCCGGAATAGAGCCTAGCTGGGCCGTGAGATGTTCAGGTCGTCATCGCGACACGGATCGGCTTGGCAGTCGGCTTATCGGAATGTCGGGCCCGCGCCCGTCGTGTAGCGACCCGACACCTTTCCGCGCAAATCCGTATCTACAGCTAAGGGCTTGTGGAGCGTCCCCGCGCATATCGCCAACCAGACTGGAGTACGTGATGAAACCACCACCAAACACTTCGTGAGGGGCTGCACTCGCGCGCCACCCCTTGCCCATTTCGAGGCCCACGCGCCGCCCGACGTCACGAGGTTGGAGCCGGCCTCGGTGGGCTTTTTCGCCCCTCACTCCCACTCGATCGTCGCCGGCGGCTTGCTCGACACGTCGTACGCCACGCGGTTGATGCCGCGCACCTCGTTGATGATGCGGCTCGATACCTTCTTGAGCAGGCTGTAGGGCAACTCGGCCCAGTCGGCGGTCATGAAGTCGCTGGTTTGCACGGCGCGCAGGGCCACGACGTACTCGTAGGTGCGGCCGTCGCCCATGACGCCTACGCTCTTGACGGGCAGGAAGACGGCGAAGGCCTGGCTGGTGAGTTCGTACCAGGTCTTGCCGGTGGCTTCGTCGCGGGTGTTGCGCAGCTCTTCGATGAAGATGGCGTCGGCGCGGCGCAGCAGGTCGGCGTAGTCTTTTTTGACCTCGCCGAGGATGCGCACGCCCAGGCCGGGGCCGGGGAAGGGGTGGCGGTAGACCATGTCGGGCGGCAGGCCGAGCTCGACGCCGAGTTCGCGCACCTCGTCCTTGAACAGCTCGCGCAAGGGCTCGAGCAGCTTGAGCCCCAGCGTCTTGGGCAGGCCGCCCACGTTGTGGTGGCTCTTGATGGTGGTGGACTTCTTGCTGCCGCCGCTTTCGATCACGTCAGGGTAGATCGTGCCTTGAGCCAGCCACTTGGCTGAGGCGAGCTTCTTGGCCTCAGCCTGGAACACTTCAACGAACTCGCGGCCGATGATCTTGCGCTTGGCTTCGGGGTCGGTCACGCCTTCGAGGTGGCCAAGGAACTGTGCACTGGCATCCACATGCACGACACGGGCGTGCAGCCGGCCGGCGAACATCTCCATGACCATCGCGCCTTCGTTGAGGCGCAGCAGGCCGTGGTCGACGAACACGCACACGAGCTG